>JBKPMY010000121.1:0-12427 GCA_046732375.1 Myxococcota bacterium
GCTCAGCCTCCTCCCTGCCTGCATCGTCGAGGCGCCCACCTCCGAGAAGACGGGGGCGGCCGTGCAGGCCTCCCGTGGACAGGTGAAGCCCGTGCCGGTGAAGAACGGCGCGGTCCTGGGAGACCTCGGCGAGCTGGTCGGCGCGACCTTCGCCCCGCCATCGCTGACCCCGGGCGACAGCACCCGGGTCGTGCTGGTCTTCCGGGCCATCAAGCCCACCACCGAGGACTGGCAGGTCTTCGTGCACGTGGAGGATGCGGAGGGACGCGGCGAGCGGCTCAACGCGGACCATTCTCTCCGGATGCCGACCACCAGCTGGAAGCCCGGCGAGGTGGTCCAGGACGAGTTCGCGCTGAGCTTGCCGCAGGGATGGCGGTCCCGGGCGGTGAACGTCTTCGTCGGGCTGTGGCTGCCCTCGACGAACGGACGGATGAAGGTGCGGAATCCGGAGGCGGTCCGCACCGACGGGAACGACCGGGTGCTGCTGGTGCAGCTGCCCGTGGCTGGCTGACAAAAAAGCCGGAGTGGCCCTGTAAGCCGAGTTCTGTTCCCGTGCGGAGTCTCCCCCGCGCGGGCGGCGAACATTCCTCTAGGGCCCTGGTTGCCCAGAAGCCTCGTCAGCGAGCGACCCGGGAGATGGGGGCGGGCAGCCCCTGTTCCGCCCCGGGTGGGACGGAACGCTCCCTGCTGGCTCTTGCTCCGGGTGGGGTTTGCCGTGCCGGTCAGGTCACCCTGACCGCGGTGCGCTCTTACCGCACCGTTTCACCCTTGCCGCGTGGCGCCGTCGCCGGCGTCCCGTGGCGGTCTGTTTTCTGTGGCACTGTCCTTCGACTCGCGTCGACTGGCCGTTAGCCAGCACCCTGCCCTGTGGAGCTCGGACTTTCCTCCCGCTGCCCCGTGCTGCGGCAGCCGGCGTTCACCCGGGCCACTCCGGCAAACATGCCTTATCGCGCCCCGGGCGTGGGCGCCACCCGGGCCCCCTGCACGACGGTAGGTCTCGCTGGACCCGAAGTCAGGCAGCGATGCGCGGAGCCGGAAGCTCCCGCGGACGCTGAATGGACCAGACCCGGAACCGCGCATCCCGGAGGATGAGGGCCAGGGCGGTCACGAGATAGAGGCCGGCGCGGAGCCAGGACAGGCGCGTCACGTCGGCGCCACTGAACATCGGGCCGGCGAACTCCCCGCCGAACGTGTTCTGCGCCGTGTGCATCAGCAGCGGCAGGAGGACGACGCCATTCGAGCGCTGGTACAGCCAGCCCAGCACCACCGATGCCGACAGGATGCCGAGCAGGCCAGGCGCGAGCTCCCCCGGACGCGCGAGCAGCAGCGGCAGGTGCCAGGCACACCACACCACGCCGACCGCAAGGCTCGCCTGCAACATGGGTCGGCGCTCCGCGACCTTGGCGAGCGCGAGGCCGCGCCAGGCGGGCTCCTCTCCGAGCGGGCCCCCGAGGACCATCACCAGTGGAAAGGCGACCAGGAGCGAGGGCCAGGATGCCCAGCTCGCGGCCGGAGGCGGCCTCGCGCCCAGCGCCACGTTGGCCCCGATTCCGACCAGTGTGATGAGCAACGGGATGAGCAGCGCAAAGAGGTAGAGCGCCGGCGCCCCCCGCCAGCGGAGCAGGGTCCGGCTCCAGTCCTTCAGCCCTTCCAGTCCTCCGGCCAGCGCGGTGACCGCGACCGCAGCGATCAGCGGCCCGTACGGGTCGAGGCCCAGTTCGCCTCCCGGTCGAAGGAGCGCGACCAGGTACGCGCGCCATGAGAGGGGAAACGCGAGCGCGTAGAAGGCTGCCACCGGGTGTGCCCGGACGAGCTGTCGAAGTCGGTCGAACACGAACTGGAGTTCCTGCTTGCCCAGCTGACGCGCGTCCGGACAGGGGATTGCATCGAACACGGTCCCCGCAGCGAGCGGATGCGGCTCCCTGGCCCGGCCCGTATCCTCCGGCTCCTCTCCTCCGTCCTCCCGACATGAACGACGACACGACCCCCCGGGCGATCCAGGCTGCCTGGCGCGACTTCCAGGCGGAGATCGAGCCGCTCCGCCCGATTCTCTACCGGTACTGCCGGAACCTCACGCGCAGCCCCTGGGACGCCGAGGACCTGGTGCAGGACGCGTTCGCCCGGGCCTTCGCCTCGCTGGGTGCGCTGCAAGAACCGCCGAGGGACCTGCGCGCGTGGATGTTCCGCGTGGCCTCGAACCTGTGGATCGACCGGGTCCGCCGCCGCACGCCCACGCCGCCTTCGCCGGACACCCAGGGCGGTGCACCGTCCAGGAACGTGCGCGAGGCCGCCGGCACCCTCCTGGTCCAGCTCTCGCCTCAGGAGCGAGCGGCGGTGGTCCTCAAGGACGCCTTCGACCTTCCGCTCGAGGACATCGCCGACATCCTCTCCACGTCCGTCGGCGCGGTGAAGGCGGCCCTGCACCGCGGCCGGGGGAAGCTCGCCGAGCCCGACGTCGAGACCGAACGCACGCCGGTCCCCGCCGCCCTCGACGCCTTCTGCGCGGCCTTCAATGCCGGGGATCTGGACCGCGTGGCGGAGCTGCTACTCGACGACGCGGCTGTCGAGGTGGTGAACGCGTCGCTGGTCCACGGGCGGGAGAAGGCCCGGACCACCGTGCTGCCCGGCATGCTCCTCGGAAGCGCCCGGATGGCCGCCCCCGAGGATGGTGGCCGCGGCGACGGCATCGACCCGCGCTTCGTCCAGGGCGTGCTCCCCAGGCCCGCGCGGCTGGAGCTGCGCCAGGTCCATGGCGAGCCGCTCCTCCTTTCCTGGTACCAGCACCGCGACGGGACGGAGGCGGTGCGCGCCGTCACCCGCGTGGACGTCGACCCCGAGAGCGGCCGCATCGCCCGCATCTGGAACTACTTCTTCACGCCGGAGGTCATCGCCGAGGTCTGCACGGAGCTCGGCCTTCCGCACCGGACGAACGGCACGTTCAGCGGCTGCATCCGGCCCATCCGCTGAGCGCCGGCCCCGGGTTACGTCCTTCGAAGGCTCTCCTGAGAGGCTCGAAGGAGAGCCCTACATCTTCTCGTCGATGGCCCGGTTGCTCATCTCGTCCGCCTCGACGTTTTGCGCGCGGGGGACGTGCACCAGCTTCACCTTGCGGAACGCCTTCAGCAGGCTCAGCGCCTCGGCGTGCAGCTCGCGGAGCGCCGGGGCCCGGACCTGGTAGGCGCCGGAGAGCTGGCGGATCATCAGCTCACTGTCGGCGACCACCTCCACCTCCTCTGCCCCGAGCTCGTGCGCGCGCCGCAGCCCCAGGAGCAGGGCCTGGTACTCGGCGACGTTGTTGGTCTGCCGCCCCAGGAACTTTCCCAGGCGTTCCAGGACCCGGCCCTGCTCGTCCCAGATCACCGCCCCCGCGCCGGCCAGCCCGGGGTTTCCGCGGGCCGCGCCATCCGAGGCCACCCGGAGCTTGCGATGCGGCTCGACCATGTGGACGGGACCGGCAGGGTGTGTGCGCGGTGGAGGGTGCGAGGGGGCAGGGCGCCCGAGCAGCACGCCCACCAGGTCAGTCCGGGACAGGCCCGGGAATCGAGCCAGGGTGCGATCGAGGCTCTCCTCCTCCGCGATGACCCGGAGGAGCTCGGGAAGGGAGGGGCGCTGCCCGCTCATTCCTTCTTCGCCGGCGGCGGCTCGATGGCCTCCGGCGCGCAGATGATGCGGTGGCAAGACGGACAGATGTCCGTCTCCAGCGTGGTCTTCAGCGTGTTGAAGAGCTGCGGCGGCACGCTCATGTTGCAGCCCTGGCAGGTCCCGGCCACCACCGTCACCAGCGCGGGCGAGCGGCGCCTCCGCACCGTCTCGTAGCGGGAGAGCAGCGGGGGGTGGACGCCTCTCGCCACCTCGGCGCGCTTGGTCTCCAGCTCCTTCACCTGCCCCTCGAAGCCGGCCACCTTCGCCCGGAGCTCGTTGAGCTTCCCGCCCACGTCAGCGACCTTGGCGGCGTACTGCTGGTCCTTGCCCTTCACCAGCTCCCGGAGCTGGGCCTGGATCTTCCCCAGCTCGACCAGCTCCTCGGCCATGGTGGCGTTGGCCTTCTTGGCGATGTCGATCTCCCGGGCCAGCGCGGCGTACTCGCGGGTGGAGCGCTGCTCGGACAGCCGCGCTTCCCACTTGCGGACCTTCTCCTTCTCCTCGGCGATGTTCTGTTCCAGGGTTCGCCGCTGTCGCTCCACGTCGAGGAGCTTGTTTCGCTCGGCCTCGACCTCGCCCTTCGCCAGGGACAGCTCGCGTTCCAGCTCTCCCATTTGCCGCGGGTAGACCTCGGCCGACTTGCGGAGGGCCAGGATCTCCAGATCCACCTTCTGGAGATCGGCCAGGGCCTTCAATCGTTCCTGCAAAGCTGAGCTGCCTCCTGCCGCTCTCGTACCGGCGCCGCGGCCTTGTAGCAACGAAGCGCTCGCAGTGCCAACGTCGTTGGGGATCATGGGAGGAACGATGCATTTCTGTCCCCGGTGCGCCACACCGCTGGCCTCGCTGGAGAAGGCTGGGCGCGAGCGCCTCGCCTGCCCGGGGACGGACTGCGGCTTCGTCTTCTACGACAACCCGCTCCCGGTGGTGGCCGCGCTGGTGGAGCACGAGGGCGACGTCCTCCTGGTCCAGTCGGTGGGATGGCCGGAGTCCTGGTACGGCCTGGTCACCGGGTTCCTGGAGCGCGACGAGGAGCCCGAGGCGGCCGCGCTCCGGGAGCTGCGGGAGGAGCTGGGGCTGGAGGGAACGGTGGTGGCCCCCATCGGCGTGTACACCTTCCCCCAGCGCAACGAGCTCATCGTCGCCTACCACGTGGAGGCCCGCGGCGAGGTGCGGCTGGGGCCGGAGCTCGCCGGGTACAAGCGCATCCGACCCGAGAAGCTGCGCCCCTGGCCGTTCGGGACGGGGCACGCGGTGCGCGACTGGCTCGCGAAACGGGGGCTCAGTCCTCGTCGTCCGGCGTGACGTCCTCGTCGTCGTCGAAGCTATCGAGGTCCTCCGCCTCGTCTTCGGCCTCGGCCTCGGGCTCGGGCGGTGCGGGCTCCGGCGGGCGGGGGACCGCGGCCAGCCGGCCCCGGCGGGGCTCGGGCGCGGGGCGGTTGGCGGGGCTGTCCTTCTGGTCCGCACCGCACTTCGGACAGACCGCCTCGGGCTTTCTCATGTCGTAGAACTTCGTCCCGCACTTGAAGCAGACGTGCTTGTTCCCGAGGTCCTTCGCCGGCATCGACTCACCTGTTCCTTCGGAGCAGAGGGGAAACGAGGCGGCGATGTAGGCGTCCGGTGCCTCCCAAGTCAACGCTGGAACGCCGTACGATGGGCCCCCTCCCGGCCGCCTTGACCTTCTTCTGCGACAGCTGTGGACAGCCCCTCCTGCTCGAGGGCGAGGCCTCCCCCGGACTGCGCGTGGCTTGTCCCACCTGCCAGGCCACGGTGGACGTGCCCATGCCGGCCGGCGACGAGCCGCTGGAGGTCAGCTGGTTCGCGATGGTGCGGGGCTCCCAGGTGGGTCCCATGCCCCTGGAGCCCCTGGAGCGGCTGATCCGGGCGGGTGAGGTGACCGGGAAGACCTTCGTGTGGGCCGAGGGCATGGCCGAGTGGCGGCGGGCGGAGACCCTGCCCGAGCTCTCGCACCCGCTGGCAGCGACCCGCCCCCCGAAGCCGGCCAGCACCGCCGACCTGTCGCAGCTCTTCAGCGACCTCGACCTGACCGTGTCCCGGCCCATGGACTCGCGGGCGGTGGAGGCGATGCTCTCCGGCGCGCTGGCCCCCCGGACCGCCTTGCCCGAGCACGCCACGGCCCCCGGCGCCACCATCACGCGGAGCACCGCGGTTGCATCGGCGATCCGGAAGTATCGTCCGGGCGTCGATGACGATGACCTCAAGGCCTCCGGTCTCGCCCGCCGCAACCCCGCCTGGAAGGTGCTGCTGGCGGTGCTGCTCGTGATGGTCGTTCCCGTCGCCGGGCTCTACGCCCTCTCGAGCCTGAGCGTGCTCCCGCTCGAGGTGCCGCGGGTCGACCCGGCGACCGGCGCCTCGGTCAAGGAGCCGGTCTTCTCCGCGAAGGGCGTCCGCGGGCTCAAGGACCTCCTCCTCGGGAACAAACCGCGCCCGGCGGCACCTTCCCCTGCCCGCGAGGCCCGCGCCCCCGCCCCGAAGCCCCCGCCGGCGGCCGCTCCCGCGCCGGCGCCCCCGAAGCCGGAGTCCCCGCCCTCCCCGGAGCTCAAGAAGCTCTACGCAGACACGCGGAAGGCCGACGTGGGACCCACCGCGGTGCCCACCCTGGCGCACGCCGCCGCGTCCCCGTCGTCTGGCGCTGGCCCGAACCAGCAGGCCCTGGCCAAGGTGGTCGCCCAGAGCGGCCAGGCGTTCCAGTCCTGCATCGAGCGGCAGCTGAAGCGGACGCCGAACTTCCGCGGCGGAAAGGTGAACCTGGTGGCGACGGTGGGTGCGTCGGGCACGGTGAAGCAGGCGCGCCTCGACCGGAAGGAGATCGACGTGTCCGACCTCGGGAGCTGCCTGAAGTCCCGTGCGAGGCGGCTGGTGTTCCCCTCCTTCGAGGGTGACGACGTCGAGGTGGAGATTCCGCTGGTCCTCACCGCGGCGCTCTGATGGCCTCTGCGGTGGTGAATGCGTGGGTGGAGGCCGTGCGGGAATGGTCCGGCCATGGGCCGCCACCCGCTGCCCGGAGCGTGGGCCTGCGTCGCGCCGGAGGTCCCGCCCCCCAGCGTCCCTCGGGACCGCAGGCGCCTGCCGCCCTCGGCTCCCCGGGAGCACTCGCGCCGTACATCGATCACACGCTCCTCCGACCGGACGCCACCGAGCGGGAGATCGAGATCCTGGCCGAGGAAGCCCGCGTGCACGGGCTGGGCGGCGCGTGCGTGCATCCTGTTCACGTGGCCGCGCTGGTCCGGGCCCTGGGCGACGCCGAGGTCGAGCCAGTCTCGGTGATCGGCTTTCCCCACGGCGCGCACCTGACCGAGATCAAGCTCCTCGAGGCCCGCCGGGCCGCCGACGAGGGCGCGTGCGCGGTTGACGTCGTCGCCCCGCTCGGTCACCTCCGGGAGCTGGAGGTGGAACCGGTGCTCGCCGAGCTCCGGGCGCTCGTCTCCGCGCTCGCTCCCGTGCCGGTCAGGGTGATTCTGGAAACGGGTCTCCTGCCCCCGCGGTCAGCGGTCCTGGGGGCAGGGCTCGCGGTGGCGGCGGGGTGCGACGCGGTGAAGACCTCCACCGGGTTCAACGGCCCCGGCGCGCGGGTCGAGGACGTCGTGCTCCTGCGCGCGGTGGTGGGCGAGCAGCTGGGGGTGAAGGCCTCCGGCGGAATTCGAACTGCAGCGCAGGCCCGGGCACTCATCGCCGCCGGTGCCAGCCGCCTCGGAGCGTCGACCTCGCTCGCACTGCTCGAGGGCTGACCCACGGCTGACCGAGCCTGGTTGCTTGAGGTGCGAGGCTGAACGGCCGTACCCCGCCGTCGTCCCGCAGCGGTTGCTGGCATCGCCGGTCGAACACAGCTTGCTTGTTGAACTGCGAATCACGGGGTGTTCCATGCTCTTCGCGCTTGGCGGGCTGCTCCTGGTGATCTGGCTGGCGAGCCTCGCCCTCAAGGTCACCTTCGGCGCCATCCACGTGTTGGTGGTGCTCGCGGTCGTGCTGTTCGTCATCGGATTCATTCGCGGACGCACCGGGCGAACCGCTGGGTGAACGCACTTCGACGCTGGACCTCGGCCCCCGGCGCGCTAGAAGGCCGGGCCCGGGAGCTCCATGGGGCTGACGGCCGCTCAGAAGAGGACACTTCGCCGCGCTCTCCAGGCGCTGGTGAGCCAGGTGTCGACGAAGGGGACGCGGCGCATCGCCCCGAACCGTACCGACGAGGCCCGGGTGGGCGGTGACGAGGACGAGCAACCGCTCAACGAGATGCTCCAGGCCATCGCCTCGGACAGGAATCGCGCGTCAGGTGACGCGCTGGGAAGGGCGCAGCACGCGCTGGAGAAGCTGGATCGAGCTCCCGACGAGGCCGGCACCTGCGAGGAGTGCGGAGAGGACATCCCGTGGGGCCGGCTGAAGGCCATGCCGTTCGCGGAGCTCTGCGTGAGCTGCCAGGGCAAGCGCGACCGGCCGCACCACGGCCCCACCCGCCGCGGGCCGACGGACTTCCGATGACCGACCGCTCCCGGCTCATCCAGCAGGTGGACGCGTGGAGCGCGGCCGACCCCGACGAGTCGACGCGCGCCGAGCTGCAGCGCCTGCTGTCCGCGGAGGACTTCACCGAGCTCGAGGACCGCTTCGCGGGAACGCTCGAGTTCGGCACCGCGGGGTTGCGCGGGGTCGTGGGAGCAGGCCCCAACCGGATGAACCGGGCGGTCGTGCGTCGCGCGAGCGCGGGCCTCGCTGCGTACCTCCTTGCCAACGTCCCGGATGCCGCCCGGCGAGGCGTGGTCGTGGCGCGGGACGGGCGGCGCATGAGCAAGGAGTTCGCCGAGGATACCGCCGCGGTGCTCGCTGCCGCGGGCATCCCGGCGCTGGTGCGTCCCGGCTTCACGCCCACGCCCTTGTGCGCCTTCCTGGTGGAACGCCTCGGCGCCTCGGCGGGGGTGATGGTCACCGCCAGCCACAACCCGCCGGAGTACAACGGGTACAAGGTGTACTGGGGGAACGGCGCGCAGATCGTCCCGCCGCACGACGTGGGGATCGCCGCCGCCATCGCCCGGGTGGGCCCGGCGCGGGAAATTCCGCTCGCCGACCCGTCCGATGCCCGCGCCCACGGGCTGCTCCGGGACATCGGACCCGAGCTGGACCAGGCCTATCTCGAGGGGGTGCTCGCACTTCGATTGCATCCGGGCGAGGGCACCGATCTGACCATCGTCTACACGCCCATGCACGGCGTGGGCGGGCCGCTGGCCCTGGAAGCGCTCCGGCGCGCCGGCTTCGGCAGGGTCCATCCGGTGCCCGAGCAGCTGCACCCCGACCCGGCATTTCCCACCGTCCGCTTTCCGAACCCCGAGGAGCCCGGGGCAATGGACCTCTCTCGCGCGCTCGCCGAGCGCACCCGGGCAGATCTCGTTCTGGCCAACGACCCCGACGCCGACCGCCTGGCGGTGCTCACCCTCGACTCCTCCGGTGAGCTCCGGGCCCTGACCGGAAACGAGGTCGGGGTGCTGCTGGGACACTACCTGCTCGTCCAGGGGCCGCGGCGGCAGAGGCCGCTGGTGATGACCACCATCGTCAGCTCGCCTCAGCTCGGAGCGATCGCCCACCGGCTGGGCGCGCTGTACGACGAGACGCTCACCGGTTTCAAATGGATCGCCAATCGCTCCCTGGAGCGCGCGGCGAAGGACGGCGCCGAGCTGGTGTTCGCCTACGAGGAGGCGCTCGGCTACACCGTGGGGACGCTGGTCCGGGACAAGGACGGCATCGGCGCGGCGCTGTCGATGGCCGACCTCGCCGGGTGGACCCGGGCGCGCGGCACGACGGTGGAGGGCTACCTCGAGGAGATCCAGCGCGAGTTCGGGGTGTACGTCTCGAAGCAGCGGAGCTTCACCCTTCCAGGCGCGAGCGGCGCGGAGATCATCGCCCGGGTGATGGAGGCTTTCCGCAAGGAGTCCCCGGAGCGCGTCGGCGGCCGGACGGTGGAGTGGGTGAAGGACTACAAGGCCCGGACGCGGACTTCCCATGGGCGGAGCGAGCCGCTGACCCTGCCCCCGTCGAACGTGATCGCCTACGGGCTGGAAGGCGCGGCCCGGGTCACCCTGCGTCCGTCCGGGACCGAACCCAAGATCAAGTACTACTTCGAGCTGCCCGAGCGGCTCGCCCCCGGCGAGGACGTGCCCGCCGCGCGGCGCCGGGGCGAGCAGCGTCTGGCCGAGCTCGAACGCGACTTTCTGGCGCTTGCCACTGCACGTGGTCAGCCACAGCTGTGACGGACCGCAGATCTTCAACCGGGGAAAGGGACGACGCCGTGCGATCTTCGATGCGGAGTGCAGTCTGCTGGAGCGCAGTGCTCACGATGGCCGTGGCGGATGTGGCAAGGGCCCAGGACACGCTGGCGCCGCCCGCGCCCTCCTCGCGCTGGAGCGTCGATTCGGCCTACACCGTCGGCGCCGGAGCCAACGTCTTCGCCGGCGCGGTCGGGTTTCCCGGCCTCGACCTGCGGCTCATCCACGGCCTCGACAGCACGACGGACGTGAACGCGAGGGTCGGCATCAACTACGCGTTCGAGGGGCTGACCCAGGGGACTCGCTTCGAGTTCACTGCCCAGGTCGGCATCCGGAAGGAGCTGACGAACTTCGGCAACATGAAGCTGTCCGGAAGGTTCGACCCGGGCATCATCATCGCGGCATCCCCCGGACAGTTCGGCCTGAAGATCCCGGTCGGGCTGGAGCTGGGGATCCCGCTCAGCCAGCAGCTCACCCTGAACGCGTCATTCGACCTGCCGCTGTTCTTCACCTTCGGCGACGTCAACGCCTTCTACATCCCGCTGCTGTTCGGGGGCGGGGTCGAGTATCTGATCCAGCCGAACCTCGCCATCACCGGGAAGGTCAAGCTGGGACCGACCTTCGGAACCGGCGATGCGAGCGGAAGCGCCTTCACGCTCTACGTGCTGGTCGGCGCCGCCTACAAGTTCTGACCTGGAGGCCCCCGGTGAGCGTTTCTCCCCGGGTGCGCGGCCCGCCGGCTGCAGGCGGGTGGTCGCCTTCGTTTCTTTTCTGTACGCGCACCCCTTCACCGCCTACCGTCACATCTGACAACCGACGGGGGTAGTGCCAGCCCGAGGAGGGTACCGGACTGGCCTGGCGGGCCTCATGGCAGGCCCGGGCGGTTGATGACCTGTGACGGGAGGACATGTGAGAGCTGCGAAACTCAATGCAGTCGGCTTGACGGCAGTGTTCGCACTGAGCCTGGGCGGAGTGGCCAGCGCCCAGACCACGACCAACCACTGGACGGTCGACTCTGCCGAGACGGTGGGCACGGGCGTGAACGTGCTCCGGGGTCAGGTCGGATTCCCAGGGCTCGTCGGCGACTTCATCCACGGGCTGGATCCGACCTTCGACATCGGCGGCCGGATGTGGCTGAACTACGCGATCGAGGGCATCACCAACGCCACACACTTCGAGTGGAAGATCCAGCTGACGCTCCGGAAGCAGTTCCTGGACACCGGGAAGATCAAGCTCGCCGGTGTTTTCGATCCGGGGTTTCTCCTCTACACGGGGGGAGGGACCACCAGCGGCATCACCTTCCCGATAGGAGTCCAGCTAGGGATTCCCATCGATCCCAAGGTGACGATCAACGCTTCGTTCGACATCCCGTTCTGGGTGACTTTCGGAACCTTCTCCGCCTTCCACATGCCTCTGCTCTTCGGAGGAGGAGTGGAGTACCTGCTGGAGCCGAACCTCGCGCTGACGTTCAAGCTCAGGCTCGGCCCGGACATCGGCTTTGGAGACTTCGCGAACACGAACTTCGCCTTCAACGCCCTGTTTGGCGTGGCCTACAAGCTCTGAGTCGACCGGAGTGAGAATGCCCGGATGACTCCCTACGAGCTCATCCGGGCCAAGCGCGACGGCGGCCCCGTGCCTCTCGAGGCGCTCCGGGGGTTCATCGCCGCGTACGGCCGGGGTGAGATCCCGGACTACCAGATGGCCGCGCTGTGCATGGCCGTCTTCTTCCGGGGACTCGAGCCCGCCGAGATGCGCACCTGGACGGAGGCGATGCTCCGCTCGGGAACGAGGCTCCGGCGCCGGAACCCCGGGCCGCAGAGAGTGGACAAGCACTCCACCGGGGGCGTCGGAGACAAGGTGTCGATCTGTCTCGCCCCCCTCGTTGCGGCATGCGGGCTGACGGTCCCGATGGTGGCCGGGCGCGGCCTCGGACACACCGGTGGCACGCTGGACAAGCTCTCCTCCATCCCGGGCCTCCGCACCGACCTGTCGCTCGCCGAGGCAGAGCGGGTGCTGGACGAGATCGGGGTGTGCATCGTCGGACAGACCGCGGAGATCGCCCCGGCCGACCGGCGGCTCTACGCGCTCCGCGACGTCACCGCCACGGTGGACTCCATCCCCCTCATCGCGTCGAGCATCCTGAGCAAGAAGCTCTCGGAGAACCTGGACGGGCTGGTGCTCGACGTGAAGGTCGGTTCGGGTGCCTTCATGCGTGGCCGCGTCGAGGCCGAGCAGCTCGGCCGTACCCTGGTGGACCTGGCCTGGGCGATGGGCTGCCCTTCGGTGGCCTGGCTCACCGCGATGGATGTCCCGCTGGGACGGGCGGTGGGCAACGCCTCCGAGGTACTGGAGGCGGTGGACGTCCTGCGCGGCGCTGGACCGGACGACGTCCGCACGCTCACCCTGCGGCTCGGGGGAGAGATGCTGGTGCTCGGGCGGCAAGCTGCGAGCGTGCCCGACGCGGAGCGCCGGCTGGCCGCGGCCATCGCCGACGGCTCGGGGCTCGAGCGCTTCCGGAC
>JBKPMY010000122.1:0-11156 GCA_046732375.1 Myxococcota bacterium
GATCAGGACTACGCCAACGTCTACGACCGCGGGAAGGACCCGCGCAGCGTCTACGACAAGTACCAAGACCGGCACACGCACATCGGCGTTCTGAGCGCTCAGGTGCCGCTCGCGGTGGGCTGGAGCCCGCTCTTCAACTTCAAAATCAAGTACATCTACGACCGGGACAACCGGAACGTCAGCAACCCCAGGGACGACTACATCGGCCGGTCCTGGCTGCTCTTCGGGCAGGTCACGGTGCAGCCCACCAACGAGCTGAAGGTCTTCGCGGGCTACGAGTACAGCCACTGGTCGGAGGACGGGAGGAACGGCTCGGAGGCCGCCGGCTTCTTCCCCGCCCGGACGCAGCGGCACACGGCTCGCGCCGGGTTCACCTACGCGTTCGGGGGGGTGCTGGCCGGATACACGGTCGAGTACTTCCACAAGAACCTTCTCCGTGACCCGACCGGCGGCTTCTACAACATGATCTGGAACGTCTGGCGCGCGAAGGGGACCGTCGAGGTCGCGTGGTGATGCGTATGGTTCGATCGAAAAGAACCTTGTTGTGGCTTCTTCCGGCGCTCTGCGCTGGGTGCAGCATCGAGAGCTTCGGGAACCTCGGCCGGAACGAGAGCGCCCGGCCCGCCTCGGCGATCAGCGGAACCTCCTACTGGCCGGACACCCAGCCTTCCCAGTTCGGCGCGATGGGGCCCGACGGAACTGCCATGGCGCCCTGCGCCCAGGGGGAGTGGGAGCTCGGCAAGAACTGCATCCAGGTCGACGCCAGCGGGAGCGACTACCAGGTGCAGCTGCCGTCCTCGAAGTACTCGATGGTCGAGGTGACCAGCTTGCTCGGCAACCTGACCCTCCGCGCCATCGTTCCTTCCATCGGCGAGGAGTCGAAGGTCAGCAACGTGGCGCTGGATACGCGCGCCATCACCGAGGCGCTGATCGTCGAGGCGCGGCTCAGCGGCGACAAGCAGACGTTCAAGCAGGTGACTCCCTCGGCCTATCTCGGGACGAGGACCCTCATCTACCGGGCGTTCGATGAGCCCGGCCCCACCCAGGACCTCCTGGGGTACGTCACCCGCATCATCGACCGGTACGACCCGTCGCTGAGCCAGCAGACCGCCGACTTCTTCAACATCCCGGTCTACGAGACCAGCAACTGCGACCAGGCCGGCAACAACTGCACCTGGACGGTGAAGGAGCGCGCCGTGAATCCGAGCTGGATCGCGCGCCAGCAGTTCGACTACACCGGAGACGGCCGGATCGATCTCGATTCAGTCGCCTTCGACCAGAAGCTCGCCGAGGTCGCCCAGCTCTTCCGGCCCGCCGGGTGCCCCGACCCGAACAATTTGCGGGTCGTCTTCACCGTCAACTTCAATCCCGGCGCCAAGAACGGGAACTGCGGGACCTCGGACCGATTCAAGTGGGCCACCGACAAGCCGGGCAAGTCCATGTTCTTCGTCGGCTGGGTACACAAGGATTCCGTCCTCCAGGACCCGGCGGTGAACAGCCAGCTGGGAGCGAGCACGCCCAACCAGATCGCCATGTACGACGATGGATCGAATGGAGACGAGACCGCGGGCGACAACATCTGGACCGTCTCCTTCGTGATCCCCAGGGGAGACCCCGCCAGCGGACGGGTATTTCGCATCGGTTACAAGTTCACCTGGGGCACCAAGGGCGCGCTCTGGACCGGGAGCGAGGAGTGGCCCGGGAACTCGCGCATCCTCGAGGTGCGCGATGTCAACAACGACGAGTTCGTTTTTCGCCACGAGAGCTGGGCCGACGAGGCAACGAACAAGGACGCAGCAAATCTGAACACCAAGGGAACGGGAACGATCACCTGGACCACCGACCTCCATGGATGCGGGCCGGAGGCTCAGGAGAACCGGTACGACTTCGATACTTGCAGCTGTGACAGCACGATCGCGAAACCGCAGGGCATCGGGCCCATCACGGTCTCGTGTACGCAGTGACCCGGATGGAACCGGTCAGCCCGGTGCATCCATGATCGAGGGAGGAGACCACGCATGAAGAAAATTCTCGGAAGCCTGATCCTGGCAGGCGCGTTCCTGGCGGGATGTAGCAGCGACGACAATGGCGGCAGCTGCACCAAGACCACCTGCGCCGCGCAGAACGCGACCTGCGGAAGCATCAGCGATGGCTGCGGTGGCCAGCTGGCGTGCGGCAACTGCAGCAGCGGGCTGACCTGCGGCACCGGAAGCAGCGGCAGCATCGCCAACGTCTGCGGCTTCGCGCAGCCGTCTGGCACGGTGGCGGTCGACTTTACCGTCGACGACACCGCCAACAAGCAGTGGCAGAGCCAGGAGCTGGAGTGGAAGGGAGCGATGCTCTACGACACCGCTACCCGGAAGGTCACTTACGATTCCACCTGGGCCGGCCCCTGGGCCAAGCTGTACGACGACGGTCCCTGGAACAGGGGTGGTCACGAGCCGAACAACGCCGTAGCCGGCGACCACAAGCTCGGCGTGACGGTGTTCGTGACGCCGCCTGCCACCGGCTCGCAGACCTACGAGTACGGTCTGCGCGACGCGACCAACCCCGACCCCGCGAACGGCGGCTGGGTGTGGGTGGGCTCGAACGGCTCCTTCACCGTGAACGCCGGTGCCACGGCCGCGATCACGGCGGCCGGCCAGACCTTCCCCGCGCACGGCACCGTCGACCTCAGGCTGACCATCGATACCCACAACCTGGGCGCCGGCACCTGGGACACCAGCCGGGTGGCGGTGAAGGGCTCGGCCTGGGGCTGGAGCGAGGTCGACCTCCACGATGACGGGACCCACGGGGACGCGACGTCCGGTGACGGCATCTACACCTACGTCCTGTCCCAGAACCTGAACCAGAACGCCCCGCCCTACCCCGGCCTGCTCAAGTCGGGTGACCGGCCGGAGTTCATCTTCGTCTTCGGGACCGCGCCGAACAGCAAGGAGTACAAGGACAGCAGCGCCGTGGCCGAGAAGACTGGTGTGACGGCCGGGACCAAGGCTGCGAGCGCCTCGGACTTCACCAACCAGACCCTGCAGATCACCGGCGGCACGGGTCTGGGCAGCGGCAACACCTTCATCGAGGTTCCGTAGAAGGAAGGTCGCTGAAGGCATCATCGGGGGCCGGCGGGGCGTCGCTGCCTTGCCGGCCCCTCGTTTTCCTGAGAAGGGTCGTCTCCGTGCGCTTCGGTTCATCGCTCGCCGCCCTCGCGGTGCTCCTGCTCGCCTCGCCGGTGCGCGCGGTCGAGAGGACGCTGATCGCCAGCTTCGACGACCCGGCCGGCGACGCGAACGGGCCCGGCACCTACCAGCCGCCCGGCGACACCGACTTTCTGCCCGGCGATTTCGACCTCCGCCGCTTCGCGGTCCACGAGGAGGGCGACAAGGTCGTGTTCGAGGTGACGCTCGGCGAGAGCTTTCGCTTCCCTCCCAGCCTGCAGCGGTACAACTCCACGCCGGTCGACCTCAAGAACAACATCTACTTCCAGAACATCGACATCTACGTCGACACCGACCAGACGCCCGGGTCGGGCTGGTCGATGTGCATTCCCGGGCGGCGGGTGGCGTTCGCCGACGGGCATACCTGGGAGTACGCGGTGGTGATGGCGCCGCAGCCAGGCGCGGCTCGCGCGGTGACCGAGGGCGTCCTCGGGAGTGAGGCCTCGCGCCGCGTGCTCTTCCCCACCAACCTCCAGACGCAGGGGAAGACGATCTTCGCCCGCATTCCCTGGAGCTTCTTCGGGGGTCGTCCCACGAAGGCGTGGGGTTACTCGGTCCACGTCTCGGGCGCACGCTGGGAGCGGACCTTCGCGGTCGTCGACCGGATCGCCGGCAGGCACGACGACGACGCGTACACCATGCCGGTCATCGGGGTGCGCGAGGCCTGGATGTTCGGCGGGGCGCCCTCGGCGGGCGGGAAGGCCCACCCCTGGGTGGTGGACGTGCTGCTGCCACCCGGAATGAGCCAGGCCAAGGTCCTGGGGGCGTACGACGAGAAGACCGGGGCCTTCGCTCAGGTGCCGTTCGTCTACGGGTCGGGCGTGGCCCCGCCGCCGGTCGCGGTGACGACGGTGACGGCGAAACCGGCCAGCCCGGCGCTCTCGGTCGCCGACGTGTCCGGGGGCGTGGTGTCGATGAAGGGGCCGACCAAGGGCGTTGGGGTGATGCAGATCGGCAAGGTGCTCGGCTCGGACGGCGCGCCGGTGGGCCGGGTCATCGTCACCCAGGTCGTCGAGGGCGGCGTCGTGGGCCGCGCGGTCGAGGGCGGTGACGCGATCCGGCCCGGGATGGGCGTAGAGTTCGGAACGCCGGCGCCGGGGCAATCCGGCAAGTGACGGTCGGCGAGGTGCGGAAGTGGGACGAGCCCTCTCGCGGACGGGCTCGAGTGCCTAGGTGACGGCGGTGAAGACCGCGCCTCGTGCTCCGGCATTCTCCATCACGCCCCTCATCGTCTCAGAGACGACCAGAGCCACCTCCCATCCCGCGACCCGGAAGACGTGTGCTCGGTCCGGGACACGAGAGCTCTCGATGTAGAGGTCGGTCACGCTTCTGTATTGGCCGACGCGGTCAGGCCGTCCGTCTTCTGCCTTCCACTTGAGAAAGTGCGTGCGCTTCTCGTCCAGGCATTCGACAACGAGCAGCGGATTGAGCGCGAAGTATCCCGGATGCGAGTCGAGTTCGACGGGGAGAACCTCGAGATCAGTCCCAGCGAGCTCCTTCATGGAGCGAGCCAAGGGCCGACTGACGATGGGGAGGTTGAAGGACGTGAGCGTGAAATCGAGAGGCTGGCCGTCGACCTGCACCTCTCCTGCGAGGATGCGATCCGCACCTACCCTATCGGCAGCAAGGAGCTGCGGCTCACGCCCGGAAGGAAGATGCAACTCCGCGATGTGCCATCGGCCCCGAATGCTCACATCGTCCGTGACTCGGAAGAAACCGCTCAACCCTTCACGCTCCCCGCAGTGAGCCCCGACACCAGGTACTTCTGCAGGTAGAGGAAGAGCAGCACCACCGGGATCGACACGATGATCGACCCCGCGGCGAAGTAGCCCCACTGCTGCTGGAACCCGCCGACGAAGAACCGGAGCCCCACCGGGGCGGTGTACATCTCCTCCTTGTCCATGAAGGTCGCCGCCTGGATGAACTCGTTCCAGCCGGTCATGAAGGAGAAGAGCGCGGTGATGGCGATCGCCGGCTTGGCCAGCGGGAGCACGATGCTCCAGAAGATCTTTCCCGGCCCCGCCCCCTCCATCACCGCCGCCTCCTCCAGCTCCTTGGGGATGGTGTCGAAGTAGCCCTTCAGCATCCACACCGAGAACGGGATCGAGGTCGTGGCGTAGACGATGACCAGCCCGCTCAGGGTCGAGCCCAGGCCCAGCCACTGCACGATGATGATGTAGAGCGGGATGAGGGTCAGGGTCCCAGGGAACATCTGCGAGACCAGGAAGGACATCATCCCGAACCGGCGGCCCGGGAACTTGAACCGGCTGAAGGCGTAGGCCGCGGTGCAGGACAGCGCCACGCCGACGATGGTCGCCCCGATGGCGACGATGGCGCTGTTGAGCATCCAGCGGGCGAAGGGCTGATCGGCCATCACCGAGCTGAAGTTCCCGAAGGCGAACCGTGTCGGCCAGGGCACGACTGCGCGGAACCGATCCAGCTTCGTCGGATCCGCCGGAAGGTCGGCGATGGCCAGGCTCTGCTTCCCGGAGAAGGCGATGGTGAGGACCCAGAGCACCGGGTACACGGTATAGAGGACCGTCGCCGCCAGGAAGGCGTGCAGGATCCAGTGCGGCGTCCTCTCCTCCCGGCGCGAGTGGGCCATCAGAGCGCCTCCGTCGCCCGCGTGACGCGGTTCTGGATGGTTCCGTAGACCAGCAGGATGCCGAAGATGATGGTCGCGTACGCCGCCGCGTAGCCGTACTGGTACCTCTGGAACGCGTACTTGTACGCCTGGGTGATCAGGATCTCCGTCGAGCCACCCGGCTCACCAGCCGTGACCAGGTAGATGATGTTGAACATGTTGAAGGTCCACACCACCGAGAGGATCACCGCGGGCACCAGCGCCGGTTTCAGCGACGGCAGGGTGATGGCCCGGAACTGCTGCCACCGGCTCGCCCCGTCCACCCGCGCCGCCTCGTAGAGATCGGCGGGGATGGACTGCAGCGCTCCCAGCGAGACCACCATCATGAAGGGGAAGCTCAGCCAGCCGTTTGTGGCCAGCGCCGTCAGGAACGAGGTGAACGGCGTGTCGAACCAGGACAGCGGCTCGAACCCGAGGATCGCCAGGACCTGGTTCACCACTCCGAACTGCCGGTGGAACATGCCCTTCCAGATCAGCGCGGTGATGTAGTTGGGCATGGCCCAGGGGAGGATCAGCAGCACCCGGTAGATCGGCCGGAGCGCCAGCCCCTTGGTGTTGAGCACCAGCGCCAGCAGGAGCCCGAAGGACACGCCCCACGCGACGTTGGTGACGGTCCAGATCACCGTGAACAGCAAGGTCCAGTAGAAGTTTAGGTAGTTGAAGACCCAGTGCCCGTCCGCCGCCCGGCGCATGAAGCTGAGGTCGCCGAGGATGGTCGCGTAGTTCCGAAGGCCGACCCACAGCTCGGTGAGCGGCAGGTTGGTGTTGTAGATGTTCGAGTCGGTGAAGCTGAGCGCGATCCCGTAGAGGAAGGGGAAGAACACCAGCAGGGTCGTCCCGATGATCGCCGGGGCGATGTACGCATAGGCCTGCCGGTTGGTGACCAGTGCCCGCCCCAGCCGATTCGCGCCGCCGAAGCCCACCAGCAGCAGGGCCACCAGACCGAGCGCGGTCAGAGTCAGCAGGCTCCGCAGCGCACCGCGGCGGACCCGTTGGGCCTGGGCCTCGCCCTTCTCGCGATCGATCGCCCCCGCCCCGCTCACCAGACCGTGCGGCTTCCGCGCGAGGTCGGTGTCCCACGCCCCGCCGTCGAGCGTGCTCGCGCCGGTGAGCGTCCGCGCACGCTCGACCTCCGCGGCCATCGTCGAGGCCAGGGCCCGCTGGCCGTCGCGCTCGGCGAGGCCCAGGGCTCGCAGCTCGCCGCCGACGAAGAACGCCGCCGCGAGGCAGAACAGCGCGGTGCTCACCGTTGCCAGGAGCGCCGTTCGCGGCGGCAGGAGCCACGCCGCGACCCCGTACAGGACGAGGGCGACAACAAGGAGGAGCACGGCCTGGATCGGCGACCGGCCGGCAGTCGAGGGCTCCCCGGGAACGAGGACCTGCACCATCCCGGTCACCTTCCCCTCCGCCTCGAGGGGAACCGCCACCTGCCGCGCGCCTCCCTGGCGCTCCACCTCGATCTCGGCCTTCGGAGCTCCTCCCTCGCGGTTGCTGTCCACTCCGGCGCGGAGCCTCTGGGCCTGGTCGTAGAGCCACTTCTCCTCGCGGGCCAGCCGGCGCGGAGCGGCCTTCGCCCCGTTGTCGGCCGGATTGGTCGAGGCCTCGAGGGTGGTGCCCCGGACGACCCGCACCTGCGTCCCGGCCGGGTGCGTCTGTTGCCACGCCGTGACCAGCTTCCGCACCGCCGCGTCGTCCGCGGCCTGTCCCACCAGCGAACCGAGCGCATTCGCCGCGACGATCGCCCGGCGGGTGGTCCAGTCGTCCTCCAGCTGCGCGCGCGCGCCACGGAGCAGCGCCCAGCCACCGACCAGGGCCACCAGTAGCCCCAGCAGGAGACCGATGCCGAATCGCACCCGCGACGCTGGAGGAGGCTCCGGGTTCACTTCTTCTTCCGGAGCGCGTCGACGTCCTTCTGGAGCGCCTTCTGGGCGACGTCCATCGCCTCCTTCGGCGAGTTCCCGGCGTTCACCTTGTTCAGCGCCGTCGTGGCCGGCGACCACATCATCGTCATCTCCGCCACGTTGGGCATCGGGACCGCCACCTCGACCTGCTTGCGGAACGCGCTCAGCACCGGGTCGGCCTGCACCTTGGGATCGTCGTAGACCGCCTTCGCCGCGGGACTCTGCCGGCCCTCGAGTGCCATCACCTTCCCGGCCTCGGCGCCGGTTGCGTACCTCGCGAACTCGAACGCAGCGTCCTTGTGCTGCGACTGCGCGGAGACGAACACGCCCTCCACCGTCATCCACGGGCGCATCGGCTTGCCGCCCGCCTCGTCGATGGTGGGCAGCGGCGCGACGCCGTACTCGATGTCGCCGGCCACCTCGCCGAGGAACCACGGGCCGCTGAACACCATTGCCGCCTTGCCCTCGTTGAACAGCGAGGTGATGAGGGCGCTGGAGGGCTCGGCGGGCATGAACCCGCCCTTCTCCCACCTCACCAGCAGCTCGAGCGCCTTCACGTTCTCCGGCGCGTTCATCGTCGGCCGGGTGGCCTTGTCGAAGACGCCGCCTCCGAAGCCGTTGAGCAGCGAGGCGACGTAGTAGAAGTCGCCGTAGGACCAGGCCAGCCCGAACTTGCCGGCGGGCCGGTTGGTCAGGCCCTGCGCCACCTTCACCAGCTCACCGGTGGTCTTCGGCGGCGTCTTCAATAGCTTCTTGTTGTGGATGAGGGCGATGACCTTGTAGTCGAGCGGCAGCCCGTAGAGGTTGCCGCGGTAGGTCAGCGCCTCGACCGTGGTGGGGATGAAGCGGCCCTTCAGCGCATCGTCCACGTAGAAGTCGATGGGCTCCACGGTATTGCCCGCCTCGACCCAGCCGCCCATCCGGTCCTGCGCGTAGATGAAGATGTCCGGACCCTTCCCTCTCGGGACGGCGGCGGAGATCTTGTCCGCGAAGGCATCGAATGGAACCGCCAGCGGGTCGATCTTGATCCTGGTGTCCAGCCGGGCGTTGAACGCGCCCACCACCTTCTCGAACGCGGCCTTCTCCCCGCCCCGGTAGGAGTGCCAGACCACCAGCTTCGCCTGGGCGATCGCCGGGCCGGGCATCAGGATCCCGACCATCGCGGCGAGCAGAACGAACAGTGTGCGCATCGTCGACTCCTTCCGTTTGCTCCGGCTCAGGTCCCCAGCCGGCGCTGGTTCTCCGCGTCGAAGAGGTGCAGCGAATCGAGCTCGAGCTGGACCTCGACCACGGTCCCCACCGCGGGAGTGCGGTGCGGGTCCTGCTTGAACACCAAGGTGTCCTCCTTCGCCCGGCCGTGGATGACCACCTCGTCCCCGAGCACCTCGATGATCTCCACAGTGAGCGGGACCCGGTGGGTAAGTCCGCGAGGCTCCCGTCCGGGCGGGACGACGTTCTCCGGACGGATGCCAAGGACGATCCTCCTCCCCTCCCCCGCGCTGCCCCGGGCGGCGGGGGGGACTGGCATCTCGAATCCGCCGGCGCGCGCGGTCGCGCCTCCGGGGCCGAGGGTGGCCTTGATCAAATTCATCGGAGGCGTGCCGATGAATCCGGCGGCGAAGAGGTTGGCCGGCTTCTCGTAGACCTCCAGCGGCGCGCCGACCTGCTGGAGCTTCCCGGCGTTGAGGATCGCGATGCGGTGGCCCATGGTCATCGCCTCGACCTGGTCGTGCGTGACGTAGACGGTGGTGACCTGCAGCCGGGCCTGGAGCTTCTTGATCTCCGCGCGGACCTCGACCCGGAGCTTGGCATCCAGGTTCGACAGCGGCTCGTCGAAGAGGAACACCGACGGCTTGCGGACGATGGCGCGACCGAGCGCCACCCGTTGCCGCTGGCCACCGGAGAGCTCCTTCGGCTTCCGGTGCATCAGCTCCTGGATGCCGAGGATCTGCGCCGCATCGGGCACCAGCCGGTCGATCTCGGCCTTCGGCGTCTTCCGGATGCGGAGCCCGAACTCGAGGTTCTCCCGCACCGTCATGTGCGGATAGAGGGCGTAGCTCTGGAAGACCATCGCCACGTCGCGGTCCTTCGGTGGAACGTCGTTCACCACCCGCTCGCCGATGGAGATGGTCCCCCCGGTGATCTCTTCCAGCCCGGCGATCATCCGGAGCGCGGTGGATTTTCCGCAGCCCGAAGGACCGACCAGCACCATGAACTCGCGATCCTGGATCTCGAGATCGAGGCCCTCGATGACGCTCACCTGTCCGAAGCGCTTCGTGACCTGCTTGAAGATCACCGAGGCCATGAGGGGCGTGGCATTCTGGACGCTCGGCCAACCCCCCGGTGAGCAAATTCGCGCTGGGTGACGTGCCGCGTCACGATGACTCCCGAAGCGCACGCGGCATTCACTGCCGCCCTGGTGAAACGGCTTGACGCTGACCCCGACGTGCTCGGGCTCGTGCTCCTCGGCTCGAGCTCCGGCGATCCGCCCGGACCGGATGCCTTCTCCGACCACGACCTCTTCGTGGTGACCCGGTCCGGGGCGCAGGAGCGGTTCCGGACCGACCTCAGCTGGCTCCCCAATGCCGCCGATCTGGTGCTGTCCTTCCGCGAGACCGCGCACGGCGTGCGGGCGCTTGACCGCAGCGGGCACCTGGTGGAGTTCGCCGTCTTCGACCTCGACGAGCTGTCGCTGGCGCGAATCAACCGGTACTCGGTCGCACTCGACAAGGCGGACATCCGAGCGGGGATGGCGCGGGTCCGGGAGGAGACCGCGGCCCGGACGGGGGCGCCTTCCGATCCGCGGTGGCTCGCCGGTCAGTTCCTGGTCGAGCTCCTGGTCGGCGCTGCTCGGTATGGGCGCGGCGAGCGGCTCTCTGCGCACTTCCAGGTCCGGGTCGGCGCGGTGCAGCATCTCCTCGGGCTGGTCCGGTTGCGTGCACCGGAGGTGGACCGGGCCCGGCTCGACGATCTGGACGTCTCCCGGAGGGTGGAGACGGTGTTCCCGGACGCGGCGCGGAGCATCGACGCGGCGCTGCTCCAGCCGGTCCCGGCCTGCGCGCGGGCACTGCTGGCGGTGGCCCGGCGCGTGGCCCCGGATCTCGTCCCGGTCGGCGTTCCGGAGGCTCTCGAGGAGGCGTTCGCCCGTGCAGAGCAGGCGGCACGCACCGGGGAATGAGGCATGCGCTGCACGGGCTCCGGGTCGAGCGGCTCCGGTCACGCGAGCACGATCGGCTCCGCAAGCTATACGACGCCTATCTCGAGGAGCTCGCGGGCCTCGGCGCGTCCTACCGGCGGCGGCCGGACGGCGCCTGGGAGTACCGCCCACCCGGCGGGAGGTGGGGGCCAGATCACCTTCCCTACTGGCTCTCCGACGGAGCCGAGCACCGGGTGCTGCTC
>JBKPMY010000123.1:0-14829 GCA_046732375.1 Myxococcota bacterium
GTCCTCTCCTGTTCTGGCTCGGCGGACGCCGATCTCTGCGACGTTCAGTCGTACAGCCACGGGCAGCCGGAGATGCGCGGCAAGTCGACCCATCAGCAGGTCATGGCCGTGCTCCCGATCTGCCACATTCAAACCTCAGGAGAGTCCCGAGCCGAGGGGCATCCTGGAGGAAGCCAGGGAGACGGGACGAACGGAATCAAGGTCGGTGACGCGGTCGAGGTGGTGACTGGCTTCGGCTGGACCCGGGCGAAGGTGGTCGCCGTCAACGGGAACTCGTATCGAGTCCTGGTCAACGGCGTGCAGGTGACGAAGGACTATCCCGCGGAAGTGCGCCGACTCGGAGCGGCCACGGCCCGTGATCACGCGCAGGGACAGTACCGGCTCGGCGACCGCGTGGAGGTGAACGTCGGTGGACGGTGGATCAGCAGCAGGATCGTCACCGAGATGGGTCAGGACTACCAGGTGGAGCTGCCCGGCAATCGCACTGCATGGGCCACGCCCAACAACCTGCGCCCGGCGCACTCTGCCCCGGCAGCGGTCCCCAGTTCCTCCGCTGGCAAGTCGCCGAAGCCCGGGCTGACGAGCTGCGCGGGGAAGTTCGAAGGTCGCTATGCCACCACCGGGGGCCTTGGATCGTTCACGCTGACATTCCGGTCTGGCAAGGCCACGATGACCGACGCGGGTGGCAACGACGAAGTGTTCGAGTGCTGGATGGGCGGCGCCAGGATGTACCTGCACAAGCCCGATGCCCCGAACCTCGATATGCCCATCGACATCAATGACGACGGCACGCTGCAGACACCCCTCGGCGAGCTCAGGAAGAAGGGGGGCTGAGACGCCAACTAGCGGGAGACGATGCGGGCGCTCGCCGCGCTCGGAGAGGAGTGCGACCGGCTCGCGTCCAGGACGGCGGACCTCGTCGACGCCGAGATCCACCGATTGCTTTTCCTTGGAGCCGGCGGGCGTCGTGCAGCCGGGTGTAGGACTTGCCTGTGCCCGGAGGGCATACCGCGCGGAATCGCGACGGGGGTCGCCATGATCGGAATCCTGTGTGTGGTTGCAAGCCTCGCGTTGGTGGCCGGGGAGACCAACGACGTCGATGCCGTCATTCAACTCGTCAAGAGCGGCGCGTCCGAGAGCCTGGTGGTGAAGACCATCCAGAAGGCCGGCAAGAGCTATTCGCTGACTCCGGCGGACGTGCTGCGATTGCGGAATGCCGGGGTCAGCAACACCATCATCGAAGCCATGCTCGAGGCGACTCCGGCGCCCACGGCCTCCCGCCCTCCTTCCAAAGCCCCTGCAGGGAAGGCATCGAGTGCCAAGTCGTCTCCAGGCGATCGCGAGCCCACCGAAGCGGAGATGGCGGCGGCGCTCAAGGCCGGTGCCGACGCCGGCAACGCCCAACTCAAGGACATCGAGGAGAAATGCAGGAGCGGCGCCTACCGGAAGGGGAACGACCAGGCCCTTGCGATGATCTGCCTGGCTGGTGCGGTGGGCACAGGTGGCGCCGGAGGCATTCGGAAAGACATCACGGGTTTTCGCAAGGTGGCGTGCAGCCGGGCGAGTGGTCGGCCCGGCTGGAATTGCGACTACGCCGTGCGGGAGAAAGTGTCAGGACTCAATGTCGGTCCTACGATGAGCGGCATGATGAACACGCCGACGGTGCAACACGGGCGTTTCGTCTATCTCGACAATCGCTGGGTCCTCATCGAATGAATGGTGCCGAGCCGGACCGGTGCTGATCGAGCGGTCGCCCCACTCCCAGCCTCGGCAGGCTGCCCGACTCGAACTCCCTCCACGAAACCCACGTTTGTTCTTCCTGGGACTCGCCGACCTGCATCGCATGACGGGCTAGGAGTAGCGTCCCGTCAATCCGAGAGGAGGCACCTCATGTCGCTAGCAAGCCTGTTGCTCAGGGTCACTGTGCTCGGTTGTGTGGCCACAATTCCGGCGGGTGGTGAGACGCCACCCTGTCCGGACTCTGTGATCAAGGCGACGCTCGCCGAGCCGGGCGCGAAGACCCCCGAGATCTCCACCGATCAACTGCGAGAGATCCTGGCCGCGCGTAGCGCGGTACTGCTCGATACCCGTCCACACCTCGAATGGGCCATCAGCCACCTTCCGAGCGCGCTCAACGTGGCACCGAAACCGGGCATGCCCATGTCGCTTTATACGTCGGACGTCGCTGAGATCGGGCGACTGGTCAAGGACGACCGGGCCCGCGCCCTGGTCCTTTACTGCAACGGTCCCTTCTGCGGAAAGAGCAAGAGGGTGAGCGACGACCTGCTCAAGGCCGGCTATTCGAACGTGCGGCGGTACCAGCTCGGCGCTCCGGTATGGCGGGCACTCGGTGGCATGATGATCATCGAGCCCGACGGCGCGCGCTATGTCCATGCCAACGACCGGACCGCCGTGTGGATCGACGCCCGGGACGCCTCCGAGTTCGCGGCCGGAAGCGTCAGCGGCGCCCGGAATCTCCCGCGCAGCCTGGTGCTGCCCGGAAAGGACGTCGGCGAGGTGAAGAAGGCGAAGGACGATGGGAGGCTGCCGATGGAGGACCACAACACGCGGATCATCGTCTTCGGTAAGAACTCCGAGCAGGCGCGTGCGGTGGCAGAGGCCATCGTGCTCGAGGCGTTCCACAACGTCAGCGCTTTCGAGGGAAGCTCAAAAGAGCTGACGGAGGCGCTCCGAGCCAAACCGTGAGCGAGGCGTAGTGCACCTCACATGGCAGTGGCATCGAGCGGCAGGTGCTCCTGCCGTCGGCGCTGGTGAAGCGCAGGACCCCACCCTATGGCTTGGGGCGCTCGCGGCTTCCGCGGCGCTCGAGCGCGCGAGGCCTGGGGCAAGCTCCACCTGGGCCTGAGTCGCGATGGCCTGCGCGTGCACGAGCCAGGCGCGGAGGAGCGCCCTGTCCCGATCGCCTCGTAGACGGGCCTTCTTCTGGTATTCCCACACCGCATCGATCGAATTCGCGCCGCCGCACTGGCTGCGCAGGCCGCGCGAACGCGGACTCCGCTACCCTTGCCGAATCGCTCAGGCCGACGGCACGTCTGAGCTTCGGGCGATCGAGCCTGGGGGTCACGGCTGCCAGGCGTAGGGAGGCAAGGTGGTGAGCCGGACATCGTCGACGTAGCCACCGACGGTGAAGTGGTAGAGGCTCTGCCAGTCACGTGACGCAATCCCAAATACCTCGTGAACCGGATCGTCGAAGTAGCAGCCAATTCCGGTTGAACGAATGCCTGCCTCTTCCGCTTCGAGGTACAGGACCTGACCGACGAGGCCCGCTTCCCAGAAGAGGTTTCGGTAGAACGCCGCCCCATGCACGAGCAGGCTGTCCAGGTACTCGGCGATCATCCCCAGGCTGAAGGCCCCATCGCCGGCGATGTCCTGGGCACAGGAGACGCTTGCTGCCAGAGAGCGGCAGTCCCCTTCCCTGAGCAAGTACAGCGAGAGCCCAGGGGGACACGAGGGGGGGCGCTGCCAGAGGAAATCGCGGCGCATGCTCTCTCGAAGGGCGTCCAGCTTTGCGGCATCGCGGGCAAGCGCGTAGAGCCCCGGAGCCAGGCCGTTCACGCGGTGCACGAAGAGGCCCAAATGGATGCGGGGACGCCATGGAATTGCATCCCACGGCATCTGCGTCCTACCTCGCGTTGGGATGAGACGGCCGAGCATCCGGAAGAAGGTCGCCGCAGAGATCGCGGTGGAAGCGTCCATGCTCACGGCGCTCCGGCGCCCCAGGATCACCTTCTCGGCGGTGAATGAACCCGAGCGAACGGGCGATTCGAAGAGGTCTCCCTCGGAAGGGTACCCGGACAAGTCGTCTTCGAACGCAATCCCGGGATTGGATGTGGCGCGCGCCACCTCGTCAATCACTGGCCACTCCACACCGTGATCGGGACTGAGGACATTCGCCTTCCCGTACCATCGAGCAGCCGAGACTTCACCGACGGCCTCCTCGGGCAGGGGCAGGCCCTGTGGGTTGGCCCAGCCACCCGGCGTGACCACCGCGAGGAGCTCCGGATGCTCTCGCTCGGCACCAGCGTAGTCGGCGGTACGATCGAGGCCGAGCATCCGTGAGACTGCCGAGTCGCTCGCGCGGTCGAGGAGGTAGAGCGTCCATCCCAGCGCGGCCGCGGCGAAGCGCATGGCCCCCAGCGCATGTCCGATGTCGTGCTGGCAGTACCGGAACGCGCGCTCGCCATACTTCCAGGCCTCCCGCCAGAGAACGGACGTGAGGCCCACCAGGAAGGAACTCTCGGGGAACGCGCGCATCAGCGCGGTCCAGACGGGTGGGACAACCTCTGCACGACGTTCGAGGCCATGCTCCCTCGGAGCGTAGTGGAAGACACCGGGACGCTCGTGGAGGCCGTCGATGGCTGGCAGAACTGCGTATCCCTCCGTGGGGTGCAGGTTCCCGCTCGAGGGATTGGCCCGTAGAGACCATCTGGTCCCCTGAGCGCTCTTCCATGCGGTCAGGGACAGAGCGTAACGAAAGAAGAGCGAGATCGAGTCGATGCCCAACGGGGCCGGCTTCACGCTCTGGTCGACGTGAAGCTGCCAGTACGGCAGCTCTCGACCCTCCTTCGGTAGCGGTAGCCGAACCAGAGCTGCGCCGTCGTAGCGCCGGAACGGATCGGGCTGCGTGGCCCAGTCCAGGTAGCCCAGCGACGCGGCGAAGTGCCGGTAATGGTGCTTCGTCCGCTCGTGGTAGGCGACGACGATCTCTTCGGCGGACATCCGAGGGCCCACCCTACTCCCGTTTCCGAAAGGTCGTGCGCAACCTGGGCTGAGGTGGCGTCCACCGTGGGCTACACGCGCTGGGCCGCGCTCGCCTTGAACTCGTCGGTGAAGCGGCGGATCGAGCCCACCTCCCCGCGCTGCGGACTCAAGGGATCTCCTGAACTACGACCCGGGCTCGCAGCCGAGGCTTCGCCAGCACCTCAACCACCGGGCAGACGCTTGCTAGACGACGGCTCTCGCAAAAAAGGGCGGCCTGCGCCGCCCCTCGACGGAGCTTCAGTTCGTGCCTCAGGTGCGAACGGTGATCTTCGGAATGGTCGAGCTGCACACCTCGTAGCTCAGAACCTCCGGAGTTCCCTGGACGACGACGCCCATGGCCTTCAGCACTTCCGGATATGCAGCGCGGCTGTACTGCTCGGCCTTCTCCTTCGACTCCCAGAAACTGATCGCGTACGCGTCGGTTCCGTTGGGGGCGATGAAAGCAACTTCCTCCTTGAAACCTGGCTGCTTGCGCAGAAGGGGAAGTACGTCGTTCTCGAGCGTCTTGGTGAACTGTGTGGCGGTGTTGGGCTTCAGATGCAGATGCACGTTGCGAGCAAACATGGCGAGACTCGAATTCGTTCTGACTACGCGTTTACGAATCGAGAAACTCTGACCTAGTGCAGACGACTCGAGCGGAGAGCTGGGATGCCCACCCGCATCGTTTAGCGTAACCACCATTCCCGGAGGCGCCAGCGATCCAGGACATTTCTCGCAGCGCGCCGCGGCCCGAGCACCTCGCATCCGGCTGGAAGGACCACTACTGGGACCCGCTGTCGGGCTTCAATGACCCCAGGGGAGCGTCTCGACCATACGCTGCGTGTGGCGCCAGGACCTTGTCCATCAACGGCTGCAGCGCCCGGGTACAGCTTCCGGAGCGCCTTCCCCATCGCGTGGCTGTGCTTCCTTGGATCGGGTCTCGCCGTAGGGTTTGGCCAGCCACTCGTCCAGTACGAGAACCTGTCGATCCGCGGGTAGGACCCAAACGGGCGAAGCCCTCGTCGGTCCCCGCTCTCCTCCCCCTCGCTGCCTGATGCGATATCGTGAGGCGGCATCGAAACAGCGGAGATGCGTCGTGACATCTGGCACCATCGACGCAGCGCAACGCAAAGCAGCGACCGTTGTCGGATGGGCGTATCTGCTTGCGCTGCCACCGGCGATCTTCGCCGAGTTTTATGTACGCGCCCATCTCATCGTCTCCGGCGACGCGGCGCAAACGGCGCGGAACATCGGGGCGCACGAACGGCTCTTTCGCCTGGGCACCGCCAGTAATCTCACTGTCTTCGCGCTCGATGTCGTCCTGATCATCGCTCTTTACGTGGTCCTCGTGCCCGTCAATGGAAGCCTCGCTTTGCTGGCCACGGGCTGGGGGTTGATCGAGACTGCCACCCTGGTCGTCGTCACGCTCAGTGACTTCGACGTCCTGCGTATCCTGAGTGGTGCGGACTACCTGCACGCATTCGAAGCGAACCGGTTGCAGGCTCTCGCGAGACTGTCGCTCAGCGCGCATGCCGACGCGTACAACGTCGGCCTGGTGCTCGCCGGGCTTCGAAGTACTGCTTTCTGCTATCTGTGGTTCAAGTCCCGCTTCATCCCGAGGGCCTTGGCGGCGTGGGGAATGCTCGCCTCTTTTCTGATGGGAGCGAGCGCGTTCTCGTTCATCATTTTTCCCGAGCTTGCGAAGACCGTCGGCATCGAGGTCTATGGAGCTCCCATCTTTTTCTTCGAGCTGACAATGGGCTTTTGGCTCCTGCTGAAGCAATTACCAGCGGGATGACATTGGCGTAGGCAGCCACGAGCGCGCTGAGGAGTCGATATGACGCGCACCACAAACGCAAGAATCGCCGGCTTCACTTACCTGTTCTACGCGGCGATCGGTATCTGCATTGAGCTGCTGATGGGCCAGGCGAGGGGCTCCGACGGTGGTGCCGCGGAACTCGTGCGCATCGGCCAGTATGCGACAAACGTGCGCCTCAGCATTCGATCGTGGTGCTCGAATGCGTCTCGGCCCTCGTGCTGGGCGTGACGCTGTTCGGGATCACGCGCGTCGAGGACCACGAGCTTGCGGTGCTGGGCCTGGTGTGTCGCGTTGCCGAAGGCGTGCTCGGTACGCTCAGAATCCCGAACTACCTGGGACTGCTGTGGCTGGCGAAGCCTGGGAGCGGGACGGGCGCCCCCGACATCCCCACAACAAACGCGATGCGTACATTTCTGCTGATGCCGGTCCCGAGCGTCCCCATCGGTGCGATCTTCTTTGCCGTTGGGAGTTTGATCTTTTCCTATCTTCTCCTGCGCGGACGGATGGTCCCCGTCTCAATCGCATGGCTGGGCGTGTTCGCGTCGGGCCTGCTCGCGGTGGCCCTGCCCCTGCAGCTCGCCGGTTTCCCGACAGGGCCGCTGAGCGGCTACTCCCAGTGGCTGCCGGCACTCGTATTCCAGGTCGCGCTCGCGCTTTGGCTGCTCATCAAGGGTGTCTCGACACCGGCGACCGTGCGGCAGGCCTGAGGTTGCTAGCGCGAGGAGAGAGGTTCAGACCTTCTTCGAAAGCGGAGGCTCTGCCGCCGCGTCACCCTCGGCCTCGTGGCCGCCGTGGTACTCGCCGGGGTTCGGGCGGCGGATCTGCGACTGCGAGACGACGCGGTCGCGCGGGAGCCCGCGAAAGTCCTCGAGGGACGCCCAGCCGCGGTGCGCGTTCCTCTCGAGGATGTTCGAGGACGTGATCGGGGCCAACCTGCCGGACCGCGCGGCCGCGCGCTCGTGGCATGACGGCCGGGAGACCCTTTCTGCGCAAAGGGAACTGGAGTCGGAGCTTTGCGCAAGGAGTCGCCCATGGAGGCAAGACTTTTCTGCCGGATCGTCGTGACGTGGGGGTTGGGACTCGGGGCGCTTACTGCAGCGGCGCAAAGCCGCCCGCCGACCACCGAGCAACTCGGCAGAGACCCGGGCGCCTTGCGCCAGGAGGCCGATCAGCAGCGGGCCCAGGAGAGCGTCCAACAGCAGCAAGGTAGCCAGCAGCAGGCCGACCAGCAGTGGAACGACGCGCTGCGCCAGAATCAGTCGCGTGCCGCGGCCAACACGGCGCAGGGCGAGGCCGTCCGGCGAAGCTGGCAGCAGCGGCCGCGGCTCGCGCCCGATCACAACCCGCTGCTCGGCCGCTGGGAGTCGCTCGGTTCCGGCCGGCGGCCGGCCGCGGCCGGCGTTTCGCCGGAGATCGCCAAGCTGGCCTCCGAACTGATTGGCGGGATGACGAGTGGGCTGTGCGACTCCATGCTCGGCCACGGGACGATCGAGTTCCGGCCCGCCGGGCTCGTCGCGATTGGTAGCGACGGCCGCGAGCACCCGATGTACCGCGCCGAGTACCGCGGCGGCGGCTCGCGCGTCGTCGTGCTGCCGCAGGGCGGCACCACGTTCACGCACATGATCATCGATTTCAGCGGACGGGACCGCGCGACCGTCGCGGTGGTGGGCTGCGGGCTGAGGCGCGTCGGCGGCAGCGATGGAGCGAGGCCGACGGCTATGACCACCGCCCCGGCCGCAGATGGCCCGGCGCCGGGTCAATGGATGCTGCTAGGAACGACGGCCGCGAACGGCGGCATGGATGTCTACGTGTCGCGCTCGACCATCCGCAGGTCGGGTTCCCTGGCGAAGATGGCCGACCTGTGGGACTTCAAGACTCGCCACGAGTTCGAGGGAAACCCGTTCCTGTCGGCGCGCAACCACTACGAGTACGACTGCGCCAGGTCGCGTCGCCGCATGCTCGGGACGACCGGCTTTTCCGGGCACATGGGCCAAGGGACGGTCGTCGGTTCCAGCGACGATGTCGGCGCCTGGGAATCGGTCGGAACCAGCGGTGTGCTACACGACCACTGGAAGGTGGCCTGCACCCGGCAGTAGCGACGACGCTCAGCGCAACGTGCCGACATAGGTCGCGCCACCGGAAGCTCGCTCGCCGTCGGGTCGGGCCCTCAACCGGAGACATCGCAACGAGCCAGAACGAGATTGCTCCACGCCGTCCGTTACCCCGCTCGTCCCGGCTGTGCTCGTCGTGATTTTCCCCCGCCGGGCTCACCTAGTCGATAAACCCTGCCGTCTACACAATGGGAACGGCTGATCGAGTCCGGACCGATGGTGGAACTAGAAACGGGCCCAGCGCCGAACGACCTGACGTTCACGAAGACCGATCCGGCTGGGCTGCGGTACAAGCTTCAAGTGGCATGGTCGAGCTGAAGCGATGGAGCCAAAGGCCCCCGCAATGGCCCCACGCTTCGGCAGTCTGGGGTGCTGGACGGTACCCTTCACGAGCGTCCCCGACGCCCTCGCCCCCCGCGTCGGCCGCCGGCCTGGGGCACCACGATGCTCACCGACTCGATGCGTCCAGTTCACGGATTTCGGGCATGTCGCCCGCGCGCAAAGACGTGGATTCCGACTTAGTAGCGGGCGACTTCGATGATGGCGTCAGCGAACGCCTGGGGTGCCTCCTGCGGCACGTCGTGACCGATCCCGTCGAGGAGTTGATGCGAATACTTCCCGGCGAACTTGCTCCGATAGGCCGTGCCGCTTGCATTTGGCCGTCGAAATCGCTCGCGATCGTGATCGTCGGTTGAGTGATGACGGGGCCCGCGTAGAGCTTGTTCTCGAGGCTGTCGTATTTCGGGTCGCCTGAGGCGAGGCCAATGCGCCAGCGGTAGTTGTGGATCACGATCGCCACGTGATCGGGATTCTTGTACGCCGCCGCAGTGCGGTCGAAGGTCGCATCGTCAAAGTGCCATTTCGGCGACTGGAGCGACCAGACCAGCTTGTTGAAATCGTAGGTGTTCTGCTTGTAGCCAAGCACGCCGCGCTTCGTGGAGAAGTACCACTGGTACCAAAAAGCGTATTCGGCCTTCGGCGGCGCCGGCAGCGCGTTCGCCGGAACGTTCGCGACCAAGTAACCGCTCACGAGCACCAAGGCTTTGACGCGGTCGGGCCAAAGAATTCCTGCGATGGCTGCGGTCCGCGATCCGATGTCGAAACCGCCGAGGATCGCCTTCTTGATCTTGAGCGCGTCCATGAGGTTGACGACGTCCTCGGCGCAGATCGACTGCTGCGCGTTGCGGAACGTGTCGGGCGAGAGGAACGTCGTCGACCCATAACCGCGCTGGTATGGGACGATGACGCGGTACCCGGCCTTCGCGAGTAGGGGAGCGACGTCGACGAACGCGTGAATGTCAAACGGCCAACCGTGCAGCAGGATCACCGGCTGCCCATTGGCCGGCCCATCCTCGGCGTATCCAACGTTGAGAACGCCGGCGTTGACCTGTTTCATCCTTGCAAACAAAGTGTTTTTTGGACTCGCCGGTGTCAGGGTTCTTGTCCGTTGGTCGCCTCCGCCGTTCGCGGAGGCTACGGTCTGGGCTTCGTTCGACTGCGCGCTCGTCGCGCTCGGCATGCCGAGCTTGGCGGCAACGATCGTCATCCCCGCGGTGGCAAGGAATCCACGGCGGTCAAGGTTGATACCCTCAGGCGGCATGAATGCTCCTCCCGTGCTTCGCGACAACTCGCTCTGCTCCTAACGGCCTCCCCGCAGCCCCACGGCCTGCCCCAACCCTGGTCCTGGATTGAAGCCACCTGCAATTTGTTGGGCGGCCAAGCGGACTCGAACCGCTAACGTCCGGAGCCACAGTCCCGCCTGACCCGGAAGAAGAGTAAGTGGATCATCCGGATTGGACTCCGTCCCAACTGCTGCAGCACAAAGCGAGCACACGCGGCGCCAGATAGCGGCCGGACGTACAATCAGCTCGAACGCCCCCCCCGAGGATTCAGGACCCTTTCCGAGACGATCCGACAGCCAATGCTTGTCAGACTCCAGACTGCTACCGACTTGGCCCCGTAGACCTCATCGATGGTCGCAGCGCCCAGGCTCAGCAGGCGACGGGGGTTAGGAGCCGACCCAAAAGTCTGTTCGTGGGGCCAACGATCAGGTTGGCACCAGTTGGCCCCAAACGCGCACCGAGCCAGAACCGTCGCCGCAAGTGCGGGACTCGTTGGGCGACCAACCGGGCTTGAACCGGTAACCCCCGGAGCCACAGTCCGGTGCTCTACCAATTGAGCTATGATCGCCGTGCTGCGAGCGGGGTCACGTAGCCGAGTTCCCCTGCGACTTCAAGCCGATGCGCCTCCGGGCCGGCTTCCCCCGCGCTTCACCCCCCGTCCAGGCCGGTCGCTTCCCACACCCGGCGCTTGAGTGCCAGGAACTCCGGAGAGAAGCGGCTCTCGAACGAGCGCGGGCGAGGCAGGTCCACGGTGAACTTCGCCTTCACCCGTCCTGGACGCGGCGAGAGGACCAGCACCCGATCCGCGAGATAGAGCGCCTCCTCCGCGTCGTGGGTCACGAAGAGGACGGTCTTCCGCCGTTGTGCCCACAGCCGGGCCAGGGCGTCCTGCATCCGCTGCCGGGTCTGAGCGTCGAGGGCACCGAACGGCTCGTCGAGCAGGAGGATGGAGGGATCCGTCGCCAGGACCCGCACCACCTCCACCATCTTGGACATGCCGGTGGACAGCTCCTTGGGATAGGCGGCGGCGAACGCCGTGAGCCCGATGAGCTCGAGGAGCTCGTCGCTCACCTTCCCCCGCTCGTCCGGCTCGACTCCCTTGGCCAGCAGACCGAACTCGACGTTCTGCCGCACCGTCATCCAGGGGAAGATGGCCTCTTCCTGGAGCACGTATCCCCTCTGCCAGCCGGGGCCCTCGATGCTCGCGCCGCCGCAACGAACCCGTCCCTTCGTGGGATGGAGGAAACCGGCGAAGATCCTCAGAAGGGTCGTCTTTCCGCAGCCCACCGGCCCGAGCAGGGCGACGAACTCGCCGTCGGCGATCTCCAGGCTCAGCCCTTCCAGCGCCTGGATTGGCGTCGGGCCGGGATAGCCGTAACCGACGTCCACCGCCTCCAGGACCGGTGGAGCGGCGCCGGCCATCACGCCGCCCGCTCCATCCAGCGAGTGCCCCAGGCATGGAGCAGGAGCGCCAGCAGATCGAACGCCAGGACCAGCGCACCGACCGTGGCCAGGCCGATCATCATGTTCGGAACCCGCGGATACGCGCCGGCCAGCGCCAGGAGGTACCCGAGGCTGGGCATCTGGGCGTTGATCAGCTCGGCGACGACGATGGTCACCCACGCCAGGCCGGTGGCAACCCGGATGCTGGTGAGGATCGAGGGGAAGGCGGCGGGCAGGATCACCCTCCGGAATTGCAGCCAGCGATCCGCTCCCAGGGCCGCAGCCGCATCCAGGTAGACCCGGGGTACCCCGCGTACTCCCTGGTGAGCTCCGAGCAGGGTGATCACCGCGACGTTGGTTGCGATGAGGAGGACCTTCGAGCTCTCTCCGTAGCCGAACCAGATGACGTAGAGCGGGAGCAATGCCAGCGCCGGGGTGAAGCGAAAGAAAGTCAGCCAGGGATCGGCGAGCGCATCCAGCCGCGACGCGGCCCCGGTGAGCAGGCCCAGCAGGATCCCGGCGATCGAGCCGAGCAGCAGCCCGAGGACCACCCTCCTGGTGCTCACCGCGACGCTGTCCACCAGGATGTTCGATTCGATGAGAAACGTGCCCTCCTCGACCAGCGAGCGCCAGGTCGGCAGGAGCTGCACGTTCTCGACGTAGTGGGCGCCCAGCCAGATCCGATCGGGCAGCCGTCCGTGGCCGATCTCGGCGGCCAGCACGTAGAGCACGGCGAGGCCGACGAGGCCGATCGCTCCCCGTCTGACCCTGACCCAGCTCATGCGCGCGCCCAGCGGGTGAGCCGCCTGCCGAGGGCCTTGGCCGCCGCGTCCATCGCCCACCCTGCAGCGGCCAGTGCCAGGATCCCCACGATGATGACTGCGGGATCGGACCGGGTCTGGAGCCGCGACGACCACATTCCCCCGCCGACCAGCAGATTGCCCATCCCGTTCTCCGCCATCAGCATCTCCGCCCCCACCGCGGTCATCCAGGCGATGGCCAGCGAGTACCGGAGACCTCCCAGCATCGCCGGCCCTGCCGCCGGGAGAAGGACCTTGAAGAGGAGGAGCCGTCCTCTCGCTCCGAGCGCTCGAGCCGCTTCCACGTACTTGCCGGCCACGTCGCGAGCGCCGTGGTACGTGGGAATCACCATGGTGACCGCCACCGCATAGACGACGGGAATCAGCCGGTGCGCCTCGCCATGGCCGAGCCAGAGCATGATGTAGGTGATGAAGGCGAGCGGCGGAACCGAGCGGACCAGGATGTAGATCGGGTGCAGATAGTCATCCGTCCGTCGGCTGGCGCCCATCAGAAGGCCGAGCAGCGCCCCCAGCGGCAGCCCCACCGCCAGTCCGAAGAGGACTCTCCCGGTGGTGACAGCGAGCGCCGCCGGGAGCGTCACACCATCCTGGAGCAGGGTCTGCATCTGCGGGCTGTCTGGATGATGCTGGTGGTGCGCGTGCTCCCCGCCGCCCCCGAGCTGCACCCCACGGCCCAGCAGGGCGGCGAAGGCCCCGGCAATCTCCTCCGTGGGCGGGAGGATGTCCGGACGCGACAGCAGCCGCGCCACCAGGGTGTAGACCCCGATCAGGACCAGAAGAGAGACCATCCAGAGCAGAGAGCGCCGGGCGATGACCGCACCGCCTATCCGCGGATCGTCTCCATGACCGCCTTGTTCTCGGTCACCTGCCGCGGATCTCCATGATAGATGATCTCGCCACGATCGATGGCGTAGAGACGATCGGCGACGCGGGAGGCGTTGGCCAGGTTCGACTCGGCGATCAGGACCGAGATCTTCAGCTCCTTGATCTTTCGCACCGCCTCGATCAGCCGGGTCACCACCACCGGGGCCAGGCCCTCGAAGGGCTCGTCCAGCAAGAGGATGGCCGGGGCGAGCATCATCGCCCGGGCGATGGTCACCATCTTCCTCTGGCCGCCGCTCAGGTGAAGGCCCCGGCGCTGCAGGAGGTCCTTGACCTCGGGAAACACGTGGAAGACCCGCTCCTCGCTGTCCACCACCTGTGCAGCCCGCCGCGAGGAGAGCGCCAGCCAGCGGCAGAGCTGGAGGTTCTCCGAGACGGTCAGATCCGGAAAGACGCCGGCATCCTCCGGCGAGTAGCCGATGCCGAGCCGGGCGCGCTTGTAGGCCGGCATCGAGCTGATGTCCTGGTTCTGGAAGGCGATCCTCCCGGACCGCAGCGGGAGGAGCCCGATGATGCTGTCGATGGTGGTGGTCTTTCCGGCCCCGTTGCGGCCCACCAGGCAGACCGATTCCTTCTCCCCCACCGAGAGCGACACCTCCCGGAGGACCTGCGCCCGGCCGCGATAGGTGTTGATGCCCTCGATCCTAAGCATGGGTGGGCCCGAAGACGGCGTCCTTCACCGCCTCGTTCTGCCGGATCTCCTCCGGGCGGCCGCTGGCCAGGACCACGCCCTGGTGCATGACCACGATGCGATCCGAATATCTGAAGATGATGTCCATGTCGTGCTCGATGACCACCGCGGTGATCCCCTGCGACCGCACGATGGAGCTGATCACGTCCATGATCGGCGCCTTCTCCCGGGTGCTCACCCCGCTGGTGGGCTCATCGAGAAAGAGGAGCCGGGGCTTCAGGGCATAGGCCACCGCGACGTCGAGCAGCTTCCGCTCGCCCTGGGAGATCCCGCCGGCAAGCACCGCGGACTTCGGCTCCAGCCCGAATTGCCGGAGGATGTCGTGCGCCTCCTGCCAGATGGGATGGTCGTGATCGGCGAGCGTCCAGAAGGCGCGCGTCTTCAGCTCACGGGAGAAGATCGACAGCGCCACGTTGTCCAGCACGGTCAGCTCGTCGAACAGGTTGACGATCTGGAAGCTCCGGGCGATCCCCGCCCGGATCCGGCCATACACCGACTCGTGGGTGACGTCTGCCCCGCGGAAGACGATGGTCCCGCTGTCCGGCTGGAGCAGGCCGCTGATCAGATTCACCAGGCTGGTCTTCCCTGCCCCGTTGGAGCCGATCAGCGACACCACCTCGCCCTCGCCGATGCTGAAGTCCACCTTGTCCACGGCGTGGGTGTCGCCGAAGTACTTGGT
>JBKPMY010000124.1:0-16610 GCA_046732375.1 Myxococcota bacterium
TCCTCGAGCCGCCCGCATGCCATCGCCCAGTTCCACCGGGTGTGCCGCGCGAGGAACCCGTGGGTCGAGTCCAGCCCCACCACGCCGCCGTCGAGCGCGTACCGCCGCCGGCCGACGTCCAGCCCTCCCGCCGCCAGCAGCCCGACGGACTTCTGGGTGACGTTCACCCCGTCGCGCCGCAGCACCGACCCGTCTCCCGGCCGGCGAGGCGGTGCGGGCACGGGCGCCACCAGCACCAGAGGTGGAGGCGCGCCGGTGACCAGGGCCTCGCCGTCGAACCAGATCCGTCCGCTCCGCGGTCGCCGGAGCGCCGAGATCTCCACCGAGTGGCGGTAGCGGTCGGAGTCGGCCGGGCGCGCGAAGCGGAACCTTGCGCCGGGAACACGGAAGCTCCCGGCCAGACCGCGCGCCATCTCGTCGGACACCGTGGCCAGCGGGGCCGGCGGACCGAGCAGCGTCTCGTCCGCGAGCGGCTGCTTCTCACGGAGGTCCACCGCGGCGAAGAAGGCGTTCGACGCGTACCCCAGCTCGGCGATCGCCATGACCGCGACCAGCTCGGGCGTGGTGTACATGGCGTAGTGCCAGCGCTTCCTTCGGAGCCGGCGAGCCCAGCCTGGCAGGGCGTGCGGAGGAGCGAGCCGGGCGAGGTCCACCGACCCCAGCTCGCCGGCATAGGCACCGAACGGCGGAACGCCGTCCGCGCCGGGAATCTGCTGCGGGGATGAAGAGAGGACGAGCATCGGGGCGATGACATGCCTAGTCTGGCACGGCTGGAGGAGTTGCCATGCCCGATCCCGCTCCGTTGAAGGTCAGCAGCCAGGTCGTCCAGGAAGGCAAGCCCATCCCGATGAGCGCGGTGTACACCGGCGCGGGCGGCCAGAACGTCAGCCCCGACCTGTCGTGGGAGGCTCCCCCGGCGGGGACGAAGAGCATCGCCGTCACCTGTTACGACCCGGATGCCCCGACCACGGTCGGCTTTTCCCACTGGGTGCTGTTCAATCTGCCCGCAGATCTGAAAGGCCTTCCGGCGGGCACGGGTGCCCCCGGAAAGACGCCCAGGGGCGGGACGCTCGGGTTCACCGACTACGGCGAGAGCGCGTACGGCGGGATGGCGCCGCCTCCGGGGGATCCGCCGCACCGCTACCACTTCACGGTGTACGCGCTGGACGTGCCGCGGCTGGAAGGCGCGGACGAGCGGACGACCTACGCGAAGTTCCGGTTCATGATCCGCGGCCACGTGCTGGCTCAGGGCACCGTGACCGGGCTCTTTGGCCGGAAGGGCTGAGCCGATCGCTGGCGTGCAACCGCACGCTTCCGCAGGCGTCCCCGTGGGTGCGGGGGATGAGCCCGGTCGCGCGGCGCCGCTAGCCTCCCCTCGCGCGGGGGGCTGCCCGGGGCGTTGCTCCGCGCTCTAGTGGTTCTGTCCGAAGAGCCGGGCGTACCTCGGATCGCCGCGCACGGTGCGAAGGTCCGCATCCCCGTCCGCCAGACCCTGATCCCGGAAGCCGAGAGCGACGGCCTTGCCGAGTGACTCGATCGCGGCGTCCACCTTCCCCTGCCGACCTTGCGCGGTCGCGAGCTGGTACGCGTCGATCGCCGCGCCGCGCTCGCTGAACATCTCCGCGAAGGTACGCTCGGCCGCCGCGTTCGCGTCGCTCGCGAGCTGGGCGTCGCCGAGCGCCGCCAGGGTGACCGGCCGCACGTCGCCGAGGGCGACCGCGGACTCCAGCGTCTGGATCGCGGCCTTCGTCTCTCCGCGGAGGAGCCGGGCACGCCCGAGCCGCGAGAGAACCACCGGGTCTCTCGGAGACTTCGTCGTCTGAGCCGAGAGCAGGGAGACGGCGCGCTCGCCGTCCTGGAAGACCAGGGCCCGGAGCGCCTCCTTGGCCGGGGCCGTGAGCGAGGCCGACACCTTCGGCTCCCAGGCGTACTGCATGTAGCGAGCGGTCTCCCAGGCCACGTCGTCCCCGAGCAGTCGCTGCACCACGTGCAGCGCGCCGTCGATGCCGGCGGACACCCCGGCGGTGGTGACGATGCGTCCGGAATCCACGAACCGGACGTCGGTCTTCACCTGCACCCGGGGAAAGGCCGCCCGCAGCCGCGGGACCGCGCCCCAGTGGGTCGTCGCCGCCTTGCCATCGAGCAGCCCGAGCTGGGCCAGGATGAAGGCGCCGCTGCACACCGACATGCTCAGCTCGTTCTTCGCCGTCACCTTCCGGACCCAGGCCATGCCGACCTCGGAGCGGGTGAAGCCACGGGATTGCCCGCCGGGCAGCACGAGGATGTCGGGGGCGGGGCTGTCCTCGACCGAGAAGTCCGGGTGAACGGTGAGCACTCCCTGGCTCAGGACCGGCGCGCGAGTGGCAGCGACGGTGAAGACGCGGAAGGAGCCGTTGCCCGCGGCGGTGAACACCTCCATCGGGCCGGCGAAGTCGAGGATCTCCACCCCGTCGTAGACGACGATGGCGACGTTCCGGCGCGCCCAGGGACGGGAGCTCTCGGCACGAGCGGCCAGGCCGCAGGCCAGGACCAGGGGAAGGAGGATCCTCACCGCTGCGTCGATCCGTCGCACGCGCTCACCCTCTGCTGCGCCCACTCTGGCGCAGCACGGAACCGAGCAATCGACGTGCCTCGACGAACGGGGCTCCCCGCGCAGCGAGCGGGGAAGACCGCTCCCCGCGGCGTCCAGAGGTGGGAACGGCAGTGCCAGAACCGCGCAGCCGCTGCGACAGGGCGTCGCACCCGGGGCGGCCGGTCAGAGGCGATGGTCGTCCGGGGTGACGCTCCGCCCGGGTCCGGCCGACCTCGACCGACAGATCGCCGGGCTGCTCGACCAGGCCCCGGGCCGAGTCGACGTCAGCCGGCGGCGTACTCGCGGCGGTGGTCCGTCACCCCGGTGAAGCGGAACGTGCCCGCCTTCGGAGAAATGTCCGGCGGCGCCTCCGGTGAGAGCGCCATCAGCCGCTCGTAGTCCTCGACCGTGACCCGCTCGCGCGAACCGATGACCTCGTCGAGGCGGGCGCTCTGGATCCGCTCGGCGGCGTCCTTGCCGATCACGCCTGAGAAGAACTCGCTCGCGCAACCGCTTCCGTAGCTGAAGAGGCCGATCCGCTTGCCCGCCAGGGCCGCGGCGCCGGCGTTCAGCATCCCTGCGAACCCAAGATACAGGGAGCCGGTGTAGATGTTGCCCACGCGGGAGCAGAGGGTGAGCGAGCCCGCCACCTGGCGCTCGAAGCTGCTCGCGCCCTCGCGCTCCTCGCGCGCCTCGTCGAATGCGCCCAGCACGTCGTCCAGGTCGCACCGGCGGAGCCGGGCATGGGCCTTCTTGGCCATCTTGCAGAACGGCACGTGATAGCCGATGGCCGCCAGCTGCTCGCTGGGGAGCGCCGAGGCGCCACGGCGGACGATCTCCTTCGCCTCCGCCCTGCCCCGCCAGTCGCGGTAGGAGCCGGAGAGCGCCTCCAGGTAGCAGTCGATGGAGTAGTGCCCGTCCACGACGGCCTCCCGACGGCCGAGCGGACGCCAGAAGTCGAACACGTGCGCGCTGCTCGTTCCGTTCAGGCCGAGGTCGATGGCGAAGAGCTCCGGACGGGACGAGACCAGCATCGCCACCGCGCCGGCGCCCTGGGTGGGCTCGCCCGCGGTCTTCACTCCGTAACGCGCGATGTCCGAGCAGACGATGACCGCCGACTTTCCGGCGGCGACGCCGGAGGCGATCCATTCGATCGCTGCCATCAGCGCGGCGGTGCCGCCGTAGCAGGCGTGCTGCACGTCGAAGACCCGCATGTGCCGGGGCAGCCCGACCGCGCCCTGCACGTACGAGGCGACCGGCTTGCTGTGATCCACGCCGGTCTCGGTGCCCACGGCGAGCATGCCGATCGACGCGGGATCGACCTCGCTGGACTCGATGAGCCGCCGCACGGCGGTGGCCGCGAGGGCGACGGTGTCCTCCCCGGGATCGGTCACCGCCATCTCGCGCACGCCGAGGCCGGCGATGTATTTCGCCGGATCCACCCCGCGAGCGCGCGCCAGATCCTCCAGGTGTAGCGTGCGGCGAGGCAGCGCCACGGCAAGGGCCTCGATGCCCACGGACGTCTTCATGCGTGTGTTACTCCCCTCGAGCTGAGGCAGGGAACCGGGCCGGCCGCCCGGAACGGGTGAACGGGTACCGCCTGGCCAGCCCACGCGCATGCGGTTGGGCCCGGCGGGCGTGAGACTTCGTGAACGGAGTCACAGCGGAGACCAGGCTGGTCGGTCGGATGATCGCGCTGGAATTGCGGCCGAGCGAGGGCCGATCGACCAGCGTGGTTTCCGCTGTCAGGAGCGGGGCGCGAGGCCGGTGAAGAGCAGATCCACCATGCCCGCGGCGACCTCGTCGTCGGTGCGCTTCCCGCCTGGCTTGAACCACTTGTAGATCCAGAGCACCATCCCGAGGAACGAGAAGGCGGCAACGGTGGGATCCACCGGCCGGATCTGTCCCTTCTCCACCGCCTCGGCGAAGGACGATTCGAGGAACCGCACGTAGCGCTTCTTGCGCGCGTTGATCTGCGCCTGCGCCTTGCCGGTCAGCGTGTCGTGCTCGTGGAGGATGATGGTGACTTCCTTGCTCCACCCGCGGGTGACGAGCTTGATGTTCCTCGCCATGCAGGCCTTGAGGCGCTCCACGGGATCCGGGATGTGCTCGACCTCGGAGAGGACGCGCTCCTCGAACACGTCCATCCCGTAGTTCATGATCTCGACGAGCAGCTGCTCCTTGCTCTCGATGTGATGGTACAGCCCCGCCTTGGTGAGACCGCACGCGTCCGCGATCTCCTGGATGCTGGTCCCCTCGTAGCCCTGCTTGCAGATGAGCCGTGCGGCGGTCTCGAGAATGGCCCGGTGCTTCGCGGTGGTGTCGTCGGTGCGTCTCACGGGGGGGCATCGAGATTACCACTCGCGTCAGTGCGGGCCGCCGGTCAGCGGGACTCCTACCGACTGGTAGGTAGCAGCAGCCGCCAGCGCCGTCCAGTCCCGGGCCATTTCCCCGTATGAACGGGGGCTTGGGCGAGAATGACGCAGCGAGCCCTCGCGCCCCGACCGTGCCTACTCTGTGCGTCTCGTGACCCCGAACCCTGCTCGGCTGCTCGTCGTCCTCACGGCTGTCTGCACGTCCTGCTCCTGGCTTCAGATGGCCGAAGGCGCGTTCAAGAAGCCAGCGGTGGCCTACAAGAGCGCCTCGCTCACGGACGTCAGCCTGAGCGGGGCGACGCTGAACGTGGTGACCAGCGTCGACAACCCGAACCCGGTGGCGCTCGCCCTCGCCGAGGTCGACTACCGGCTGAACATCGATGGGCATCCGGTGGCGACGGGAAAGCCTCCGGACGGGCTGGAGATCCCGGCCAACGGGGCCACCGACGTGACGCTCCCGGCGTCGTTCAAGTTCACGGACCTCGGGCAGGCGGTCGCGACCGTGCTGTCGAAGGGGAGCGCCGGGTACAAGGCGGAGGGAACGATCGGCGTGAAGACGCCGATCGGCCTGGTGAAGGTTCCCCTCTCGCACGAGGGAACGTTCACGCTGCCGGCGATGCCTGGCATCGTGCTCGGGACGCCGAGAGTCACCGGGGTGGCGATCGACCACGCGACGGTGGAGCTGCCGGTCACGCTGACCGGGAAGGGCAACCTGCCCGTGCCGCTGCAGGCGCTCCAGGCCGCGGTGAGCATCGGTGGAGCGCACATCGGCGAGGTCTCGGCGAAGGACCTCGGAACGCTCGAGCCTGGCGCCTCGCGCTCGGTGACGCTGCCCCTCACCGTCCCGTTCTCGGGTGCGCTCGGCGCGGCGCAGGCGATGCTGAAGGGCGGAAGCGTTCCCATCGTGCTCGAGGGCCAGCTGCAGTCCGGACCGGCGCCGGTGCCGTTCGCTCTCAAGACGACCGGGCAGTTCCGGCGCTGAGTGGCGCGGACCCCCTCATCGCGCCGTCGCCTGCGACCAGGCGATGGTGCGCACCTCCTTCCGCCCGGATGCGGGCAGCGACCGTTTCCCCGACTGCTGAATCCGCAGCCATTCCGCGCCCTGCCCGAGGCAGTCCAGCGCCCAGCGCGGCACTTTCTGCTGCGGTCGACCGCGGCCGCGCTCGTGGACCCTTGAAATCAGGACTCCTCGTGGAGAAACGGCTTCTTGCCCGGCCCGTAGTCCGCACTAACCTGCCCGGACCCGCGCAGGAGCCACCGGAAGGTCAGGAGCCCATCCACGCCCACTGGACCCCGGGCGTGCAGCTTCCCGGTGCCGATGCCCACCTCGCCGCCGAGTCCGAAGCGGTAGCCGTCGGCGAACCGGGTGCTGGCGTCGTGGAACACGCAGGCCGCGTCCACCTCGGCGAGGAACCGGTCCGCCGCAGCACGGTCCTCGGCGACGATGGCCTCGGTGTGCTGCGAGCCGTGGCGAGCGATGTGCACCAGCGCACCGTCGAGGTCCGTGACGCGGGCCACGGAGAGGATCAGCGCGCCGTACTCGGCATCCCAGTCCGCCTCGGACGCCGCCTTCATCTCCGGATGTCGAGCCCGGGTCGCCGCATCCCCCCGGAGCTCGACGCCCGAGGCCCGGAGCGCGGCCACGCTCGCGTCCAGTGCCGCCTCGGCGTCGGCGTCCCAGAGGAGAGTCTCCACCGCGTTGCAGGCCGCCGGATAGGTGACCTTGCTGTCCAGCACGATGCGCGCTGCCTTTGCCGGGTCTGCCGAGCGGTGCAGGAAGACGTGGCACACGCCCTCGGCGTGGGCCAGCACCGGAATGCGGCTGCGGGCCCGGACGTGCTCGACGAACTCCTTGCCCCCGCGGGCGACGACCAGGTCCACTCCCCTCTCGAGTCGGAGCAGTGCCTCCACCTCGGATCGATCGTCCAGGAGCTGCACCGCGTCCGGAGGGAGCCCCGCCCGCTCCAGCGCCACGCGCACCACCTCGGCCAACGCGTGGTTGGACTCCCTGGCTTCCCGCCCGCCCTTGAGCAGGACGGCGTTCCCCGAGCGGAGCGCGAGCGAGGCGATCTGCACCAGCGCGTCCGGCCGCGACTCGAACACCACGGCCAGCACCCCGAGCGGACAGCGGATCTGCTCGAGCACCAGCCCCTCGTCCAGCTTTCGCCGGGCGAGCACCGTCCCCAGGGGATCCTCCCGGGACGCGAGCTGACGCGCTCCATCGGCGAGTGTCTCCAGCTTTGCCGCATCCAGCTTCAGCCGCTTCACGAGCGGAGTCGCGAGCCCTGACGCCGCAGCGAGGTCGCTGGCGTTCGCCTCGAGGATCCGCGCGCGCACCTCGGGTTCGAGGAGAGCCGTCGCGAGCGCCTTGAGCGCCCGCGAGCGGGACTCCGCCGGTGCCCGGGCCAGGCGTCCTCCGGCCTCGATGGCATGGTGGACCCGCTCGGACACCGCGCTCACAACCTCGTCACTCATGATCCCAGCACCAGGTTGTCCCGGGTAACGAGCGCGTCGTAGCCCCGCCAGCCGAGCACGTCCTCGATCTCCTCGCTGTGCCGGCCGAGGAGCGCGCGGCAGGCCCGCGCGTCGTAGTTGACCAGCCCCCGGCCCCGCACCCGGCCCGAGCCGTCACGGATCTCCACCACGTCACCCTCGCGAAAGTCGCCCTCGACCGACACCACCCCGATGGGAAGGAGCGAGGCACGGCCACCCTCCAGCGCCGCCACGGCTCCGTCGTTCACCACCAGCGCACCCGCGTGCGGCGCCAGCGCGATCCGCTGCCGGCGCACCGCCCGCCGCTCGGCCGGAGGCACGCAGGTTCCCACCGCCTCGCCGGAGAGGAGACGTTGCAGGACCCCCGGGGTCGCGCCGGAGGCGATGACCGTGGTCACCCCGGACCGGCTGGCGAGCCGTGCCGCCTCGAGCTTGCTGATCATCCCTCCGGTGCCCCCGGCGTTCACCCCGCCCAGCCGTGGGGTCTCGACGTCGAGCACGTCGATGCGCCGCGCGTCGGGTTCGGTCCGGGGGTCGGCGGTGTACAGCCCGTCCACGTCGGTCAGCAGCACCAGGAGGTCGGCATCGACGCCGATGGCCACCCGGGCGCTCAGCCCGTCGTTGTCTCCGAATGCCGGCGCGTCCGTCTCCTCGCCCTGGGCGCGCCGGTGCTCCACCAGCTCGCGGATGCTCACGCTGTCGTTCTCGTTGAGCACTGGCACCGCGCGCAGCTCGAGGAGTCGCATCAGCGTCGTCCGGACGCAGAGCGCCCGGTCCCGATCGCCGAGGTCGCTCTCGGTCAGCAGCACCTGCGCCGCGGTCACCCCGAACTGGGCGAAGGCCGAGGTGTAGAGCGCCACGAGATGCCCCTGTCCCACGGCGGCGCACGCCTGGCGCAGCCCCAGCGAGCGTGGCCGGTCGGAGAGACCGAGCTGCTTCATGCCCAGGGCGACCGCACCGCTGGAGACGAGGAGGATCTGCCGTCCCTCCAGGCGAAGCCGGGCAAGCTCCTCCACCAGCGACATCAGCCGTCCGAGGGCGAGCGACCGCCCGTCGTGGGTCACCACCTGGGTCCCGAGCTTCACGACGATGCGCTGGCTGTCCCCGAGGGGAGGCCGCGTGCCCGGCTGTGCTAGGTCCGAGGGCATGCTGGACAACGACGGTACTCTGGGTGTCCTGGGTTGTGGAACGGTGGGCGAGGCGATCGTGCGCGGGCTCATTCGCTCGGGCTCGCTCGCTCCGGCGCGTCTGTCCGTCTCCGCACGCCGGACGGAGGCGGCCGAGGCGCTCGCGGCGAAGCACGGCGTCCGGGCCACGGTGGACAACCTCTCGGTCGCGCGCGAGGCGAGCGCGGTCCTGGTCTCGCTGAAGCCGCAGCAACTCCAGGGCGTGCTCGACGCCGACGAGATGCGCGCGGCGCTCCGGGGCAAGCTGGTGCTGAGCACGGCGGCCGGCGTTCGCCTGGAACAGATCCGCCGCTGGCTTCCGGAAAGCCCCCTCATCCGGGCGATGCCCAACACCCCCTGCACCATCGGCGAGGGCATGACCGTTGTCTCCCGCGGCCCGCTGGCCACGGATGCCCACGTGCGGACCGCGGTCCGCCTGTTCCAGACCGTGGGCCGGTGCATCGAGCTGGAGGAGAAGTCGATGGACGTGGTCACCGCGCTGAACAGTAGCGGGCCAGCGTTCGCCTACCTCATCATCGAGGCGCTCGCAGAAGGTGGCGTGATGATGGGCCTCCGCCGTGACGTGGCCATGGAGATCGCGGCCCAGATGCTCCAGGGCTCGGCCCGGATGGTGCTTCAGACCGGGCTGCACCCCGCGGCGCTGAAGGACCAGGTAACCACCCCGGCAGGGTGCACCATCGCCGGGCTGCTGACGCTCGAGGACGGCCGGATCCGCTCGGTCCTCGCCAGGGCGGTCGAGGAGGCGACGAGGGTCGCCTCACGTCTGGGACAGTCGTAGAAACACGCACTTCCGCCGAAATCAGGGGGGCCTCCCAGGCGTTCTCCGGGTGCGTGTCAGGCTCGCTCGGCCGTTGCCGGGGAGACCGGGCCGCTGCCAGGATCTCCTGCCGTGGGACTACTCGACAGCGAACGCCTCGCCTTCTTGAAGAAGATTCGACCGGCGTCCGTGAAGCGCCTGGCGTCGCTGCGAATGGAGGACGTGGTCGGGCTCGAGGCCAAGCGCGCCCGCGCCCGGATCAAGGCCCTCCGCACCCGTTACCCGTCCGCGGGCCCGCGGGAGCTCGGCCAGCATGTCATCGACTCCGCCAAGGGCCTCGCGTCGCTGAGCGGCTCGGTGAGCGGCGTCTTTGGGCTGGTCAGCGTTCCGGCCGATCTGGTGGTCGTGGCCTGGCTGGACATCCGCATGCTCGCCGACATCGCGACCGCGTACGGAGTGGACCTCCGCTTCCGGCGAGCACGGACCGAGCTGCTCGGCGTGCTCGGCGAGGCCAACGGTGTCGGGCCGCTGCAGCGCTCCGGCCCCAAGGTCCTGGGCAGGGTGGCTGCGGTGCTCGCCCAGAAGGGTGGTTTCACCTCGATCGGCCGGGCGATGCCGCTGGTGGCCGCGCCGGTGACCGCGTGGCTCAACAATCACCACATCCAGATGGTCGGCGAGGCGGCGGTTCGGCAGTACGACGGCTTCGCCCGCGCTGCGGCCAAGACCCGAGCCGCGTCGGGAGCGAGCGCCCCATGAGCGCCCGGGTCGTCGAGCTCGACCTCGAGACCGGCGTCTACACACGGAGGGCGTTCGAGCGCGAGCTGGCCTTCGCGGTACAGGTCGCCCGCCGGGCGGCGCAGCCGTGCAGCGTCCTGGTGGTCGACGTGGACGACTTCCAGGCGCTCAAGGACGTGCGGGGCGATCTGGCGGCGGACAGCTGCGTGGAGGCGCTGGCCCAGCGCATCTCGGCGGAGAGCAGCGGGGCCGGGCCCATCGGCCGGCTGGGGGCGGACACCTTCGCGCTGCTGCTCCCAGGCTGGGCGCTTGCCCGGGCCTGTGCGCTCGCCGACCGGCTTCGGAGCGCGGCGCGCGCGGACAGGTGCGTGAGCGCGACGGTGAGCGTGGGAGTCGCGGCGCTCCGGCCGGCCGAGCCCTGGGGCAACCTGCTCGAGGCCGCCGAGACGGCGTGTACCCGCGCCAAGCAAGCCGGCCGCGACCGCAGCGTTCACCGCCGCTGAGCGGCAGGTGCCTCGACGGGAGCGCCCGGACGCGGCCCGTCACGAGGTGTCTGGCACCGCGGAGGCCCGCGAGCGCCAGCCCAGCGTAACCCAAAGTGATCAAAGAACTTTACGAGGTGTCTGACACCTCGATTGGACACCGCGATTGGACACCTCGATGGGGGACACCGATGGGCGGACGAGCGGGCGGCGGAGGGTCGGGCGTGCTATCTGTAGATATATCTACGAGACACATCGACGCGATGTGTCGATGGGCGCCGGCCGACCGGCAAGGAGCGAGGGATGAGTCACAGAGAGGCGTGGGGGTGGCACCCCGGGGCGTGGAGGGGACGGGGACCCTGGGGCCGTCACGGACACCGCGGCCGCCGCGGAGACTGGTGGGAGATGTTCGGTGGCCCCCCACCGCGCGCCGAGCGAGGCGGGGTCCGCTACCTGGTGCTGGACGCGCTGGAGAAGCAGCCTCGGCACGGCTACGAGATCATGCAGACCATCGAGGAGCGGAGCGGGCAGACCTACCGCCCGAGCCCCGGCGTCATCTACCCCACCCTGCAGATGCTGGAGGAGCTGCGGCACGTCCGGGGCACGGACGACGACGGGCGACGCATCTACGCCATCACCCCGGAAGGGCAGCGCGACCTCGAGGAGCATCGCTCGGAGGTGGAAGACTTCTACGAGCGCTCGGGGGCCTCGAGCTGGGTGGAGAGCGCGGAGGACTTGGCGGACCTCATGCAGCACGCGGCCCAGCTCTTCCGGATGCTCCGCCGCGCTGCGCGCCGCGGCCGCCTGACGCCGAGCACGATGCGAAAGCTCCGCACGGTCCTCGATGAGGTGCTGGCCAAGGTGAGCTCGATCGTCGACGAGTGACGGTCGCGACGATCGCGCTGCACGCCGGTCCTCTCAGCCGAGCAGCTGCCCGGCGGACCAGGCCAGCGCGCCGACGAAGAGCAGGGACAGCGCGCTCAGCCGGGTCCGCGCCGCGAGCACGCCGACCAGGACCGCCACGCCGATCGCGAGAACGTGCTGACTCCCTGCAGCGGTCCACATCAGCGACGCGGCGGAGGCGGACAGGAGACCCAGCACCACCGGCCGCATGGCGAGCTCGAGCCGGCGGACCCAGATGACGTCTCGCCACCGATGGTAGACGGCGTAGGCCGCGCCCATCATCGCCACCGGGCCACTGTAGATACCGAGGAACGCGACCAGCGCTCCGGCCGGCCCGGCCACGTGCCAGCCGATGACGGTGCACATGGCCATGTTGGGGCCGGGCACCACCTGCCCGAGCACGAACGCCTGGAGGAACCCCTCGGCCGTGATCAGCCCACCGTCCACCAGCGCACGCTGCAGCTCGGGGAGCACCGAGAAGACTCCGCCGAACGAGACCAGCCCGATGCGAAAGAAGATCCAGAAGAGCGCGAGCAGCTTCACAGCAGGAACTCCAGGGCCAGCCCCACCGGAATCGCCACCCCGAGCACGGTGAAGAGAGAGGCACCGGCGAGGACGGCGCCTGCAACCCCGGCGAGGAGCAGCCCACGAATGACCCGCACCCGGGTGGAGGCCGGCATCGCCGGGTCTGCGGTGCTCCCGAGCCCCGGCAGCCGCCGCCAGAGGAAGAGCAGCAGAAGCACGATGCCCGCAACCGCCATCCCTCGCAGCGGCGCCTGCACCCAGGGTCGATCCAGGGCCAGGACGCCCGACAGCGCCACGGCGAGCATCGCCCCCGGGAGACAGAGGCAGACGATGCCCAGCATGCTGCCCACCGGACCCACCAGCCGGTAGCCCAGGTAGGCGGAGAGGTTGACCAGGTTCGGACCCGGGAGGAGCTGGGCCACGGTCAGCACCTCGCCGAACTCCTCGTCCGTCAGCCAGCCACGCTCGCGGACCACCGCGTCCTCGTAGAGCACGATGCGGCTCGCAGAGCCGAAGCTGAGCGTTCCGATGACCAGGTTGACGCGCAGCCAGTCCGCGACGCTGGGGACCGGCCGCGCGGAGCTCACTTCTTCTTCAGCGCCCACTCGGCGTTCGTGACCACCGGGAGCTGCAGCGCCCGCTCCCGGTCCAGGTCCAGGTTCCCGATGTGCAGCGCCAGCGGGGCCTGCACCCACTTGTAGATGCTGGCGAGGAACATCTTCACGAACTTCGTCACGTACCCGTGCACCGTCTCCGGCGAGAGGTCGGGGAACATCGAGCCCACGATGCGCTCCACCTCTTCGGGGAGCAGCTTCTCGTCGGCGAAGAGATGGAAGCAGGCGTCGAGCACCCGGAAGGGCATCAGCTCCTCTTCCCCGACCTGGTTGGGGGCCAGCTCGGGTCCGGGCGGCTTCTGGAGCACCAGGCGGATGCCTTCGAGAGGATGTACCTCCTGGAGATAGTCGAGGAGCACCATCACCACCGTCTTCGGCACGTTGGCGATGACCGCCAGCGCGCCCTCGAGGTCACCGCCGACGGTGGTGTAGCCCACCGCCCGTTCGCTCATGTTGCCGGTCTGGAGGAACAGGCCACCGCTGGAGTTGCTCCAGCTCCACATCCGCTGTCCGCGAATTCGCGCCTGGATGTTCTGTTCGGTGAGCGGGGTCAACGGCTCGCCCGGCTGGAGCATCGCCCGGACCGCCTCCAGCTCGCGCTCGAAGGCCGCATCGATGCTCACCACCCGGAGCGCCACGCCCAGCTCGTCGCAGGCGGTGCGCGCCGCCTTCTCCGTCTCGGCCGAGGAGTAGCGGCTCGGCATGTAGAACGCGCGGAGCAGGCTCCCCGGTGCCTCGGGCTTCTTCCGCGACGCCCAGCGGTGGGCGACCAGCAGGGTCAGCAGCGAGTCCCGGCCGCCCGACAGGGCGACGCCGACGGTCTTGAAGACCCGGTTCTTCTCGAAGTAGTCGCCCACGCCCATCGCGAGGGCGTCGAGCACGTCTTCGCAGTACCGAGTACGCGCGGGGACGTGCTTCTCGGGCCCGGGGAGGAAGAAGCTCCCGTGGGCGGGAACGGGGTAGGTCAGCTTCTCCCGGCGGGTCCGGAACTCGCTGGCGGGGATCTCGATCGTCGGGACCGGCTCGTGCGTGGTGGCCCAGGCGGTGTGGTCCATCCGCCAGGTGGTGTTCTCGCTCCGGAGCCGCATCGTCCGGTCGAGGTCGACCGTCGTGGCCTCCCAGCCCTCGCGCCAGCGCGCCACGTCGAGCATCAGCTTGCCGTTCTGGAAGACGAACCCGCCGCCGTCGAAGAGCAGGCCGTCGTTGCCGCCCACGAGGTTCACGTAGGCCAGCGTGCACTGGTGGTCCCCGGCGCGGGTGATGAGCATCTCCCGCCGGGTCTGGTCCGTCCCCACGCGGAAGGCGGAGCCGGAGATGTTCACCACCAGCTCGGCGCCCGAGTAGGTGCGGCGCCGCATCGGGCAGTCGGTGGTCCAGGCGTCCTCGCATACCTCCGGGGCCATGACGCCGAAGTCGAACCGGAAGATGAAATCACCGAAGGGGATGCCCCGGAGCTCGCCGAGCTGGTACGGGAAGCCCCGGCTGAAGGTGCGGCCCTCGTAATAGATGCTGTAGGTCGGGAGCTTCTCCTTGGGCACCAGGCCCCGGATCTCCCCGCCGGCGACGACGGCCGCGCAGCCGTAGCGGAGGCCCTCGTGGAGGACGGCCACGCCGAGGACGTGCACCGTGGGCTGCCCCTTCGTCTCCTTCGCGAAGTACTCCAGCGCCCGCCACTGATCCTCGACGAACCCCTGCCACTGGATGAGATCCTCGGGCGGATACCCGCCGATCATCTGCTCCGGGTAGGCGGCGACCGTCACGTCGGCGGCGGCCATCTCCTTCGCGAAACGGAGTGCCCGCTCCACGTTCCCCTGGGTGGCGCCGACCGTGGTGTTCACCGAGGCGAGGCCGATCTTGACCAGACGCATCGTCAGTTCACCGGTCCCTCGGGCTTCGCCGGGGCGAGCCGCGCGAGCACCTCGCTGACCTCGGCGAGCACCGAGCGCAGCCGCGCGCCCACGTCGAGCTCGCAGAGCAGATCCTGACGTCGCTCCACGTCGGCCACCACGCTGGAGGCCACCACGTCGGCGAGCGCACCCCCCGAGGCCCGGGCCGACGCCTGGAGCAATCCCTGGGCGACCGGGGGCGGCAGCCGTGCGGCGAGCTCGAGCATCGCCTGGCGAAGCTGCTCCTCCTCCACCCCGTGGTAGTCGGCGTCGGGAAGGATGGCTGCACGCACCTCGCGGTAGAGCTGCTCGGCCGGGAGCTCCTCGAGGATGCGCGCGCGCACCGTGCCCTGCACGATGATGTTGTACCGGCCGCCGTCCAGCTCCTCGTGCCAGGCGATGATGCCCGCGCAGACCATCGGCCGCATCCGCGGGCGCCCGGAGTAGCTGCCTTCGTAGCCCGGCTCGAGCTGCGCCATGGCCATCACCTTGTCGCCGGCCAGCGCCGACTTCACCAGCGAGCGGTACCGGGGCTCGAAGATGTGGAGAGGCAGGACGGTGTGCGGAAACAGCACGGCCGAGGGGAGGGGGAAGACCTTCAGCGCGGTCGCAGCGCGCTCCACCCGTTCCAGGGCCGTCATGCCGGGCAACCTAACATCCGGACACCCGACTGCCACACACAGCCACCCCTCGGTCCCGGGGGGTTCCTGCTAGGGTGCCGGCCGATTCCTGCATGAATTCCGACACCGAACGTCATCTCCCCTCGACGCCGTGGGGACGGGCCCGGGCCTGGACCGGCCGGATGTACTCCCGGGTCGAGTCGTATGCGAACACGCCGGCCGCGTTCAGCGCGCTGGTGGTCGTCGCGACGATCGATTCCGCGTTCTTCCCCGTCCCGCCCTTCGTCCTGCTGATCCCGATGATCATCGCGGCCCCGCATCGATGGTTCCGCCTGACCCTCTGGGGAACGTTGGCCTCCATCGTCGGAAGCCTGCTCGGCTACGCCATCGGGGCGGGCATGCGGGGGGGACTCCACCTGATCCACATCGACCCCAACGTCCGGCTGGATCTCGGACCGGACTGGCTCCGGAAGGCGCTCCTGGTCCTCGCCGGGCTCGCGGCCATCGTCGCGGTCCTGACCGCGCTTGCCCTGCGAGAGCGCTCCGCTGCCCGACAGAGGGCCACGGTGGCGGGCGTGCTCGCGGTGCTCCTCGCCGCCGGCTCGCGATGGACCGATTGGTTCTCGGTGCACGGCACGCTGGCCGAGCTGCTCAGCCAGAACTGGTGGTCCCTCGCCGTGGTCTGCATGGTCGTGCCGGCGTTCAAGCTCGCCACCATCGGGAGCGGTCTGGTCGGCGTGTCGATCGGCCCGTTCCTCGGAGCGGTGGCCATCGCCCGCGTGGTGCGCTTCGGGGTGGCGGCTGCCCTGGCGCGGTTCGGCGGGCCGCCGGTGCGTGACTGGCTTCTCAAGCACGCCCACACCCATGCTCCTGCGGCGACCGCTGCCCGTCCGCTGGAGACCTGAGGTTCGCCGAGGATTCCGTTGTCGCTGCAGCGGCCTGCAATCGGTGGAAGGCTCGAGCGTCTTCCCGGTCGGAGGAAGCCGACACCATGTCTCGTCCCGCCGTTGCCGCGCTGCTCTCGTTCCTGATTCCCGGGCTCGGGCAGATCTACAACCGCGAGGTGCTCCGGGGGCTGTTCTGGCTGATCATCACCCCTGCGCTGTGGATCGGCAGCGCGGGGTTCTTCGGATGGATCGTCCACCTGATCTCGGCCGCCACCGCGTTTCACCGGGCCGAACTGCAGGAAGGCCGGCCCCGGCCGGCCCGGCTCGACTGGCGCTCGCTGTAAGGGCGACCGCGGAGCGGTCTACTTGAGCGCGGCGGTCTTCTCGCCGCCCTCGGTGGTGGCACCGCGGAGCACCGCGAAGTTGATGTTCCCGTAGCCGCCGCCCTGGCAGCTGAACATCACCCGCTTGATGATCCGGAAGGGCACGTCCTTGTGCCCCTGGATGTTCACCACGCCCTTGAAGGCCGTGCCGTCGTTGGCCAGGGCGTGGAGCTCCTCGGTCTCCTTCTTCT
>JBKPMY010000125.1:0-5354 GCA_046732375.1 Myxococcota bacterium
GTCACCCGACCCGCCGTAGGTGCTGCTCTCCGTGCTGGTGCTGCTGGAGCTGCTGTCGTAGGAGCGCTGGGTCTTTCCGGTGGTGTCGCTCGAGCCGGTGGTACCCGAGCCGCCCGAGCCGGCGCCCGTGCTGCCGGAGCCGTAGGACGAGCCGGCGGAGCCGCTGCCGGTGGCGGATCCGGTGTCGCTCGAGCCGGTGCCCGCCGAGCCGGAGCCGCCGTAGGTCGAGCCGCTGCCCGCGCTCCCCGACCCCCCGTAGGTCGAGCCGCTGCCGGTGCTTCCGCTGCCCCCGTAGGTGGAGCCCGAGCCGGAGCCGGTGGTGCTCCCCGAGCCCGTCGTCTGGTCCGGCGTCGAGCCCGTGCTCCCCGTCGTCCCGCTGCTCCCGGAAGACTGGGCGAAGGCGAAGGGCGCTGCGCCGAGCATTCCGATGAGGACCATCTTCTTCATCAAGTTCATCGCTGTCTCTCTCCAGATGGCGGCCCGAGTTTTGGGTAGGGGCCGGCCGAGTTTGCGAGAGGGTTGGGACGCGTGGCAGGCACCACCACTGAACCGCGGGACAAATTCTGCAGCGCGGCAAGTGCGCTCGGGGGGCAGGCCGTCGGCCCTCCAAGAATAGCCGCCTACAGGGCAGACTCGAACCACCTCCGTGCGCGTTTTCCATTCGGATCACCACGTCGTTCCGCTTCCGCCACGCCATCGCTTCCCCATGGGGAAGTACCGCTTGCTGCGCGAGGCGCTGCTCACCTCGGGCCTGCTCCAGCCGAACGAGCTCGTCCCGGCGGAGCCGGTGGAGGTGCAAGCGCTCCTCCTCGTGCACACGCCACGCTGGGTCCGCGCCGTGCTGGAGGACCGTCTCACCGAGAGCGAGGAGCGTCGCCTCGGCTTTCCGTGGAGCCCGGAGCTGGTGATGCGCTCACGGGCGGCGGTCGGCGGGACCTGCGCGGCGGCGGCGCGCGCACTGACCGAGGGCATCGGCGGCAACCTCGCCGGTGGCACGCACCACGCGTTCCCCGACCACGGCGAGGGCTACTGCGTCTTCAACGACATCGCGGTGAGCATCCGGGTGCTCCAGGCCGAGGGGAGCGTCCGCCGCGCGCTGGTGGTGGACCTGGACGTGCACCAGGGGAACGGGACCGCCGCGGTGTTCGACGAGGACCCCGACGTCTTCACCTTCAGCATGCACGGGGAGCGCAACTTCCCCTTTCGCAAGCAGCGGTCGAGCCTGGACATCGGCCTGCCCGACGGGGTGGGAGACGACGTCTACCTGGACGTGCTGGCCCGGCACCTGCCGCGGGTGCTGGAGGCGGCCCGACCTGACATCGTTTACTACCAGGCCGGCGTCGACCCCTTGGCCGAGGACACCCTGGGACGGCTCTCGCTGACCCACGCCGGGCTCGAGGCGCGCGACACCTTCGTTCTGGAGGCGGCCCGGCGATCCGGCATTCCGCTGGTGGTCACACTGGGGGGCGGGTACTCCCGGCCGCTCGAGGCGACGGTACGTGCGCACATCGGCACCTATCGCGCCGCTCGGACGGTGTGGGGATAATTCTTCGCCCTTCCAGTCTCGCGATGCCCGATCTCACTCCGGAGGTTCTGGCGACCCTCCACGACGAGAGTCCCGAGCCCGTCTTCGTGTTCACTCCCGTCCGGGACGCCGGGCGGGTGGTGGACTTCCGGTACCTGTACGCCAACCCCGCCGCCGCACGCATCGTCGGCTCGTCGCCGCCGGTGAGGTTCGCGAACAGCCTTCGCGCCGCAGCGCCCGACGTGGAGCGGTCGGGACTGCTCGCCAGCTACTGCCGGACCATGGAGACCGGCGAGCCCACCGACCGCCGCATCCAGTACGACTCCGGCTCGCGGAAGAGCTGGTTCCGGGTCAGCGCCAGCCGAGCCGGAAGCGCGTTGGTCGTTCACTTCTGGGACGTCACCACCGAGACCGAGACCCACGCCGCTCTCCGGCAGACGGAGGCCGACCGCGACCGGACGGAGCTGCGTCGTGCCGAGCTCGAGTCACTGCTGGCCCAGGTGCCTGCGGAGATGGCCTACCTGCGCGGACCCGAGCTGGTCTACGAATTCGTCAACGACCGTCACCGGGCACGCCATCCGGGCCGCGAGTTCCTGGGCCAGCCGCTCGCCGATGTGCTTCCGTCCTGGCGTGACGACCCGCTGTTCCGGGCGAAGCACGAGGTGTTCCGGAGTGGAGTTCCCTTCCGCGACCAGGAGCATCCGCTGCTCGTCGAGACTCCGGGCGGCTCGGAGCGCCGGTGGTTCGACCTGGCCTTCCTTCCGGTCCGGGGCTGCGACGGAGCGGTGGAGGGCGTGCTCTCCTTCGCCACCGACGTCACCGAGCAGGTCTCCGCACGCGCGCGCAGCGAGGCGCTCGCCCGCGAGCGCATGGCGCTGGCCGACGAGCTGGACGCCGAGCGCCGCCGCCTGGAGGTGGGCGAAGAGCGTTTCCGCTCCATCGTCGAGACCCACGCGGACATCGTCTGGGTCTCGGACTGGAACGGGCACATGCGCCACGCCGTGCCGGGCTGGTGCGCGCTGACGGGACAGACTCCCGAGGAGATGCTGGGCATGGGCTGGGTGGACGCCATCCATCCCGACGACCTCGCCCGCACCGCGCAGGTCTGGAACGACGCCATCGGGCAGCGGCGACGCTTCGAGACCGAGTTCCGGGTCCGCAAGGCGTCGGGCGGTTGGGCCACCGTGGCCTCGCGGGGCATCCCCCTGCTCCGGGTGGACGGACGCATCCGTGAGTGGGTGGGCACGACCATCGACGTCACCACTCGACACCGGGAGGAAGAGGCGCTGCGCATCCTCTCCGGCGGCGCGGCCGAGCTCTCCAACACCCTGGACTACCAGACCACTCTCCGTGCCGTGGGGGAGATGGCCATCCCGACCTTCGCGGACGTCTGCATCGTGGACCTGATCAACGAAGCGGGCGGGCTCCAGCGGGTCATGGTCGCGGGCCGGGTAGAGGAGGACATCCTCGAGGGCCTCCGCAAGCTCCCTGCCCGCACCGACCCGGACTCCCCCTCGATGGAGGCGCTGCGCACTCGCCGCTCCGTGCTCCGCGAGCGTCTGCCCGCGGCGGTCAAGCTGGAGATGGCGGGCCAGACCGAGCATCTCCGCCTCTTCGAGCGGATCAGCCCCACCTCTCTGGTGTGCGCGCCGCTCTCAGCGAGAGGCCGGACGCTCGGCGTCATCAGCTTCCTGACCGTGCGGAGCGGGCGCCGGTTCGAGCGGCTCGATCTGGCCCTGGTGGAGGAGCTGGCCCGCCGTGCCGCGCTGGCGATGGACAACGCGGTGCTCTACCAGCGCGCGGAGGAGGCCAGCCGGGCCAAGGACGAGTTCCTGGCCACGGTGAGCCACGAGCTGCGGACGCCCCTGGCCTCCATCCTGGGGTGGAGCCGGCTGCTCCGGCGCGGAGGCCTCTCGCTGGAGAAGCAGGCCCGGGCGCTGGAGACGCTGGAGCGCAACGCCCGGGCGCAGACGCGGCTGGTGGAGGACCTGCTCGACGTCAGCCGGATCGTCTCCGGCAAGACCCGTCTCAACGTGGAAACCGCGGACCTGGGCCGCATCGTCGACTCGGCGGTGGAATCGCTTCGACCGAGCGCAGACGCCCGCGGCGTGAAGCTACAAGTCGCGGTCCAGCCCTGCACGCTGTCCGGCGACCCGGAGCGCCTCCATCAGGTGCTCTGGAACCTCCTGTCCAACGCGGTGAAGTTCACGCCTCGGGGCGGACGGGTCGCGGTCTCGCTCGAGGTGCGCGAGCGAACCGCCACCCTCACCGTGAGCGACGACGGTCAGGGCATCCGTCCGGATTTCCTCCCTCACGTCTTCGAGCGGTTCCGGCAGGCCGACGCCACCGCTACCCGCGTCCACGGCGGCCTCGGGCTGGGGCTGGCGATCGTGCGCCACCTGGTCGAGCTCCACGGGGGAACCGTGTCCGCCAGCAGCGAGGGCGAGGGCCGCGGCTCCACGTTCACCGTACAGCTCCCGCTGGGCGCGGCACTGCCGCTCGAGCGATCACCGGCCGAGGCGCTGCCCCTCCCGGCAACGAGCCTCGCCGGACTTCGTCTGGTCGTGGTGGACGACGAGCCGGACACCCGGGAGATGGTGGCGTCCACGCTCGAGGCGCACGGGGCCGAGGTCGTGTCCCTCGCCGACGCCGACGAGGTGCTGCGCTGGTTCGCCTCGAACCAGGCGGACCTCCTCGTCTCGGACATCGCGATGCCCCGGATGGATGGCTGCGCGATGATTCGCGAGCTCCGGCGGAGCGGACCCGGCGCCTCGGGCGCCATCCCCGCCGTGGCGCTCACCGCATACGCCCGGCCGGAGGACCGGCGACACGCCCTGGAGGCGGGGTTCCAGGATTACTTGACGAAACCAGTGGAGCCGGAAGAGCTCGTCGCGCGGGTCGCCGCCCTGGCAAGGCCTCGCGCCGCTGCCTGAGTCGGTCGCTCAAGGCCGCGGCACCGCAGTGGTCAACCCCGGGGAATCCCGGGGCATCAGGGCCGGGGCCGCGACGCTCGGATGCAAGGGAGGGGGATCCCGTCAGCACGCTGCAATACCATTCTCCTCGGGCACCCCCTCGTGGAGACGTTCGTGTTCACCAGCGACCCTGCCCCGCCGGACGCCGCGGCGACGCGCTCCTCCGCGCTGTGGAGAGCGCTGCTCGAGGCCACCGCCGATGCGGTGCTGGTCGTGGGCGCCCGCGGTCCAGTCCTGGTCACCAATCCGGCCTTCAACCGGCTCTTCGGGCTGCAGGGAGAGGCCGCCATCCCGGAGGGTCTCTCGTTCCGCCAGCTGTGCGAGCGGCTGGGAGAGTCCTTCGCCGATACCCCTCAGTTCCTGGCCCGCGCCGCCGAGCTTCATGGCCAGGAGGGCGCGGTCGCCGGCGAGTGGTGGACGATGACCGACGGCCGGACCCTCGAAGCCGACGTGCTCCCGGTGGTCGTCGAGGGGCGCCGCATCGAGCAGCTCTGGTTGTGGCGGGACGTCACCGAGCGTGCCCGGCTCCGCGGCCACCCCCACGCCCCCGAGACGAACCTCTCGTACCTGGACGAGCTGACCGGCCTCTACAACCGGCGAGGTTTCCTCCACTTCGCCCGGGCGCAGTTCGACGCCGCGGCTCTCGCTCGACGGCCGATGCTCCTGATCTTCGTGGACCTCGACCACCTCAAATCCATCAACGATCGGCTCGGTCACGCCGCGGGGGACCAGGCGCTGGTGGACACCGGGACCGTTCTCAAGTCCACCTTCCGCGAGCGGGACATCGTGGCCCGACTCGGAGGCGACGAGTTCGTGGTGCTGGTGACTGACTCGTCGGCAGTGCGGGAGGCGGACCT
>JBKPMY010000126.1:0-19682 GCA_046732375.1 Myxococcota bacterium
GGCTGAAGTAGAAGGCGACGCCCATCCCGGTCCCGCGGGGAAGCTTCTGCTTCCCCCAGCCTGACTTCTCGGCGGCCAGCTCCAGGACGCCCATCATCCGCGCCGCGTCGAAGGGAGTCGGAGGGGGGCCGGGCCTGCGGCTCGCGGGTGGGGTAGGCCCAGGCAACGGGGTGACGGAGAGCAGCTCTCGCCGGAACGCGAGCGGGTCCTTCCCCGCAGCGTGCGCCACCTCGTCGAGGAAGCTCTGGAACGCGAAGCACAGCGCGTTGCTCCGCGGTGCCCGCAGCGCGCCGGTGGGAACGCCCAGCGGCATCACCGACGCCTCGAGCGCGAGGTCGGGAACGAACCGCGCCGGGAACTCCTGGTCCGACATGGCCGCCGAGGGGGCGAAGTCCTTCTCCGTGCCGAAGCTGACGAAGTGGTCCCGGAACGAGGTGAGCTTCCCCGACGCGTCCAGCCCGGCGGTGAAGGTGTGGTAGCCACCCGGTCGATAGAAGTCGTGGGCGAAGTCGTCCTCGCGCGTCCAGAGAAGCTTCACCGGCACGCCGGCCTCGCGCGCGATCCACGCGGCCTCGGCCATGTAGTCGTTCTTCAGCCGCCGACCGAAGCCACCGCCTGACCGCGTGAGGTGGATGGTGATGTCGTCCTCCTTGATGCCCATCACCTTGGCCACCAGCTCGCGTCCGTCCTCCGGCGTCTGGGTCGGTGCCCAGACGGTGAGCTTTCCGCCGATGAACTGCGCGGTGCAGTTCTGAGGCTCGAGCTGCGCGTGGGAGAGGAAGGGGTAGCTGTACTCGGCGGTGACCACCTTGGCTGCCTTGGCCAGGGCGGCCTTCGCGTCCCCGTCCTTCCGGATCGAGCGCTGGGGGGGCTCCTTGAACAGCGCCGCCGCACGCGCGTCGAACGCCGTCGTGCCCTGCTTCGCGGTCTCACCCTCGTCCCAGGTGACCTGGAGGGACCTCCGTGCGGTCAGCGCGTGCCAGAAGTCGTCGGCGACGATGGCCACGCCGGAGCCGAACTCGTTGCTGGTGCTGCTGCCCTCCACCACGAAGGCCTTGCGGACGCCGGGCATCTTCCGGATCTGCTCGACGTTCGCCGACTTCACCTTCCCGCCGTAGACCGGGCACTTGAGATACGTCGCGTGCTTCATCCCCGGAACCGTCACGTCGATCCCGAAGAGGGGCTTGCCGGTGACGATGGACTGGTTGTCGACGCCCGGGATCGGAGTCCCGATGATGGTGAATTCCGAGGGGTCCTTGAGCTTGACGGTGGCGAGGTCCGGCGGCGTGACCGTCGCGGCGGTGGCCCCGAGCTGACCGTACGAGATCGAGCGGCCGGTCTTCTTGTGCAGGACCTTGCCCTTCGACGTGGAGAGCTCGGAGTCGGGCACGTTCCACGTCTTCGCCGCCGCGGCGACGAGCATGGCGCGGCCGGCAGCGCCGACCTGGCGCATCGGCAGCCAGTTGTTGGGCACGGCCTGGCTCCCGCCCGCCCACTGGTTCTCGTACCGCTTCGGGTCGAAGCCGACCTGCTCGATGCGGACCTGCTTCCAGTCCACGTCGAGCTCGTCGGCGATCAGCATCGGGAGCATGGTCTTCACGCCCTGGCCGATCTCCGGGTTCTTGGCGGCGATGGTGACGATGCCGTCCGGCTGGATGCGGATGAAAGCGTTGAGGACCGGACCCGACGCGCTCTTGGGCTTGGCCTTGGTGGCCGCCTCGAGCGGCTCCCAGAAACTGGAGAGGAGGACACCGCCGCCGGCGATGGCCGAGGCGCGGAGGAACGTGCGTCGCGAGAGCTCGGTGGTCACGTGCCGCTCCCGGTGGCTGCGGAGGCGGTGGCCTTGCCCAGCTCGGTCGCGCGGTGGATCGCGCGCCGGATCCGGAGGTAGGTCGCGCAGCGGCAGATGTTGCCCGCCATCGCGTTGTCGATGTCGTCGTCGGTGGGGTTCGGCGTCTTCGCCAGCAGCGCCGCGGCCGACATGATCTGTCCGGCCTGGCAGTAGCCGCACTGGGGGACGTCGATCTCCTCCCAGGCCCGCTGCAGCGGGTGATTGCCCTCCTTGGAGAGTCCCTCGATGGTGGTGATGCTCGCCTTGCCCACTGCGGAGACGGGCGTGATGCAGGAACGGCGGGCCTCGCCGTCGATCAGCACGGTGCAGGCGCCGCACTGAGCGATGCCGCATCCGAACTTGGTGCCCTTCAGGTCCAGCCCGTCCCGGAGCGCCCAGAGGAGCGGCATGTCCTCGGGAGCCTCGAGCGTGCGCGTCTGGCCGTTGACCTTGAGCTTGAATTTCAACGTCAGCCTCCGGAGAAAAGACCGGATCCGTTCTCCTCCGGTCATTCCCGGGAGGCAAGGCGGTGCAGTGAGCGGGAGCGTGGGTCCAGTGGAAGGTCGACACCTGCGCTGGGGCGGCCGGCCGGTCGGTCCAGTGACACGCTCGCGCGACTCTCCAGTTGCGGTCCCGCGGTGCAATTGCGGATCCTCGCCCGAGTGCCCGCTGAGCGACCCGAGCGTTTCGTCTCCTCGACGATGCTGCGCTGCCATCAGGTGTGTTCAATGGCGCTGGTCGCGGTTCTGGCGGGCTGGCCATCAATGGCGCACGCGGACTGGCTCTGCACGCCCACCGACCGGTGGCGGCAACCGATCAGCCGACTGTTCTCGATCCACGAGGACAACTACGTCATCACCGGGATCCCCAGCGATCCACAAACCTCTAATAATCAGATCAAGTTCCAGATCAGCTTCAAGTTCGACCTCACCCCGAACGAGGGGCCTTGCGGGCTCTTCTTCGCCTACACCCAGCGCTCCCTGTGGAACGCGTACGCGGCGAGTTCTCCGTTCGAGGACTCGAACTACAACCCGCAGGTGTTCCTCGTCTTCGGGCTGAAGGACATCTCGGCGCTGCAGAGCTTGCCGCCCTCGGGCAAGTTCTCGTTCCTCTGGGCCCGATTCGGCGCGGAGCACGAGTCTAACGGACAGGGCGGAGACGCGTCACGGAGCTGGAATCGCATCTTCGTTTCTGCCCGGTTCGCGGTCTTCTGGGGCTCGGCCGATGCGTTCTACCTGACGCTCCAGCCGAAGCTGTGGTGGCCCTTCGTGAGCTCCGACAATCCGGACCTGGTCGACTATGTGGGGTACGGCGAGCTGACGACGCAGGTTGGATGGCATGACTTGCTGGATAGCGGGCGTTGGCAGGACCTGACCTTCGGAGTGCTGCTCCGCAAGGGAACGGTCGGCTCGCGAGGCACGGTGCAGCTCACCCTGAGCTACCGGCCTCCGTGGGGGTTCACCAGCTTCAGCTTCTACGCGCAGGCGTTCTTCGGCTACAACGAGACGCTGCTCCACTACAACGAACGGACGAGCGTGTTCCGGTTCGGGATCGCCTTCGACGACCGCTTCTCCTGGACCACCGGCACGCCCGGGACGGTCACGCGTCCTCCGCCTCCGCCTCCGTGAGCACTGCTCAGGACCGTGGTCCGCTCTCTCCGATTGCCCGGCCGCACGCCCGCGCACGGGAGAGGAGGAGTTCCCGCTCGCGTGCGTTCTGGGCGAGGAAGGCCGCGCGCTCGAACTCGATCCCGGCTTCCTCCGTCCGTCCGAGCTTCTCCAGCAGGTCGGCGCGCACGCTGGGAAGCAGGTGGTACTCGCGCAGCGCCGGCTCGTCGCTCAGCGCCTCGACCAGCTCGAGCGCCTGGGCAGGCCCGAACGCCATCGACACGGCCACGGCGCGATTGAGCTCGACCACGGGTGACGCGGTGATCTCCGCCAACGCGTCGTAGAGGGCGACGATCCGTTTCCAGTCGGTCTCCTCCGCGGTCCGGGCGCGGGCGTGACACGCCGCGATCGCGGCCTGCAGCGTGTACGGGCCGAGCGGCCTCGCGAGCGCCTCGGCGCGGGCCAGCGCGCCGAGCCCACGACGTACGAGGAGCTGGTCCCAGCGGGAGCGATCCTGGTCGAACAGGCGAATCGCCTCTCCGCTCGGCCCTACGCGGGCCCGCAACCGCGAGGCCTGGATCTCCAGCAGCCCGACAAGGCCGTGGACCTCCGCCTCCGCAGGGACGAGCTCGGCGAGGATGCGCCCGAGCCGAAGCGCGTCGTCACACAAGTCGTGACGGATCAGATCGTCGCCCCGGGTGGCGGCGTAGCCCTCGTTGAAGATCAGGTAGATGACCTCGAGGACCGAGGCGAGCCGTGCGGTGAGGCCCTCCCCCCGGGGGACCTCGAACGGCACCTTCGCCTCGGCGAGGGTTCGCTTCGCGCGGACGATGCGCTGGGCGATGGTGGGCTCGGGGAGCAGGAATGCCCGGGCGATCTCCTCGGTGGTGAGCCCTCCCAGCAGGCGCAGGGTGAGCGCGACCCGGGCCTCGGTCGACAGTACCGGGTGACAGGCGACGAGGATGAGGCGGAGGAGGTCATCACCGACGTCCTCGTCGATCGACGTCTCCAGATCGGGCCGGAGGGGCGGCTCGCCGGCCGCATCGGAGGCGATCTCCGAGTGGGAGCGGTCCAGCATCTGCTTCCTCCGGAGCTGATCCAGAGCCCGGTTCTTCGCGGTGGCCATGAGCCACGCGCCCGGGTTGTCAGGGATGCCTGCTTCCGGCCACCGCTCGAGCGCGGTCATCAGCGCCTCCTGCGCGAGATCCTCCGCCAGGCCGACGTCGCGAACCATGCGCACGAGGCCACCAAGGAGCCGGGCGGACTCGATCCGCCAGACCGCCTCGATGGCCCCACGCGTGGCGAGCTCGCTCATCGACGCCGCGCCAGGTTCCTGCTCAGGTCTTCTTCGACTTCGCCTGCGCCTCGAGGTGGGCCCGCAGCTCCTCTTCCTTGGCGCGAAGCTCGGGAGTGAACTCGGGACCGAAGTCCTCCGCCTCGTAGAATGGCCGGATCTCGATCTCCGACTCCTCGCCCGGCATCGGGTCCGGGCAGCGGCGCACCCACTCCACCGCCTCGTCGATCGACTTCACCTGCCAGATCCAGTACCCGGCGACGAGCTCCTTGGTCTCGGCGAAGGGTCCGTCGATGACGGTCCTCTTCCCGGAGGAGAACCGCACCCGCTTGCCCTTGCTGCTCGGCTTGAGGCCGTCGCCAGCCAGCATGATCCCGGCCTTGACCAGCTCCTCGTTGAACTTCCCCATGTCGGCGAGGAGCTTCTCGCTCGGCATCTTCCCTGCCTCGGAGTTCTTCGTCGCCTTGACAATCACCATGACTCGCATTGCCGTGCTCCTGTCGATTCGAGACGTCGAGGTCACTTCCACGCCTTCAGCTGCCGCTCGGCCTCCGCCCGGAGCCGCTCCCAGTACGCCCGGAAATCGGTAGCGAACTCGGGCCCGAAGTCCTCCGCCTCGTAGAACTGGCGGATCTCGATCTCCGACTCCTCGCCCGGCATCGGGTCCGGGCAGCGGCGCACCCACTCCACGGCCTCGTCGAGCGACTTGACCTGCCAGATCCAGTAGCCGGCGACGAGCTCCTTGGTCTCGGTGAACGGTCCGTCGATGACGGTCCGCTTCTTGCCCGGAGAGAAGCGCACCCGCTTGCCCTTGCTGCTCGGCCTCAGGCCGTCGCCGCCCATCAGGATCCCGGCCTTGACCAGCTCCTCATTGAACTTGCCCATCTCTTCGAGGAGCTCCTTGGGCGGCATCTTTCCGGTCTCGGAGTCCTTCGTCGCCTTCACCAGCACCATGACGCGCATCGCTCTGCTCCTGTCGGTTCGAGAGGTCGAGCCGGCCCGGACTGGCCGGGATCGCCTGCTTCTGACCTGGCGACGAACCGGACCGGCGTCGATCGACACGGCCGGGACCTTTCACGAAAGCCACGGCAATACAACCGCTTGGCAGCAGGCTGGCCTCACGGCGTGTGTTGTGCCCGCGACGACCCAGCCGGGTGAAAGGCGGCAGTCGTGGCATTGAACGCGTCCAGCTCGGTATGCGGCCGGACGGGCTGAGCTCTCGGAGCGAGGAGTCCACCGTGGCGCGTTTGCGGCGATTGCACATCCACTACGAGCGGGTGTTCTCGGAGGGGCTGCCTGCGAGGATGGTCGCGGCCTGGTCGTTTCCGGCGATCGTCCCCCAGCCCGAGTGGTCTCCGCCGACGGACGTGGTGGAGACGGCGGCCGGGTGGATGGTGACGCTGGAGATCGCTGGTCTGCACGAGGACGAGTACGAGGTTCTTCTCTACCCCGAGCACCTGGTGGTGCAGGGTGAGAGGCCGTGGCGGCAGCTTGGCGAGGCTGCGCGCCCCCATCGCGCCGAGATCCGCTACGGCCCGTTTCACGCCGCCGTCCGCATCCCCTGGCGGTCCGGCTCGATCGACGTCGATGGCATCGAGGTCGAGTACCAGGAAGGGCTGCTGCGGATTCAGGTCCCCAAGGCGAGGGAGGGCTGGCGATGACCTCGGCGGCCTCGAACGACGAGCAGGCGGCGCGTCCGGCGGTCCAGATTCCCCCGCTGCTGCCGGTGCTCCCGCTGCGGGAAGGGGTGATCTTTCCGATGTCGGTGGCGCCGGTCGTCGTCCAGGACGAGCGGGCGATCCGCGCGGTGGAGGACGCGGCGCGCACCCACCGCGTCCTCTGCACGGTGGCCCGACGCGATGAAGACTCGAGCCCGGATGATCCCGCTGCCTTGTACGGGATCGGGTGCGCGGCGGCGATCCAGCAGTTCCAGCGCGGGCAGGACGGGGCGATCTTCATCGTCCTGCAGGGGCTGGAGCGCGTGCGCATCCAGCGCTTCGCGCAGACTGACCCGTACTTCATCGCGGCGGCGGAGCAGCTGCCGGACGTGGCGAGCACCGGGGTGGAGACGGAGGCGCTGGCGCGGCGGGTGCGGGAGCTCTTCCGCGAGCTCGGAGAGATCGGACGAACGGTGCCGGAGCAGATGCTGACGATGCTGGAGGGCATCACCGACCCGCGGCAGCTCCTGTACCTCATCTCCGGCACCCCGTTCCTTCCCAGGACCGGGCGCCAGGAAATTCTCGAGCTGGATCCGGTGCTGGCCAAGCTCCGCAAGCTGAACGAGCTGCTCGAGCACGAGCTGTCCGTCCGCCGCCTCGAGCACGAGGTGGCGAGCCGTACGAAGGAGCGGTTGACGAAGCAGCAGCGCGAGCACCTTCTTCGCGAGCAGCTCCGGTCGATCCGGAGCGAGCTGGGTGAGGAGGAGGGCGGGGAGAGCTCGGAGCTGGGCGAGCTCCGCAAGCGGATCGAAGAGGTGCCGCTGCCGCCCGAGGCGCGGCGAGAGGCGGAGCGAGAGCTTCAGCGACTGGAGCAGATCCCCACGGTGTCTCCGGAGTTCGGCATCGCCCGGAGCTACCTCGACTGGCTGCTGTCGCTCCCCTGGGGGAAGGAGAGCGGCGGGACGATCGACATCCCGCGGGCGCGGGCGATCCTCGACGAGGACCACTACGACCTCGAAAAGATCAAGGAACGCATCCTCGACTACCTCTCGGTGCGCAAGCTCCGGCAGGAGCGGCAAGCCAAGGTGTCGCTGTCCGGATCGGGGGAGGCCGGGCTCGCGGCGAGCGCGGGTCCGGTTCCGCAGACCCCGGAGGACGAGGCGCGCCGCGAGCCGATCCTTTGCTTCGTCGGACCACCCGGCGTGGGGAAGACGTCGCTGGGTCAGTCGATCGCGCGAGCGATGGGGCGGAAGTTTCTCCGCATCAGCCTCGGCGGAGTGCACGACGAGGCGGAGATCCGGGGCCACCGCCGGACGTACGTGGGAGCCCTGCCCGGACGGCTGATCCAGGCGCTGCGCCGGGCGGAGACGATGGATCCGGTGTTCATGCTCGACGAGGTGGACAAGCTGGGGGTGAGCTTCCAGGGCAATCCGGCGGCGGCGCTGCTGGAGGTGCTCGACCCGGCGCAGAACAACACCTTCGTCGACACCTACCTCGGCGTGCCGGTGGATCTGTCGAAGATCCTCTTCATCTGCACGGCGAACACGGTGGAGACCATCTCCCCGCCGCTGCTCGACCGGATGGAGGTGGTGACGCTCTCCGGGTACACCGAGGCGGAGAAGCTCCACATCGCGCGCCGATATCTCTTGCCCAAGCAGATCCGCGCCCACGGGCTGCGAGAAGGGGAGCTGGAGGTCGACGACGGGGCGCTCAAGCGGATCATCGGCGATTACACCCGCGAGGCGGGCGTCCGTCAGCTGGAGCGCGAGCTGGCCACCGTCGGGCGCAAGGCGGCGAGGCGAATCAGCGAGGGTGAGCAGGGGCCGGTCCGGGTGACGGCGGAGGCGCTCCCCTCCCTCCTGGGTCGGCCGCGCTTCTTCAACGAGGTGGCCGAGCGCGTGGATCGCCCCGGAGTCGCGACCGGCCTCGCCTGGACGCCGGTCGGCGGGGAGATCCTCTTCGTCGAGGCGGCGCTGGTGCCGGGGCAGGGGGGAGCTCCGGTGCTCACCGGCATGCTGGGCGACGTGATGCGAGAGTCGGCGCAGGCGGCGGTCACCTTCGTCCGCTCCAACGCGCAGGCGCTCGGAGTCGATCCGGAGGTGTTCCAGAAGAACACGGTGCACATCCACGTTCCGGCAGGCGCGGTGCCGAAGGACGGCCCGTCGGCGGGGGTGGCGATGCTGAGCGCGGTGGCGTCGGTGGCGCGCGGCGTGCCGGTGAGGAACGACACGGCGATGACCGGAGAGATCACGTTGCGGGGGAAGGTGCTGCCGATCGGCGGGGTGAAGGAGAAGGTGCTCGCCGCCTACCGGGCGCGGATCGAGCGGGTCATCCTCCCCCGGCGGAACGAGGCGGACCTCGAGGACGTGCCGGCCGAGGTGAAGGAGCGGATCCAGTTCTTCTTCGCCGACTCGGCGGACGACGTGTTGCAGGCGGCGTTCGCCTCAGCGCGGCCGCACGCTCCGGGGACCGCCGAGGCGCCGCCACCGCCAGTGCACTGACGTCTCACCGGGCGGCGACCACTTCGCCGCCGGAACGACCCGAGGCGACCCGGCCTCGGGTTCTCCTGAGCGGGACTCGAGTCGCCGGCGACGGACCGAACCTGTGAGTCCACGCCACCAGCCCTGTCCCCGTCCCGGACGCACCGACGGCTGCGCGGCCGGCGACACCCCGAGCGTGCTGCGGAGCATCCACGACCGCCCGGCCCCACACTCAAGGACCCCACCCACGAACCAAGGAGGTTCGAGATGTCGTACGCGGAGCTGGCACTGGGAGCGAGCAACGTGCTCCTCGGCAGTGCCGTCGGAGCTGGAGTGAACCACTCGATCTTCGTGACCCCTCGCTGGTTCTCCTCGCCACCCGACTCGCTGCCGGAGCCGGACGAGAGCACGCGCTCTCTGCGGGCCTTCTGGGCCCCGATCACGGCAGGGTCTGCGCTGGCGCTCGGGTCGGCATGGGCGCTGAACTGGAACGACCCGCGGCGCCGCCCGCTGCTGTCGGTGGCAGGCGGACTCCTCGCCGCGACCTGGGCGGCGACGGCGGCGTACTTCGTCCCCGAGCTGTTCCGGCTCATCCGGTCGGGCCATCAGCTCGGAGCCGAGGAGGTGACGCGCCGGAGCAGGAGATGGCGGAACCTCAACTGGGCGCGGCTGGGAGTGCTCGCCGGCGTCTCGGTGCTCGCGGCTGTAGCGGCGGAGAGGCGTCCTGCTGGCAGGATCCATCGTCTCCTTCATCATTGAGCGCCCAGAGCGTTCACTCCCGGGGCCGCCGGCGTCTCCGTCGGTGAATCCGGCGGGCAGGCGGGTCGAGGCGTCAGGCTGCTGAGCATCCGGCGCCTCGATCGTATCGCGAGGATTTCAACTGGACGCTGAACCCCAACGGGAGCGGCTTCTCGCAGACCTCGCGCTACCGCTACATCGAGGGCACGCAGGTGGGCCTCGGCGGCATCTGCGTCGCGCGTCGACGCGCGTCCCCTGACCGATGCTCGCTGCACGGCCGGTGCAGGCTTGCCGTTCGCTGCCTGAAAAGCTGGTCTGGTCCATTCGGCTCGAACTGGCCTGGTGACCAGACCAGACCCGCGGGCAGAAGGCTCCGATGACCTGCCTGCGCGTGGTCGCTTCCGGGGTGCTCGTTGCCTCTCTTCTCGGTGGATGCCGATCTCTGGCCCCGGCCGGCCAGAGCGGCGCGGCCTCGACCGTGGCCGGTGCCCGGGACTTCGACTTCGAGCTCGGCTCCTGGCGGGTGCACCACCGGACGCTGAAGAAGATCCCCGATGGCGGACAGCAATGGATCGAGTTCGAGGGAACGAGCAGCAACCACCAGATCATGGATGGGCTCGCGAACATCGAGGACAACGTCTTCCACACCGCGGCCGGCGTCAGACGCGGCGTCGCGCTTCGCTCCTTCGATCCGAAGACCGGCCAGTGGGCCATCTGGTGGCTCGACGAGCGCTATCCCCTGGGCCCGGGCGAGCCGCCGGTCATCGGCAGGTTCGAGAACGGCACCGGGACCTTCTATTCGGACGACGTCGTCGACGGATCGAAGATCGGGACCCGCTTCATCTGGAGTCACATCACGCCGACCTCCGCTCGCTGGGAGCAGGCGACGTCGCGCGATTCGGGACAGACCTGGGAGACGAACTGGACCATGCAGTTCGAGCGCACGCGGTGAATCCTCGGGGCTGCACCGCGAGGCTGACAGTCTGCGGAAGAGCGGCTTCCCCGGCGCTGCCGGGCGTGTAGGGTCCGGGAGCCATGCTCGCCTCCACCGTGCCGCTCCTGGCGACCGTCCTCGCGGCCGCCTCCCCCGTACAGACCCTGAGCGCCCGCTACCTCGAGGGTCTCTTCCAGGCGCGTCCCCACCTCGCGACGTACATGGGGGTCCACACCGAGGACGGCCGGCTGATGGACCTCGATCCTCCGGCCATCACCCAGCGGATCCGGCAGCTGCACGCGCTGGCGGCGCAGGTGAAGGCGCTCGATCTCACCAAGGCGTCCACGGACGATCGCGCCGACGCGCGGATCCTCGCCGACGGGATCGCGCTCGAGCTGCTGTACCTGGAGGACATCCGCGACTGGACGTGGGACCCGCGACTCGACGACTCGTTCCCCTTTTACGATCCCCGGGAGTACGTGGCCTCCCGCCTGGGCGACCTCATCCACGGCTCGTTCGCCCCCGAGGCCCAGCGAGCAAAGTCGGTGGCCGCGCAGCTGCAGGCGCTTCCACACCATCTGTCGATGAAGCAGTCCTCCCTGGTCACTCCCGAGCCGGTCCGGCTCGCGCAGGCGGTCAAGGACAACGCCGGGCGGATCACCTTCTTCAACACCGAGCTGAAGGCGTTCACCGCGAAGTACCCGGACGCGGAGAAGGCGCGAGTCGCCGCGGTCGGAGCGCTCGAGTCCTACCAGCAGTTCCTCTCCTCCTTCCCCGCAGCGAAGGCCACCCGTGACTGGCGGCTGGGGAAGGAGCTCTACGACCGCAAGTTCCCGCTCGGCCTGCAGACGGACCTGACGCCCGCGCAGCTGCTGAAGGCGGCCGAGGAGGCCTTCGCGGCCGAGCGGCGAGACCTCTACGCCGCAGCGCGGGGCCTCTTCGCGGAGCTGTGGCCGAACGAGCCGGCGCCCGCGGAGAACGCCGCCGGTCCGGCCCAGGCGCAGGTCATCCGGCGAGTGATCGAGGAGCTGAGCAAGAATCACCCGCCGGCGGACCGGTTCGTCCAGGCGCACGCGGACAAGCTCGCGAGCCTGCGGACGTTCATCACGCAGAAGAAACTGTTGAAGCTCCCTCCGGCGGACACCCTCCGGGTCTTGCCCGAGCCCGAGTACAAGCGCGGCGCGACCGGAGCCGAGTACCTCGCGCCCGGCATGCTGGACAGGTCCGGCAAGTGGCACGGGACCTTCTACGTGGACCCGGTCGATCCCAGCTGGACCCCGGAGAAGGTGGAGAGCTACCTGCGCGCGAACAACTGGTACGTCATCATGCTGACCTCGGCCCACGAGGCGTACCCGGGCCACCACACGCAGGCCTGGTATGCGCGCCAGCGTCCGAACGCGCTCCGGAGCACGCTGTGGAGCGGAGCCTTCGCCGAGGGTTGGGCGGTCTACGGCACGCGCCTGTTGATCCGGGTGGGACTGGGGGGAAAGGAGAACGCCCGGTACGCACTGAATGAGGCGAGGAACGGGATGATCGTCGCCTCGAACGCCATCCTCGACATCAAGCTCCAGCGCGGGGAGATGACCGACGAGGAGGCGCTCCTCTTCATGCAGGAAGAGGGCTTCCAGGAGAAGGCGCTTGCGGAGCGGAAGCTGCTCCGGGCAAAGCTCGACTCCACCCAGCTGTGCCAGTACTTCCTGGGCTTCAGCGAGGTCGAGGCGCTGGAGCGTGACGTGAAGGCCCGGGGAAAGTTCGATCAGCGGGCGTTCAACCAAGAGCTGATCGGCCACGGGACAGTGCCAGTCAAGGTCCTCCGGACGTTCTTCGGCCTCGATGGCGCGGGAAAGTCGACGGCGAAGGGGGCCTCTCCCGGCCACTGAGCTCGACTCGTCCTTCACACCGGGAGGGTGAGTGGGTTCGTGCGGCGGGACGGCCGGCCAGTCAGGTGCGTGGCGCCGTGCGTCGGAGTCGCTCGGACGCCTGCGTGCTGGCCCGATGCACCGACAGCTCGGGGAGGCACCGACGGGTCGGGGCAACGCACCGGCGGGTCGCGCCTGAGCACCGATGTCACGACGCCGCGGAGCGCGAGTATCAACTGAGCTGATGTGCGTGGTCCCTGCGATCCGGGGGCCCTCGATCTCTCCACGCGGAGGAGTACAGTCCGCCCCCCAAGCTCTCTGATGCTGCGGCGAAGGGCCTGTGGGTCTCGGCCCAGCCCGAAGGAGGATCGTGATGACGACTGAAGGGAAGTGCCCGTTCGACCACGTCGCTGGTCGCGGGGCAACGCACAAGGACTGGTGGCCGAACGCACTGCATGTCGAGCTGCTCAACCAGCACGGCAACCGGTCCGACCCGATGGGCGAGGACTTCGACTACGCGAAGGAGTTCAAGAGCATCGACTACAAGGCTCTGAAGAAGGACCTCGCGGCGGTGATGACCGACTCGAAGCCCTGGTGGCCGGCAGACTTCGGTCACTACGGGCCGTTGATGATCCGGATGGCCTGGCACGCCGCCGGCACGTACCGGATCGGCGACGGCCGTGGCGGTGGGGGTCGGGGCCAGCAGCGCTTCGCGCCGCTCAACAGCTGGCCGGACAACGGCAACCTGGACAAGGCGCGTCGACTGCTCTGGCCGGTGAAGCAGAAGTACGGCCGGAAGATCTCCTGGGCGGATCTGATGATCCTCGCCGGCAACGTCGCCCTGGAGACGATGGGCTTCAAGACCTTCGGATTCGGCGGTGGTCGCGAGGACGTGTGGGAGCCGGACAACGACGTCAACTGGGGCGCCGAGACGGAGTGGCTGGGGGACAAGCGGTACTCCGGAGATCGGGAGCTCGCGGGCCCGTTCGGCGCCGTGCAGATGGGCTTGATCTACGTCAATCCTGAAGGACCGAACGGCGATCCGGACCCGGTCAAGGCGGCCAGGGACATCCGCGAGACCTTCCGCCGGATGGCGATGAACGACGAGGAGACGGTGGCCCTGATCGCCGGAGGCCACACCTTCGGCAAGACGCACGGCGCGGGCCCCAAGGAACACGTCGGGGCCGATCCGGAAGGCGGGGACATCGAGGACCAGGGCATCGGCTGGAGGAACCGTTTCCGCAGCGGCTACGCGGGTGACGCAATCACCAGCGGCCTCGAGCTCACCTGGACCACGACGCCCACCAAGTGGGGTACCGATTTCTTCAAGCAGCTGTTCGGCTTCGAGTGGGAGCTGACCAAGAGCCCGGCCGGTGCACACCAGTGGAAGCCGAAGGGTGGTGCAGGGGCTGGCACGGTCCCGGACGCGCACGACAAGTCGAAGAAGATCGCTCCGAACTATCTGACGACGGATCTCTCGCTCCGGTTCGATCCGGCCTACGAGAGGATCTCGCGGCGCTTCATGGAGAATCCGGCCGAGTTCGCTGACGCGTTCGCCCGGGCGTGGTTCAAGCTCACCCACCGCGACATGGGCCCGCGCGTGCGATACCTCGGCCCGGAGGTCCCGAAGGAGGAGCTCATCTGGCAGGACCCGGTGCCCGCCGTCGATCACAAGCTGATCGACGACAAGGACGTCGAGAAGCTCAAGAAGGAGATCCTGGGATCGGGTCTGTCGATCTCGCAGCTGGTGTCCACGGCGTGGGCGTCGGCGTCGACGTTCCGCGGCTCCGACAAGCGCGGTGGGGCGAACGGGGCCCGGATCCGTCTCGCGCCGCAGAAGGACTGGGAGGTCAACAACCCGAAGGACCTGGCGAAGACCCTGAAGACCTACGAGAAGATCCAGAAGGAGTTCAACGGCTCGGCGAAGGGCGGCAAGAAGGTCTCGCTGGCCGACCTGATCGTGCTGGGCGGCGACGCGGCCATCGAGCAGGCGGCGAAGAACGCCGGAGTGAAGGTGACGGTCCCCTTCAACCCGGGGCGCACCGATGCGTCGCAGGAGCAGACGGACATCGAGGCGTTCTCGGTCCTCGAGCCGTTCGCGGACGCCTTCCGCAACTACCAGAAGGCCAGGGCGCCGGTGTCGACCGAGGAGCTGATGATCGACAAGGCGCAGCTCCTGACGCTCACTGCGCCGGAGATGACGGTGCTGGTGGGTGGGATGCGGGTCCTGGGTACCAACGCTCGCCCGTCCAAGCATGGGGTCTTCACCAAGAAGAAGGATGCGCTGACCAACGACTTCTTCGTGAACCTGCTGGACATGGACATCGAGTGGAAGCCGACGTCCGACGCGAAGGACGTGTTCGAGGGGCGGGATCGCAAGAAGGGTGACGTGAAGTGGACCGGCACCCGGTCCGATCTCGTCTTCGGTTCACACTCGGTACTCCGGGCGCTGTCGGAGGTCTACGGAAGCGCGGACGCGCAGGAGAAGTTCGTCCACGACTTCGTGAAGGCCTGGCACAAGGTGATGAACCTGGATCGCTTCGACGGGAAGTGAGTCCGAAGGCCTGAAGGTGAACGGCGCCCCAATGTCCGGGGCGCCTTTCTCATTTGTCGTGCCCAGAGTTCTGACCATGACCACCTACGCGCTCATTCACGGCGCCGGCGACGTCGGATGGTACTGGCACCTGGTCGAGGCGGAGCTCCGCAGGCGCGGGCACGAGGCGATCTCGATGGACCTGCCGGTCGAGGATGATTCCGCCGGCCTGCTGGAGTACGCGCGTGCGGTCGTCGCTGCCATCGGCGGCCGCCCGGATCCGGTGGTCGTGGCGCAATCGTTCGGGGGGTACGTCGCACCGATCGTGTGTGATCGGATCGCGGCGCGCCTCATGGTTCTCATCGCAGGCATGGTCCCTTCGCCGGGTGAATCGGCGGAGGAGATGTTCGCGAACACCGGCTACCGGCCCGAGCAACGGGAGGACGCCAGCGACGTCGAGGTCTTCTACCAGGACGTCCCGCCCGCCCTGGCGCGGGAGGCGATCGCGCGGGGTCGGCGCCAGTCGGAAACTCCGGGCAAGCAGCCCTGGCCGCTCGCCGCCTGGCCAAAGGTGCCGACGCGATTCCTGCTGTGTCGGAACGACCGGCTGTTCCCGGCGGCCTGGCTCCGCGACGTGGTCCGCGATCGCCTCGGCATCACGCCGGACGAGATCGACAGTGGCCACACACCCGCCCTCAGTCGTCCGCTGGAGCTGGCCGAAAGGCTGGAAGGCTACCGAGTTGCAACGGCTGGCTGAGCGCGGAGCCGTTCAGCAGAAGGCTCTGATGGCGTGGAGGAATCACGTCACGCTTGTCACTCCTGCCTCGCCGTGATTCGCCGCTAGAGACGTCTCCTGGCGGTGCCTGGGCACCGGACAGCACGGAGAGAATGACCATGACGACGCACAGAACCGGGACGCGCGAAGAGTGGCTCGCAGCGCGGCTCGAGCTGCTGAAGGCGGAGAAGGAGCTCACCCGGCGCAGTGACGAGCTGGCGCAGCGACGGCAGGAGCTGCCGTGGGTCCGGATCGAGAAGGACTACCGATTCGAAACCGACGACGGGAAGGCCTCGCTGAAGGACCTCTTCCGGGGGCGCTCGCAGCTGCTCGTGTACCACTTCATGTTCGGCCCCGATTACAAGGCGGGTTGTCCGTCCTGCTCGTCGATCGCGGATGGGTTCAACGGCTTTTCTGTCCACCTGGCCAACCACGACGTCATGCTGTCGGCGGTGTCACGGGCGCCGCTGGCGAAGCTGCAGGCCTACAAGCGGCGGATGGGGTGGACGTTCCCGTGGGCGTCCTCGTTCGGCGGAGACTTCAACAGCGACTTCGCCGTCCGGATCACCGAGGAGCAACAGCGCAAGGGTGGCATCGAGTACAACTACCGGCGCGAGGGACCGTGGGAGCCGAGCTACGGCGAGGGTCCGGTGGCCGAGTTTGCGGCGAGCTCGGGGACCGACCCGGCGACGTACGTCCGGGAGAGGCCGGGCCTGAGCGCGTTCGTGCTCGAGGACGGCGCGGTCTACCACACGTATTCCGCGTACGCGCGCGGGCTGGATGGTCTGTGGGGCATGTATCAGTGGCTCGACCGCGCGCCGAAGGGGCGCAACGAGGAGGGCGGCCTCTGGTGGAAGCGCCACGACGAGTACGGGAAGAGCTGAGCACCTTGGCGAATGTTGCGGTCGGCGCAGCGAACGGCGCCGGGCGTGTCGCTGCCAGCTGACCGGGGCGCGAGGCTCTGAACTAGCTTCCGCGCGACGACCTCGAACGTCCCGGAGGAATCCCGATGAGAGCGCTGGTGGTCTTGCTGTTGCTGTCCCAGCCAGTCCTTGCTGCCGAGGGGACCACGAAGTCGGTCAGCCTCAAGGCCAGCCTGCTCGAGCAGCTCCGGACGACTCACGATCAGCAGGACTGGTTCGTCCCGGTGAAGCCGGCGATCGAGGGAGTCACCCCTGCGCAGGCGAGCTGGAAGCCTCAAGGCGGAGATCACTCCATCGGGCAGCTCGCGAACCATCTCTTGTTCTGGAACTCGCAGAATCTCGCCAGGTTCAAGAAGGTGACGCCTGCAAAGTTCGATGGGAACAACGACGAGACGTTCAATGCGTTCGACCAGGCGAAGTGGGATGAGGTCCGGAAGCAGCTGGACCAGGTCCTGACGGAGCTGGAGAAGCTGGTCGCGGCGGCGGATGAGAAGACGCTGCAGTCGTGGGCGCCGACGCTCGGGAGGATCGCGACCCACAACGCGTACCACACGGGGCAGATCCTGGTTCTTCGCAAGATGCAGGGGGCGTGGGACCCGGCGAAGGGCGTGAAGTAGCGCTCGGGCTGGAAATCACCCGCCATTCTCCGGCTCGGAGCCGGCCTGGCGGAGAAAACTGATCCTCCGCGTCCATTCTTGCTTGCGGGCGGGCGCGCCTGCGTTAGGCGAGGCCGAGGAGGAAACCTCCGGGCGACGGCGAGGCGCAGCCCGAGCGTTCATCAACACCATGAAGATGGGAATGTCGTGGGATGAGCTGGCCGCAGAAGTCGAGCGTCAAGCGGGTGCGATGCAGGATCTTGTCGTCCCGGTGAAGAAGCTGAAGGCGGTCGTCGCGGAGTCCGGGGGCAAGCCCGAGGTCAGGCTTGCAGTGGCGAGCTGGAGGAAGAAGACGTTCCGCATCACGCAGCAGGTGCACACGCAGCTCGCCAGGTACACCGGTCTTGCGCCGCGTGAGTACTGGCGGATGCAGGTGAGGACGCCCGAGGTTCTCGCTCGGGAAGTCAACCGCTCGTTGACCAAGGCGAACGACATCCGGACCCTGCAGACGCTGGATGGCGCGGTGCTGGGCCTCCTGGGTGAGAGCGACCGGGGGATAGGGAACGAGGACGTGGTGAAGGCGGTGTTGCCGGTGCTGAAGAAGCGCGACCTCAGGGTCATGTCCTGCTTCATCAGCGGCGGCCAGCTCTACATCAAGGCCGTCGATCGGAGCATCGAGCGCGACGTCCCCACCGGGAGGAAGCTCGGAGACGGGTCACACATCCGCTTCGATACGATCAGCCCGGGCATCGTCATCAGCAACAGCGAGGTCGACGAGGATTCGTTCTCCATCGAGACGTCCATCTTCACGCTCGCCTGCACCAACCTCGCGATCGGGGGGCGGGCGCTCCGGGAGTACGACCTCGACGCGCTCCTTCGTGACGAGACCAGGAAGCTCGGCGACGATGCCATCCGGAACCGGATCCGCGCGCTCGTGATCAGCTCCCTCGACGAGGCGAATCTCGAGGCCGAGGCACAAAGACTGAAGGCCGCCGCGGAGAACCGGATCGAGCTCGATGAGGCCGTCGAGGTGGTCGAGCGCGCGGGCGAGGGCGTCACCCTCACCGAGGCCGAGAAAAGGTCGGTGCTCCAGCACTTCGTCGAGGGCGCGGACTTCACCCGGTACGGGCTGCAGGCTGCCGTCACCCGGGCCTCGGCCGACGTCGAGGACTACGACCGGGCGACGGAGCTGGAGCGTCTCGGTGGCCGGGTCATCGCGCTCCCGTCGGTCGAGTGGAATCCCATCCTGGAAGGCCTGCCGCACGTTCCTCGTGTGACTCTGAGAGCCGTTTCCTGATCGAAGAGGACCGGAGCGGAGGACGGATGGGAAAGGGCGCGAAGAAGGACGAGCGCCCCCTGCTCTGGGTGGGGCACGTCGTCTGGCACGTGAAGCAGGTCCAGACCCTCGCGGCGTTCTGGCGCGACCTGGGGATGCGCGAGGTGCACGTGAGGGACTCGATCGCGATCCTCGAGCTTCGCGGGGGAACGCATCTCATCCTCTTGCCCGAGAAGGACGGCAACGCAGACTCGTCCGCACCGATGGACCTGATGGTGGACGATCTCGCGGCGACCCACGCGCAGTGGTCGGCACGGGGCTTACGGGTCTCGCCGATCGAGCGGGGCCAGATTCACGATGCCTTCACCATCGTGGACCCGGAGGGTCATGTCGTGACGGTGAACAGCTCCCATGTAGTGGGAAGGGTCTGAGGATTCGAGGCTCGCCGGCAACGTACGTCCGCGAGAGGCCGGGCCTGAGCGCCTTCATGCTCGAGGACGGCGTCGGGTACCAGACGTATTCCGCCTACGCGCGGGCTGGAGCCCGTGCTCAAACGCCGGGCGGCTTGTTTCGGCGCTCCCAGCGGTGAAACGGGTCCGGCCCCTTGGCTCGGTCGACCTCGCTCGCGCTGACCGCAGCCTCGAGCACTCCGCGGGCCGGAGGCGGTCGGGAGAGCGCTTCCCGGACGCTGCCTTCGAATCGGACCTTTCCCGTCGCCACCTCGCGGAGCGCGACGACGGCCGCCTTGTTTCGCTGGGCGTCGACATGGGGGGTGGCGCCGGCCGTGAGCTGCCGGGCGCGGCGAGTGGCGAGGATGCAGAGAGCGAAGCGGTTGTCGACGAACTCGATGCAGTCCTCGACGGTGATGCGGGCCATGGAAACCTCGGTGCGGACGGGTGGGGCGAGACCGTCCTGCGGGTCCGAAGCGTCCTCGAAGGCTTCAGGTGCAGGCGCGAGACGGCGGCGCACACCTGACGTACCAGGGTCGGCGGGCAGCAGCAACGGTTGTGCGAAACGCCGAGACCTGTCAGGTTACAGCACCGGCCGCGCCGAACTCGCCGCCGCCCAGATGGCTGGCCATGTTGACGCGCTCCACGGCTCCGCTGATCTACCACGGCAGGATCTGCCGGCGTCACGGCTGCGCGGATCGTCTGGTGGAGACGCACGAGTGTCTGGAA
>JBKPMY010000127.1:0-8930 GCA_046732375.1 Myxococcota bacterium
GGCGCCCGCGCAGACCGGCGCTCCGGCGGCTCCACCCAGTCCGGCGCCCGCGCAGACCGGCGTCGCCTCCCCGTTCGGCATCCCCGCGGCTGCCGGAGGCGCTCACTGCGCCGCGGGTTCCAGCTGCCATGACGCAGGCGCGTTCAGCGTGACGGTGACCCAGACCTCGGCCGCGATGAGCGGGAAGAACCAGGTGGTGCGCTTCGCGCTCCGGGTGAAGAACCACACCGGGCAACTCCTCGTGCTCGGCTACAAGGCAGGCACGAACGCTGCCGTGGACGAGAAGGGTAACAGCTATGCCTGGGGCCGAGCCGGGACGCCCGACGGAAGCGCCGCGGGCATCGGTGTCGTGGAGGCCGCGCGCATCAACCCCCAGTTCCAGGTCGCCCCGAACGGCACCCGCGACGCGCAGATGGTGCTCACGCGGTTCGACGCAGGCTCGAAGCCCGCGGGCAAGAGCTTCACCCTGGACACCGTCCTGGTGGAGCTGAAGGGGAGTGGACAGCAGTGGCAGAAGGTCCGCGAACACTCCGTGCACCTGCCTGCCGCCGGAGCCGGTGTCATGCCCGCGGTCGGACAGAACCCGCCCGGTGTCACGCCGGCCGCCGCGCAAAATCCGCCGAACGATCACGTTCAGAAGGCCAGCGACCTCCTCCGCGGGCTGCTCGGGGGAAAGTAAACCGAGACCCTCACCCGGGCAGCGGCCGAGCCGCCGGCGTGTCGAGCCCAGCGCCGGCGGCTCGCGCTATTGCGAAACGCGCATGCGCCGTGCGTCGAGAGCCGCGGTCCTCGCCTTGCTGCTGGCCTGCGCGCCGATGAACGCGGCCTCGGCCTCCGCCACCTGGCGGACATCTACTTCGACGAGCCATCGCTCGACCCGATTGCCCTACCAGCGGGTGGCTCTGGCGGAGCAGGAGCGGGCTGCGTCGCGCCGGACTCTGGAGACCGGGACGCAGTGAATACCGGGCTCGCGGCGGTCCGACGCCGCAGCCGGTCGAAGGAGACCACCGAGAGGAGCAGGAAGAATCCGAGCGACACCAGCACGTGCCACCACGCGTGCAGCTGCGGATTGGGGATGCCGTGGGCGGGGAGGGTGACACTCACCCAATGACATGCCTTGAGATCCACGAACCACACCGCGATGCCGACCACGTAGGCCGCGAGGCCGAGCACGAACGCGGCCCGGACCGACCGGTTCTCCGGATGGAGCGCGATCCAGGTCACCCGCCCGAGACAGAAGATCTCCAGCGCCCCGAAGCTCACGTGGAACGCCAGGAACTGTGCGTCGCCGCGGTTGAGCGTCGCGCCGGCGGTGGCCAGCAGCACGTACCCGAGCAGCACCCCCGGAAACCAGGAGCCCAGGCGCCGGCCCGGCCCGGTCTCGACCAGCAACCACACCAGCCAGGTGACCAGGTAGAGCATCGGAAGCTCGTCGAGCATCTGCAGCTCGAAGCGGAGCGTTCCGTGGAAGGCGATGCTTCCCACGCCCACCAGGACCAGCAATCCGAAGGCGACACGGATCTCCCGCGCAAACCGCCTCATCGAGAGGCCGACCAGCCCCGCAACGACCATCGCCAGGCTGGAGGTCGTGTTCCAGAGCTCTGCCACCCAGGGGGTGAGGGCGTAGTTCTGCTCGCACCAGTCGATGCTCGCGGTGGGGATACCCCAGAAGCCCAGCGGATCCACCGGCACGCCGGCCAGTGTACCCCGCTCAGGCCACCAGCTCGGCGCGCGGAACGTCGGCCCGGAGCCGTCGTCCGGTCACCTGCATCATCATGAAGAGCGTGAGGATCGCGCCGACGGTGATGCTCAGCCCGGTGAACCCCTTCAGGAGGAAGGTCAGCGAGAAGCCCACCAGGTACACCAGCTGGGCGAGCCCCATCTCGCGGAGCGCGAACCGCCAGCCCACCAGCCACTGCGCGTAGGTGACCGCGAGCAGGATGGACACCGCGCTGGACAGGGTGAGCGCCAGCCACAACGGCACGTGGTCAGCGAGGTACGCGAAGAGCAGGTGATCGGCGAAGAACGCGCATCCGATCAGAAACCAGCTCAAGGGGTGGAGGCGGTGTCCCCGGCCCTCCGCGAGCAGGCCGACCACGAAGAAGTAGAAGAGGAGCGCCACCGGGGCGAAGAAGGTGATCCGAGCGGCGAGCGGACCCGGGTTCGTCTTCTGCGGAAGCTCCAGGGAGATCGGCGCGTTCCCGACCAGGGTCCGGAACTCCCACGTCCCGCGCCAACCGGCGCCGCTGGCTCCGGCGCTGCTGGGCGAGATGCTGCCCGGCGAGAAGTCGATGCCGCGCGCGGTGCTCCGGATCTCGAGGGCGAAGTCACGGATCACCGAGCCTCCGGTGGCTGCCGGCCGATAGCTCCAGGACGACGTCCCGCGCGTCCGGTACCGGACCTGGAAGGTGTGGCGCGTGGACGGAGCGAGTGACACCACCCAGTGCGCCGAGCCGCCGTCCACCTCGGCGCCCATGGCCTGCCCCTTCTCGTCCACCACCTCGAAGCCGTCGTAGATCGCGCCGCGGGCTGGAAGCGGGAAGCTCACGGTGACTGCCCGCGTCACCGGGGTGTCATTCAGCACGACGTATCGACCCTCGAAGTCGGCCGCGTAGGTGGGGAACCAGAGGAGCCCCTTCTGCCGGTGCTCGAGCGCGAGCGAGACCCCCGCCCGTGTGGAGACCAGCGGGAGCGGGATGGAGACATCCTCCATCTTCTGCACGGTGGTCTCATAGGGCCGCCCAGTCGCGTCGTAGAGGGTCCGCCGCTCCTCGCGGGGGCGTTGTTCGGTGTACTGCGCGGACGGAGCGCCCTGATCCAGCGGAGGACCCCAGAGCTGATGGACCTCGTTCACCAGGGCGGACGACGTCTCGCCCGAGCGCACGAGCAGCGTGGCCCCGAGCAACATCCAGGCGGCGGTGCAGCCGACCCAGACCACTCCCAGCACGACGTAGCGTCGGATCATGCCGGCCGCGCGAAGCAGCGGGCGTGCCACCCCGGGTAGTGCCGGCAGGGAAGACGCTTCTGGCGGCAGCGCACCCGCGGGACGGCGGGCCAGCAGCCACGGGTCAGTGGGACGGGAGGCGCCGGCGACCCGCTCAGGTCCTGCACTCGCGTGCGAGACCCTCGCAGGCCTCGCCAATCGTGCGTGTCAGCGCCGGTACTCGCGTGCGATGCCGGCGAAGGCCTGGTCAATCGCCCGTGCCATCGTGGCCTGCAGATCCTCGCCGGCGCTGCTGCGAACCCGCACCAGCAGGGCGGCCAGGCGGCGGGCCAGGACGCCCAGACGAGGCTCGACGTTCTGCTTGGACACGGTTTCGGAGGTCACGGCGGTCATGCGACTTCTCCAGGCAAAGGGCGGCCCGGTGGATCCGGTGCTGCGCGGTGTGACTGCGGTTGAGACCGAGATGGTCTGCTTCCGGGAGACCCGCCGCGCTCGCCTCGTTGTCGCGTACCTCCGCGCCCCATGGGCAGCTGTGCTGGTCGTCGATGTCATACCCGGAGGCCGCTCGGCCGGTTGCACGTGTCCATCCGGATGGATCTGCGCCGGTATCCCGCGAACGCCAGCGCAACCGCACTCGGCGCGAGCTCGGCTTCCCGCGAGGTTCGCCGGTCGAGAGCGTCACCGTCCTCGCGAAGGTGTGACCACGCGATCACACTGTCGCCCGCGACGAGCTCTCACCGGCCGTGGCTAACCTGATCTGCAACTCCGGTGTGGGATCGCACGGGCCGGCACTGCCTCGGAGGCTTCCGATGAATGCTTCTCGTGCCCGCGGTCTGTTCCTGGTTGGCGTCCTTCTCGGCGGAAACGTTCACGCGCAGGGCGCCCCTCCCACCGAGGCTCCCGGATCGGACCTCCTCCCGACCGATAGTGCGCTCCCGCCCCCTCCCGTCGACGTCTCCCCCCTGTCGCGGCCGGTCGACGACACGCGCCCGCCCCCGCCGGTCGACCTCACACGCGCCCAGGAGCAGTACGACGAGCAGGCCGTCGGGTTCGACGATTTCGGCGGTGTGGTGACCGAGAACGGCACGGTCACGGGAACGGTCCAGTGGAGCTCCCCGTACCAGGGCAAGTACAAGAAGCCGCTGGTGGGGGCTGACTTCTACCGGGCAGTGGGCCGCGCGGATCTCGTGAAGCAGTACGAGGACCGCGCCGCTCTCAAGACTGGCCTGATGGTCGGCGGAGGGCTGGTCGCGCTCGCAGGACTGATCGCGGCAACGATCCTCGCCAGCGGCCAGACCACGACCTGCACCCCGATCACTCCCGGCAGCTTCTCCCTCCCGACGTGCACGGCGCCTCCGCCGGTCGACCCTGCGATCGCGTGGCTCGTGGTGGGAGGGGTCGTCGCGGGCGGCGGGGTGTTCATCGCAGGAGCCGGCATGGATCCCGACCCGGTAGGGTCGGTCGGGAAGCGCCAGCTGGCCGAGGCCTACAATCGAGACCTCTGGCAGCGCCTCTCGGCCCAGCAGCACGCCAGCGCGGTCGACGTCCGAGTCGCGCCGCAGCTGCTGAAGGATGGCGCGGGCGTTCCCTCTCCGTTCGCTTCTAGCCCTCGCGGCCGGCTAGGGTCGGCCGGCCGATGGGGTTCGCCGAGTACGGACGTCTCGATGCGGTCGCGATGGCGGAGCTGGTCCGGCGGCGGGAGGTCAGCCCCCGCGAGCTGGTCGACGAGGCGATCGCCCGCATCGAGCGTGTCAACCCGCGGCTGAATGCAGTCGTGCAGCGGCTCTTCGACAGCGCCCGTGACGCCGCCGGCGGAAGCATCCCCGAGGGTCCGTTCCGCGGCGTGCCCTTCGCGACCAAGAATCTGCTCGCGCCCATCGCCGGGGTTCCGATCGACGGCGGAAGCCGCTTCTTCCGCGGGCACGTCGCGGCGCACGACAGCACGCTCGTCTCCCGCTACCGAAAGGCGGGGCTGGTGTTCGTCGCGACCAGCAATGCCCCCGAGCTGGGCCTGTTGCCGTTCACCGAGCCGGAGCTGCACGGCCCCACTCGCAATCCGTACGACCCGGCCCGGACGCCCGGCGGCTCGAGCGGTGGCGCGGCGGCGCTCGTCGCCTCGGGTACGCTCCCCATGGCCCACGCCAACGACGGGGGCGGCTCCATTCGCATCCCGGCGTCGTGCTGCAACCTCTTCGGGCTGAAGCCCTCGCGGGGCCGCATGCCCGTGGGCCCGGACTACCAGGAGATCTGGCACGGCTTGGTCTGCGACCACGTGGTGAGCCGGACCGTACGGGACAGCGCGGCGGCGCTCGATGCCGCGCAGGGTCCCGAGCCCGGCGCGCTGTACCACGCGCCACCTCCGGATCGACCGTACCTCGAGGAGGTGCGCCGGCCTCCGAGGAGGCTGCGCGTCGCGCTGTCGGTGACGCCGCACCTGCCCGCGAGGGTCGACCCGCGCTGTGCGGAGGCGGCCCGGGCCGCCGGCCGACTCTGCGAGTCGCTGGGTCACGTCGTGGACGAGGCGGCGCCGGAGCTGCAGCCCCGTGCGCTGGCGAAGGCGTTCTTCACCATCGTGGTCTCCGAGCTCGCCGCGGACATCCGGCGAGCCGAGCAGCTGATGAAGAAGAAGGCGCGCCCGCGGGACTTCGAGGATTCGACCTGGCTGGTGGCAATGCTCGCCCGGGAGGTGAGCGCCGCGGACTTCGCGACCTCCCTGGGGCAGCTGCGGGACGTGACCCGCCAGGTGTCGGCGTTCCTGGAGACCTACGACGTGCTCCTGACCCCGACCCTTGCGCATCTGCCGCCGGGCCTTGGCGAGCTGTTGCCGAAGGGACTGGAGAAGCGGGTCCAGGCGCTTGCCGCGGCGACCTCGTCGTCGCTGCTGCTCAAGCTGGGTGGGGGCATCGACACCGCCGTGGATCGGGTTTTCGACTTCGTGCCCTTCACGCCGCTGGCGAACTTCTCGGGACTGCCGGCGATGTCGGTCCCGCTCGGCGAGGCGGACGGGCTACCCATCGGGGTCCAGTTCGTGGGTCGCTTCGCGGACGAGGCAACGCTGTTCCAGCTCGCGGCCCAGCTGGAGCAGGCGGCGCCGTGGACGGGACGGAAGCCGAAGGTCAGCGCGGAGGGAAGCTGACCCCGTCTCCGTCCGGGTACCAGGGGCAAGGTGTTTGCGCCGGTTCCGTGGGCCGCGGAGCGGCGCCGACCGCAGCTTTTCCCACGAGCTCGTCCGGATCGCGCATGAGCCGCGCTCGGACCTCGGGGGCGGTGCCTGGGTTGGAGGCGCGGCTGAATGGATGCGGATGCGAGAAGGCGGGAAGGAGATGGAGTCCGCCGACGATGATCCCGCCAGCGAACGCGCCAAGCAGCGCAGCGCGGATCGGATGTGGGTGACGCCCGGGCATGACCGTCCTCCTCCCCCCTTCACCGATCAGTGCCCGTGCCGCCCGGCCCCGTGACATGAACACGACGACCGGACGGTTCGTCTCTCGACCTCAGTCCCCGTGGTTCCCGCGGACCACGTGAACGTTGAACGTCCGCACCACCGGAGGTCCGCCCCCTGGCTTGGTGATCGTCGCCACCACAATGTGGTCGCCGATCAGGACTCTCATGTCGGGGCGAGCGCGTCCGCTTCCTCGGCGAGCTTCGTGTCGCGGAAGGTGAGCCCGCCCGCGTCGTGGGTGACGAGCGCCAGCGTCACCTTCGAGTAGCGGATATCGATGTCCGGATGGTGGTCCGCCGCGTTGGCCGCGTCCGCCACCTTGTTCACGAAGGCCATCGCCACCCGGAAGTCCTTGAAGGCGTACGTCCGGCGGATCATCCCGTCCTCGAGCGCCCAGCCCGGGTGGGCCTTCAGCCAGCCCTGCACCTCCGCATCGCCCAGCTTCGTCTTGTCGCGTGCCATGGCGGGATCCCTACGCCCGTTCCACCGCCCGCTTCCACTTGGCGAGGGCACGCTCCCGTCCACTGTCGTCCATCTTCGGCTTGAAGGTCTTTCCCGCCCGCCAGGCGCCGCGGATTTCCTCGGGGTCCTTCCACACGCCGGCCCCGATGCCTGCCAGGAACGCGGCTCCTGCCGCGGTGGTCTGGAGGTTCCTCGGCCGCACCACCGGAACCCCGAGGATGTCCGACTGGTACTGCATCAGGAGATCGTTTGCGCTCGCGCCCCCATCCACCTTGAACACCGGAATGGGTTGCCCCGAGTCCTGGGTCATCGCCTGCGCCAGCTCGTAGGTCTGCAGAGCGATGCCCTCGAGCACCGCCCGCGCCACGTGCCCGAGGCTGGTCGAGCGGTCGAGGCCCATCAGGAGCCCTCGCGCATCGGGCCTCCAGTGCGGCGCCCCCAGCCCGGCCAGCGCCGGAACGAAGACCACGTCCCCTGAGTCCTCCACGCTCCGGGCCAGCTTCTCCACCTGGGCCGACTTCTTGATTGCCTGCAGCCCGTCGCGGAGCCACTGAACCGCCGCGCCGGCAACGAAGCTCGATCCCTCGAGCGCGTAGGTGATGGTGTCGCCCAGCTGCCAGGCCACGGTGGTCAGCAGTCCCGTGTTCGATGGAATGGGATCGGGGCCGGTGTTCATCAGGAGGAAGCTCCCGGTCCCGTAGGTGCACTTCGACTCCCCGGTCCGGAAGCACGCCTGTCCGAAGAGGGCGGCCTGCTGGTCGCCGGCCATCCCCGAGACAGGAATTCCGTCGGGAAGCGCTTCCATGTCCTTCGTGGTCCCGTACAGCTCGGCGCAGCTCCGGACCTCCGGGAGGACCTGCGGAGGAATGCCGAAGAGCTCGAGCATGTCCTCGCTCCAGCCGCGGCCTCGCAGATCGTAGAGCAGGGTGCGGCTCGCGTTGGAGGCGTCGGTGACGTGCCGGGCCCCACCGGTGAGCTTGTAGACCAGCCAGGAGTCGATGGTGCCGAAGCAGAGCCCTCCGGTCTCCGCGAGCGTCCGCAGTCCCTCCACGTTGTCGAGGAGCCACCGCAGCTTCGTGGCGCTGAAGTACGGATCCAGCACCAGGCCGGTCGCCTCCCGCACCCGGGTCTCCTCGCCCCGTTGCTTCAGCTCGGCGCACGCCTCGGCCGTCCGTCGGTCCTGCCAGACGATGGCCCGGGCGAGCGGCTGGCCGGTGGAGCGATTCCACACCGCCGTTGTCTCGCGCTGGTTGGTGACGCCGATCGCGGTCACCATGTCGGGACGGATCTCGGCGTCGGCGAGACCCTTCTTGCAGCAGCGCTCGACGGTCTTCCAGATCTCCTTCAGGTCGTGTTCCACCCACCCGGGCCGGGGAAAGTGCTGGGTGAACTCCCGGTACGCCTCGCCCACGACCTCCAGCCGGTCGTCGATGACGAGGACGTGCGTTCCGGTGGTGCCCTGATCGATTGCGAGGAAGTAACTCCGCTTGGCCATGGGGCCCGGCAGGGTAGCGGATCGCCGCGCCCCGTGTGCACGGACGGGCGGCAGGCTCGCAAACCGGACGGTTCAGCGCACTGCGGCAGGACCGAGCGTGCGCTCGACGAATCCGATGACCTCCGCCGCGACCAGCTCGCGGTTGCGGTCTCTCGGGAGGATGTGCGCGCTGTCCTCGATGCGCACGTAGCGCACCGAGGGGGATTTCTCGAGCCGGCGCACCAGCGCCGCGCCCCCCGCCTCGTCCACCACGTGGTCCTGGGCCGCCACCAGCACCAGGACCGGGCAGGTGACACGAGCGGCCGAGCCCCAGGCCAGATCCTGCATCTCCCACAGGTCTCTCAGCCGGGCCGAGGGCCAGGCGCGAAGCACCGGTGCCTCGGCGCGCGCGCCCTCGTCCAGGAGATCCGTCGCGTCCTTCAGCACCCAGGGCCGGAGCCACTCCAGCAACGGGATCGCCGCCCTGACGGCGCGAAGCGAGTTCAGCGTCCGGTCCCGGAAGCGCACCGCCGGCGCGAGCGCCGCGACACCCGCCACCCGGCCCGGGTGCCGCGCGGCGAGCACCATCGCCAGGAGCGCCCCCATCG
>JBKPMY010000128.1:0-10154 GCA_046732375.1 Myxococcota bacterium
CAGGGCCAGCGCCGCCTCCCAGTGCTCGCGGGCCTGCACCTGGTCGCCGAACCGGGCGGTGGCGAGCGCGGCGAGGGCGTGGTGAGCGGCGTGCGCTGCCTTGCGAACGCCGGCATCGGTGGGCGACGGACCGGCGAGCTCCACCGACTGCTGATACCCGGTGACCGCCTCGGCAACGCGGCCGAGCCCCTCCGCGGCCCGGGCCTGCGCGACCAGAGCCACCACGTCGCCGGGAAGGAGCGACACTGCTTCGCGGTAGCGGAGCAGCGCGTTGTCGAGCTGCTTGAGCCCGATCTCCCAGACCTCGCCGGCGCGAAGGTTCGCGCGGCCCACCAGCCCGAGGTCGTGCCTGCCGAGCGCGACATCCCGCAGCCGGTCGAAGGCCTTCAGCGCGCGGAGCGGCTCGCCCGCACGGGCACACAGCTCGCCGAGCAGCTCCAGCGCCGGAGGCAGATCCGGGGCGAGCTTCAGCGCGGCCTCGCAGTGCAGGCGCGCCCCGGCGACGTCGTCCTCGCTCAGGGCCGACAGCCGGGCGAGCTGCACGTGCGCCTCGGCGGACTCGACCGGGTCACGGGCCAGCGCCGAGAGGCGGCGGTAGGCACGCAGAGCTCCCGCGCGGTCCTGCGCCTGATCCGCCGCGCGGGCCAGCGCGCGCAGCGCGGGAAGGTGATCCGGGCGGATGCCGAGCACCGCGTGGAGCGCCTTGACCGCCATCTGCGGCGCCTGACCTTCCGCCACCCGGGCCGCGGCCTGGGCTGCGGTGAAGGCGGAGGCCTCGTCGCCTCGCTTCCGCGCCACCTCGACCAGGGCGAGCCATCGCTCGGCGCTGCGGGCGGGCTCGCCGCGTCGCTCGCGGACGATGGCCTCGGCCCACAGCGGCGCGGCAGAGCCGGGGCGGCGGCGGGCGAGGGTCTCCACCACGTCGAGCACGTACTCATGCGCAGCCGGATCGGCGACCAGGAGCGCGAGGAGCCGCTCCAGAGCGAACGGGTGCGCCTCCTCGGCGCCGGCGCCGCGCAGGTAGGCGTCGCGTGCCTCGGCGAGCTTGCCGGCAGCCACCAGCGCCTCTGCCTCGGCGAAGGCGCGCGCCCCCTCGAGCGTGAGGAGCAGCTCCTCGTCGAGGAGCGCCGGCGGGGGGAGCGCGCCGGAGGCGAATCGGAGCCGCAGCCCGAGCGGGGAAACCTCCACTCCGGCCAGGCGCGCCCCGTCCAGATTGGGCATGCGGAAGCCGCGCGACACCGCGGCGCGCTGGACCAGCTGGGGGAGGACGCGCGCCGAGAAGCCGTTCGCTCCGCGCACCTCGACGTCGGGCAGCGCGGCGGCACCCTGCACCGCCCGGGACAGCACCAGCGGCACCGTGGCCGCGGGCACCGGCGAATACCCGTACATGCGGACGTCGTAGAGGTAGACGGCGAGCCGTTCCCCGTCGGCGTCGAAGGCGACCTTGAAGGTGGTTCCCGCCGGCGAGGGGCCCTTGAGACGGGCCTCCCCTTCGATCCAGCCCTGCCGGAAGTTGAGCGCGACGTCCGAGACCTCGAGCGCCGAGGCGGTCGTCTCCTGGACGGCCCGCCGGATCAGCTCTGCGTCGACCGCCACCTCGAGGAAGCCGAAGTGGAGCTTGCGGCGCTGGTACCTCTGCGCCCCTGCGCCGACGTTGAAGGGGAAGCTGACGTCGGGAATCTGCAACCCGAAGTCGACGACGGTGATGCCAGGGCGCAGCTCGACGGGCGGGAAACCGACGAACGCGCGCCGGTCCAGCAATCGCAATTCGGGCCCGGCTGCCCGACCTTCTGGAGCGGGCGGGGCCGAGCCTCCGGACGTGTCCTCGGAAGCCATGAAAGGTGCAGTCGGCGACGGTACCACCCGCCCCCAGGCACCCCAAAAAAGGGACGTTTCCGGTCGATCGGCCGGTGGGTAGGCGCGCGGACGACAGTGAGCGTGTCCCCGGCTGGCTGGTAACGTGTGATCGGCCGTGCTCGAGCCGAACTCACTGATCCTCGGGGAGCGCTTCCGCGTGCTGGGCCACCTCGGGGGTGGCGGCATGGGCGAGGTCTACCTGGCCGAGCAGGTGAGCCTGGGCCGGCGCGTCGCTTTGAAGGTGCTCCGCCGGGAGGTGGGACAGCAGCCGGGCATGAGCGAGCGCTTTCGGCGGGAGGCACGGCTGCTCTCAAGCGTCGAGCACCCCGCGGTGGTGCGGGTCATCGACTTCGGACAGTCACAGGATGCGACATGCCTGGTGATGGAGTTCGCCGAGGGTGAAACGCTCCTCCAGCACCTGGGGGGCGGACCGCTCACGCCCGAGCGCGGCCGGCGGGTGCTGCTCCAGCTCGCCGAAGGCCTGGGGGCCATCCACGAGAAGGGCATCATCCACCGCGACCTCAAGCCGGAGAACGTGGTGCTCACCCCGGGTCCGCGTGGCGAGCAGGCGCGACTGCTGGACTTCGGCATCGCCAAGCTCCTTCAGCCGGACCCGGACGCGAAAGGGTTGAGCCAGGTCGGGGTGGTCCTGGGGACGCCGGAGTACCTCTCGCCGGAGCAGGCGATGGGGCACCCGCTGGACGCGCGCAGCGACATCTACTCGCTGGGAGTCCTCGCCTACCGGATGCTGTCCGGCTCGCTACCGTTCAACGGCCCGAACGCGCGCGACTACCTGCTCCAGCACATCGGGACCCCGCCGACGGCGCTGGTCGAGGTCTCCATCGCGATGGCCGACGACCCGGATCTGTCGGCGATCGTCATGCGCTGCCTGTCGAAGGATCCGCGGGCACGCTTCCAGACCGCGGAGGACCTGGTCCGGGCGCTGGAGTCGCCGCCGCAGGCGTCGGCGCGGATCGGCCTGCCGCTTCTGCCGCGTGCCATCTCCACCGTGTCCGAGGTCATCTTCGCCCGCCGGCCACAGGTCGACGCCCGTCCGGCGCCGGAGACTCCGCTGCTCGAGCTTCCGACCGGCTCGATCACTCCGGTTCCTCCTCCACGCGTCGCGGACACGCTGTCCTCGAGCCTGGGGCCGCCTCGCTGGCGCACGCCGCTGCTGGTGGCCGTTGGTGGCCTGGTCGCGGTGGTGGCGTTCCTCGCGTTCCGGGCACGCCCCTCGGGGCTCGACGAGGCGGCGCGGCAGCTCGATGGCGGCAAGGCCCGCGAGGCGCTCTCCACCCTGGAGCGGCTGGAGAAGAGCGGCACGTCGGCGGCGGAGGTCGCGGGGCTGCGCGCGGCCGCGCTGCATGCGGTGCGCGACCATGCGACGGAGCTCAAGGTGCTCCTCGCCTCCCGGGACGCGAGCTCGGTGCTGGATCGCCGTGCCCTCGCCGGCGTCGCGGAGGACCTCTCCCGTGAGGGTGGCGAGGGCCCGAGGTCGGACTTCCTCGATCGGCTGGAGGCGGGTCGCTCGACCGCGGTGCTGAAGGCCATCGCCGAGTCCGGCACGAGCCAGGCCGCCTGGGGCGCGCTCCAGTACCTCGAGCAGCAGCACCGGACGGAGACCCTGGACCTGGTGGCGGTCTACGGAAAGTGGCTGGAGGGGACGGAGTGCCCAGCGCGAGTGATGGCGGCCCGGCGGCTCGGCGAGCTGGGGCGTCCAGAGGGGGTTTCCGCGCTGCAGAAGGCGCGGAAGCGGAAGATGCCTCACGGCTGCGGCCAGGAGGAGATCGCCGAGGCGCTGAAGGTCCTCGAGAGAAACTGAGGAGGGGTTCCGACGATGGCGCTGGAGATGCGCGCGGTCTGCGAGCGCTGCGGCGCGGCCCTGGCTGCCGATGGGCCGGCGCGGATCTGCAGCTTCGAGTGCACGTTCTGCGTCGCGTGCACCGAGGCGATGACGGGCGTCTGCCCGAACTGCGGCGGCGAGCTGGTGCCGCGGCCGCGGCGCCGGAAGAAGCCGACGAGTCCCTGAGGGACTGCGGAAGTCTCGGGCTGGAGCGCTCGGGCAGCCGCTACCGCATGAACCGAACGCGCGCGATGCGCCCGTTCACGACCTCGTACATCGCAAGCGCGTGAATCGGGGCATCCGCCCGTCCGGTGACACGCTCCTCATCCACGACCCACGAAGCTGCCGAGACGCGTCCGCGCAGCTCGCAGTGGAGGGCTGGAGCGGTCCTGAACAGCTCCCCGTACCGAGTGCGAAACGCCTCCTTGCCCGTGCTGACGACCTTGCCCTCCAGGTCGCGGAGCTCCACATCCTCGGCGTACGGCGCGAGGAAGGCCTCCAGATTCCGGGCGTTGTAGGCGTTGAGCTGCCGCTGGGCGAGCGCCTCCGGCGAATCCGGGATCAGAATCTCGGGGTCGATGAGCTGCCCGTCCTTCACCACCCGGCGGATGCGCGCCAGTGCCCGGGTTCCCGTCCGGGGATCCGCGTCGAGCACCAGGAGGTCCGCCAGTGCGCCCGGCGCGACCCGGCCGAGCTCCTTCTCCCGGCCCATCACCCGTGCACCTCCCTGGGTCGCGGCCCGGAGCACCTCCAGCGGCTTCATCCCCGCTTCCTCCATCGCCGCCATCTCGCGCAGCACGCCGACCCCGTGCAGCGTCCCGATGTTCCCCGAGTCGGTCCCCATGGCGACGGTGATGCCGGCGCGAAGCAGCGACATCAGATTTTTCGCCATCGTGGGGTCGAGCCCGAGCAGCGGAGGCTTCTGCCGCGCGAGGCGCATGCGCTCGGGGAGCCTCTCCACGGGAATGTGGGCCAGGTCGAACAGCGTTCCGATCACCCAGGGATCGCCACGGGTGAGCTCCTCGAAGGTCAGATCCAGCTTCTGGTGACCCGTCCGGAAGTAACCGGAGCGGACGGTGAGCGTCGGGATGTAGACGGCCTTCCGGTCCCGGGCGAGCCGGAGGAACGCATCGTCGACCTCCGCGTCGTCCACGCTGTGCACCAGGATGTCGGCGCCGCTCTCCAGCGCGGCGCGCGCGGCGGCGAGCTCCGTCGCGTGCACGGCCGCGCGCAGCCCCAGGGCGTGCGCCTCCTGGATCGCCGCCTCGACGATGGGTCGGTTCTTCGCGACCGGTTGGTCCGCGGTGACGATGAACCAGATCTTGATGTAGTCGGGTTTGCGGGGTGCCTGGCGCCGGACCAGGGCTCGAGCCTCCTCCGGAGTGGCGCAGCGGATGATGGGCGGGTCGCCGAGGTCCAGCTGCGACCGATCCACCGACGAGATCAGCGGGCCGGTGGCCGCGACCCGTGGGGCCCGAGGATTGTCCCGGGCCCGCTCGCGCACGTCGAAGTTCCAGAACGGCCCTCCCAGGTCGGCGACCGAGGTCACCCCGTTCCGGAGGAAACGCGCGAGCGTCTCGTCCAGGTGCTCGCGGATGAGTCGCTGCTCCTCGGCGTACGGGCGGAAGGCGCGGAGATCGAACACGTCGGGGCGGGTGTACACGCCGCCGCTCTGGAAGAAGTGGACGTGCGCGTCGACCAGGCCCGGGACCACGAACGTGCCCTTCGCGTCCAGGCGGGTCGCGCCCGGCGGCACCTTCGTGCGGCTGCTCGGCCCAACTGCCTCGATCCGGTTGCCGACCACGAGGACGGTCGCATCGGCTGTCGTCGAGCCGCCGGGGTCCACGACCGTCGCTCCGACGATGGCCAGCGCCGGCCGGTCCGGCGCGGCGTGCGCCACGTGAACCACCAGAACCAACAAGCCCACCGTGCGCACGAGAGCCTCCTGGTCAGGACAGTCTTGCCGGCATGCTCGCTACCCTACCCGAGCATGGAGGTCCGGAGCCGATTCGCGCTCTCCGGGCGCGGTCAGCGGACGAAGGCGGTTCCGTGGCTGCCGGGCTCGCGCGCCTCGTCGAGGATCGACGTCGGCGGCTCGATCCCCACGATGTGTATCGCCTCGATGCCCTCCTCGAGCATCTCCAGCGACTCCTCCACCTTCGGGATCATCCCGCCAGAGATGACGCCGGAGCCGATCTGCTCCCGGGCCTCGGAGGCGGTCAGCTTCGGCATGCGGGTGGAGGGGTCGTTCTTGTCCCGGAGCACGCCGGGCACGTTGGAGACCAGGAACAGCTTCGCCGCCCGGAGCTTCGCCGCCACGCGGCCGGCCACGGTGTCGGCGTTGATGTTGAAGACGTTGCCGCCCGCGTCGCCACCGAGCGACCCCAGGACGGGAACGAAGCCCACGCTGGCCAGCTTCTCCAGCGCCGCAATGTCCACCGCGACGATGTCTCCCACCAGGCCCAGGTCCACCGGATCCGACCCCGCGCCGGTGATGACCTTCGGTGGGCGCCGCACGGCGTCGAGCAGCCCGGCGGACACGCCGGTGGTGCACAGGGCCGGGACCTCTGCCAGGCGCATCGCGGCGGCGACGTCCACCGAGACCTCGCCCGCCAGGGCCATCTTCATCACCTCGAGCGTGTCCGGATCGGTGACCCGGCGGCCGGCGATGATGGTCGGCTCGAGCCCCAGCCGCCGGCCCAGCTCGGTGGCCTGCGGGCCGCCGCCGTGGACGATGCACACCCGGATCCCCGCGGCGAGGAACTCGCCCACCGCGGACCCCACGCTCCCGGCCAGCTTGGTGCGGTCCGCGGCCAGCTCGCCGCCCACCTTCACCACGAACCACCGCCCTGCAAAGTCGGAGAGTGCTGTCACGGCCAGAGCCCCGGTTCCTTCAAGGTGAGCGTCTCGTCGTAGCCCATCATCACGTTGAACGCCTGGATCGCCTGCCCCGCCCCGCCCTTCACCAGGTTGTCGAGCGCGCTGAAGCAGACGACGCGGCGGGTCGCCCCCGTGGGCGCGCCGAGCGTGAAGCCGACCTCGACGTAGTTGCCGCCCGACACCGAGACCACCTCGGGCTGGCGACCCTCGACCACGCGGACGAACGGCTCGCCGGCGTAGCAGCGGGTCCAGGCTTCTCGAAGCTGCTCGGCGCTGGTCGACGAGGGGAGGTCGACGAAGCTGGTGGCGAAGATGCCGCGGGGCAGCGGCGCGGAGACCGGCACGAACTCCAGCGCCAGCTCCCGACCCCCCGCGCCGTGGAGCGTCTGGAGGATCTCCGGGATGTGCTGGTGGTCCAGAGGCTTGTAGGTCCGGAGGTTCACCGCGCGCAGCGGATGATGGGTGGTGAGCTGCGGATTGGCGCCCGAGCCCGAGCTGCCGGTGGCGGCCACCGTGTGCACCGGGCCGGTGAGCCTCCCCGCCCTGGCGAGCGGGAGCAGCCCGAGCGCGATCGTGGTGGCGAAGCAGCCCGGCGAGGCGATGTACCGCGCCTTCGCGATGGCCGCCCGGTTCACCTCGGGCATGCCGTAGGTGAACAGTCCATCGGTCAGCGCCTTCGGCGTGGGGTGAGCGACGCCGTAGTACCGCTCGTACGCCGCCGGGTCGCGCAGGCGGAAATCGCCCGACAGGTCGACGATGCGCACGCCCGAGCCGAGGATGGCCTGGACCACCTTCGCCGTCGTCTTGTGGGGCATGGCCAGGAAGGCCACGTCCATCCCGGCAACGGCCTGCTCGGGGGCCATCTCCTGGAAGGTGAGGTCGGTCAGGCCGGCGAGGTTGAAGTGAACCTCCCCGACCTTCTTGCCGATGTTGTCCGCCGCCGTGACGCGAGCGACCTCGACGTTCGGATGGAAGAGGAGCCTGCGAAGGATCTCCGCCCCACCGTAGCCGGTGCCACCGATGAGAACTGCCTTCAGACGAGCCATGATGGCCGGGCACCCTGCCAGAGTGTCGTCACCCAGGAAAGCGACCCGCGTCCGGCGGAGCAGGTCCCACCTGTAGGTCGGGTCATCCGGAACGGCGTCCAACCCCGCGGGCCCCTCAGGGAGAGCGCGGGCGCTCCTGCGCCGCGACCGCCTGGTCGAGATCGCGAGTCATCTCCTCGAGGTGGCGCCCCAGCTCGGAGGGGTCGAGGAACGGATTCGGCGCACGGCTCCGCGCGAGCCGCGCCGCCTTTCCGGTGAGATCGAACCAGAATCCGTGCGCGCCGAGCATCACGTCGGCCCGGAGCGAGCGGAGACGGGCAATCGACCGGCGCGCATCCTCGGCCACCGCTGGATACACCGGATTGTTGGTGAGCTTGAACGGCGAGACGGTCAACCCGCAGACGAAGACCACGTCGTAGGTCCGGCTTCCTTCCTCGATGCGCGTCGACCAGGTCGTGCATCCACGGGTGTGGCCCGGGGTCAGGATCGCGGTCAGGGTGAGCTCGCCGAGCCGGACCCGTTCTCCATCCTGGATCCGCTGGTCGGGGACGATCGGCTCGTAGGGATAGTCGTCGCCGTAGGCGAAGTCGCCCTTGCCGCCTCGCTCCATCTGCGCGGCGTCGGCCTCGCTGGCGAGGATGCGCGCCCCGGTGCGGCGTCTCAGCTCGGCGAAGCCACCACAGTGGTCGAAGTGCGCCTGGCTGTTGAGGATCACCTTCACGTCCGCCAGCCGGAACCCGAGGGCCTGGACGTTCCGCTCCAGCATCGGGAGCATCTCGACCGGGCCGGTGTCGAGCAGGACGTGGCCCGCCGGCGTGGTGAGGAGGAAGGCGCTGATCTCGCTCGCGCCGACGTAGTGGAGGTTCCCCAGCAGCCGGAACGGGGCGACGGGCTTCATCCACTCGGTCCGGAGCTCCTGCATCTGCGCCGCCCCCGAGGGCCTCGGGGTGGTCTCTCGTCGGTCCTGCACGATGCGCCAGGCACCGTCGACAGGCCGGAGGGTCAGCTGGTCACGGCGCTTCTCGGTGGGCGATTCCACGACCACGACGGCCGACGCTTCCCCGGCACCTGCACGGAGCGATTCGACCCGTCGCACACGCCGTGACTCGTCGGGCGGGACGCCCGTGGAACGGGCCGCGAGCGCCTCGGGCCTGAGGCCCACCCACTTCGCGCCGCGCTTCTCGAGGACCGTCGCCCCCGGGGCGAGGGCGCTCCGCAGCTCGTCTGCCGAGCCGAGCGCGTCGGCCCGGAAGTAGCGCTCGACCACCTCCCGGACCTCGGGCTCCGGACCGGCGGCCGGTGCGGCGTCGAGGCCCGGAGAGGCGAGCACCAGCAGCAGCACGGTTGAGGGACACGGGAGCGTCCTCCCCAGCCGTCTCATCCCACGGCGACGGAGCGGAAGGGGAAGGCGATCTCCAGCCACCCCGGCTGGCCCGGGACGGGCATTTCCCGCTTCGGGCCCTGAAGGACGTGCCCCTGCCGAGTCATCCAGTTCCGCAGAGCGCGGTAACCCAGCTCGGCAGCGGCGTCGTCGTCGACGGTCCGGACCGTGGCGACCTCCGCCGCCGGCAGCTCGAACACGCTCACCCGTCCCCGGGGACGCGTCGCTCGCGGCACCTCGACGAACGCCGCCGCGGTCAGCGTGCCCTCGCCGGCACAGCGATGCCAGAGAACGCCCTCCACTCCCGCGCCGGGCCGGTCGAGCCCGCGGCGCAGCTCGGCGAACAACTCGGAGACCTCGGAGGGGGACGACAGGCAATCGCGCACGCTCGCCACCCAGCGCGCGGGCTCACGCCGGACGGTGATCGGCGAGTCAGGGAGGGCGGGCGCGGGCCGTGCGAGCAGCGCCTCGAGCTCGGCGAGCTGCGAGGACTGCCGGACGATGCTCCGTTCGAGGCGGGCCCGGGCCGCGACGAGCACCTCCCGCTCGGCTCCCTCGCCGGTCAGGGCGTGCCGGATCTCCTCCAGCTGCAGGCCGAACCGGCGCAGCGCGATGACCCGGCGCGCGGCCTCGATCTGGTGATGCGCGTACAGCCGGTACCCCGTTTCCGGGTCGACGTCGGCCGGGCGGAGCACGTCCACCGCGTCGTAGAAGCGCAACGTGCGGATCGGAAGTCCGGTCCGCCGGGCGAACTCGCCGATGCGCATCAGCCGGGTCATGGGAAGCCGTCAGGGGCGACCATAGACGACTCCCACCAGCTTCCAGCCACCATCGACCTTGAGGAGCGACCCGTAGGTGACGGTCCGCTCCGCGCCCTGACCGTGCGTCATCCTGGCCACGGCGACGTCGCTGGCCAGCTCCACCCAGTCGACCTCGCGGGCGGCCGGACGCGCCTTCCCCTGGGCCCGGGACTGATCGAGGCGGGCCTGCCACCCGGGGATCGAGACCGCCACCAGATCTCCCCGGTCAGCGGCGTAGGTCTGCCCGCGCGCGAGCGCCACGGAGCCCAGGCGTGCACCATCTCCCTGATCGAGGGCCTGAGCCATCCGGGCCAGGACCTCGCGGATCGCCTTCCGCTCCGCATCGA
>JBKPMY010000129.1:0-35856 GCA_046732375.1 Myxococcota bacterium
AGGAACGTGGGAGCGCTCCTTCACGGAGGCCGAGATCCCCTTCCGGGTGGGAGCGTCCGGCGTCGGAATCGTCGATGGGTACCAGGACATCGATCCCAATCCTGCGCTTCCGCTCACCATCCGCCCGTCACCGCCGGAGACCAACTCCGACCTCTACACGGCGCCGATCAACTTCCGCGCGGGCATCATCACCGCGGTGTGGACAGTCGGCCTGGTGGGGGCGACCGGAGACCAGCGGCTCGGCTACTTCGTCTGTGACGAGGGACCGGCGGCCGACGGTGGCGTGACCACCTGCGCGCGGAGCATCCCTTAGTTGATCGCCCCGGGGCTATTCCATTCGTTCTGGTCCCGGTCCGAGCAGTGGTAGTCCTCGGCCGGCATGTCCCACTCGGACCACGGTGCCACCGTCCAGCGCTGCCACGCCCCTGAACGCCACTTGTACGCCCAGGTATAGGTGCCCCAGGTGTCGTTGATGCCGGGGTTGTAGGTGCTCCAGGTCCAGTCGTAGGTCTTGTTCCTGTCCACGTTCCAGGCGCCCCACTCGCCGGTCGAGAACCACGACCACCCGCTGCTGTTGAGCACGATGTTCTGCCGGAGCCTGCTGTTCGATGAGGGCCAGCCCCACTCCGGCGTGTCGAAGCGGATGGGCGAGAACTTGGTGCGGTTGAAGTCGTTGAACCCGACGTAGAGGCTTCCGTAAGTGTCGGTCACGCTCCCGCCGGAGTGGGCCCGCCAGTACCGGAGGCCCTGGCCCACCCACTCGACGATGTTGTTGGTGATCCGGATGGTCTTGAGGGACCAGCCCACCCAGGTGCTCTCGTTGGCGAGCTGGATGCCGGTGGCGCGATAGCCGAGGTCGCGACGGTTGTACTTGTCGGTGTTCGCGTAGATCCAGTTCCGGTTCACCGTGACGTTCCGGGAGTTGGAGACGAAGAGATTGACGGAAACGCAGTTGTAGATACGGTTTCCTTCCACCGTCGCCCCGTCCACCGCGAGCACGTCGGCGCACTCGCCGTAGCTGTCGTGGATCGAGTTGCCGATGAGCTTCCAGCTCCACTGGTTCTTCGTGGGCTTGCTGGAGACGGCGGCGTCCCAGTAGTCCGACTGCCAGTACTGGTTCCGCATCACCGTGTTGTAGATCTCGTTGCCGACGATCTCCATCGAGTTGCCGTCGGTGATGATCCCGTGCCGGGCGGTGTCGTGGACGGTGTTGTAGTAGAGCTTGACCGAGCTCGACTCCGACACGTTGATGCCGTAGCCGCCGTGCTCGGAGTCGGGCACCCCGGTGTTCCGCACCGTGAGCCCCTGGATGGCGATGTTGCCCACCCGCCATAGCCCGAGCACCGCCCCGAAGTCCTTGACCCCACCCCAGCCGTCGATGACCGGGCTCTCGCCGGGAGCGTTGGTGATCAGGACCCGGTCGCTCGGCCAGAGGTTCATGAGCAGGACCGGGCCGTACGTCCCGCCGTGCACGTAGATGGTGTCCCTGCCCTTGGCGCACTTCGCGGCCGCGGGGATGGTGCGGAACGTGTAGCCGTTCCCTGGGCACCAACCTGGGTCCGAGCCCCACGTCGCCACGTGGAACAATCGTGCACTCCAGTCAGGTTCGAGGCGAGCTGGCTTCGCGCAGGACGTCCAGCTGCCGTCTGCCCCTGCGGCGAGCGCGGCGGACGCGAGCAGCGCCGCGGTCAGTCCCAGGATTCTGTCGATTGCGTACAACCCCGCCTCCCGGCTCACGTGAAGGCGGCGCTCTTACGACGCAGAGCGGCCATGAATCTTTGTAAACAGTTTCGGCACATCCGAAGCAGGCCGTGCGGCTGACAGGAGAGCGACGGCCTGCTCCTAGAGGAGGCCGCTCGGCTCCCCCCCAACCAGGAGATCGCCCCTGCGCAGGCTCGATGTTGGGCAGAGCGTTCGCCCGGTGCTGGACCGAGTCCGCGGACGCTTCAGTTGATCGCGCCGGGCGTGTTCCAGTTGTTCTGGCTGCGGCTCTGGCAGTGGTAGTCCGCCGAGGGCATCTCGGAATCCGACCAGGGCGCCACGGTCCAGCGGATCACCGACCCCGATTTCAGATCGTACGCCGGGATGTAGCTGCCCCAGGTGTCCGCGATGCCGGGGCTGCTCGCGGTCGTGCTCGGGCCGTAGTTCCAGTTGCCCTCCACGTCCCAGGAGCTCCAGCTGTCGGTGGAGAACCAGCTGTAGCCGCTCTGGTTCAGGACGAGGTTGTGATGAAGCCGGCTGCCCGCGCTGGGCCATCCTCCGTCCGGGGCGTCGAAGCGGATGGGGCCGAACTCCGTCCGGTTGAAGTTGTTGAACCCGGTGTAGACGTTCCCATAGGTGTCGCGGACCGAGCCGCCGGTCCGGGCGCGCCAGTAGCGCAGCCCCTGCGAGACCCACTCGACGATGTTGTTCGTGATCCGGACGTTGCTGACCGACCACCCCACCGAGCTGCCCTCGTTTGCGAGCAGGATGCCGGTGGCGCGGTAGGCGTAGTCCGGCCGGTTGTACTGGTCGTTCGTCGCGTAGATCCAGTTCCGGTTCACCGTCACGTTCCGCGAGCCGGAGATGAAGAGGTTCGCGCTGACGCAGCTGTAGATCCGGTTCCCCTCCACCGTGGCCCCATCCACCGCGAGGACATCGGCGCACTCGCCCCAGCTGTCATGGATGGAGTTGCCGATGAGCTTGTACCCCCACTGGTTGCGGTGCGGATCGCTGGCCACCGCCGCGTCCCAGTAGTTGGACTGCCACCACCGGTTCCGCATGACGGTGTTGTAGATCTCGTTGCCGACCACCTCCATCTGGTGGCCATCGGTGATGATGCCGTGCCTCGCGGTGTCGTGGACCGTGTTGAAGTACAGCTTCACGTGGGTCGACTCGCTCACCCGGATCCCGTAGCCCCCGTGCTCGGCGTCGGGGACCCCGGTGTTCCGGACGGTCAGGCCCTGGATGGCGATGTTGGTGACCCGCCACAGGCCGAGGACCGCCGCGTAGTCGGGCACGCTGTTCCAGCCCTCGATCACCGGGCTCTCACCCGGCGCGTTGGTGATGAGGACCCGGTCCGAGGGCCAGAGGTTGGAGAGCAGAACCCGGTTGTAGGTCCCGGCGTGGACGTAGATCGTGTCCTTGCCCTGGGCGCACTTCGCGGCCGCGTCGATGGTCCGGAAGGTGTAGCCGGCAGCGGGGCAGCTACTCGGATTCGTCCCCCAGGTCGCCACGTGGAAGGTCCGACCCGCCGGGTCGGGCGTGAGCCGCGAGGGCTGGGCACAGTCCGTCCAGCTTCCGTCTGCTCCAGCGGCCAGGGCGGCGAGGGAGAAGAGTCCTGCCACCAGTCCCAGGGTCCTACCGAGTGCATGCAACTGCGCCTCCTTGGGGCACGAGCGAGGGGCGCAAGGTACGACGCAGAGATGTGCTGCCGCCTTGTGAACATTTACCTACAGGCATGTTAGGCCGCAGAGCAGCCGAGCGAGCACGGAGTCCGCCGATCGCCCGTCTCCAGGGCCCGGCGGCACCCAGCCCGCCGATGGGGAGTCCCCCGCCCGCTGGGACCCACCGCGGGCGACCCGCCAATGGGGAGCCAGGCGCCGCGAGATCTACGCGCGGGGACGGGAAATCAGTTGATCGCGCCCGGCGTGTTCCACTCGCTCTGGCTGCGCGCCTTGCAGTGGTAGTCCGTGGAGGGCATGCCCGGCTCGGACCACGGGGGGATGGTCCAGCGGATCACCGCGCCCGAGCGCAGGTCGTACGCCGCGATGTAGCTGCCCCAGGCGTCCTGGATGCCCGGGCTGGTGGCGGTGGTCTTCTTCCCGTAGTTCCAGCTCCCGGTCAGGTCCCACGAGCCCGACTGGTCCGTGGAAAACCAGCTCCAGTTGCTCGAGTTGAGGACCAGGTTGCGGCGAAAGCGGTTCGTCCCGCGGGGGGCCCAGCCCTCCGGGGTGTCGAAACGGACGGGAGAGAACTGGGTCCGGTTGAAGTTGTTGAACGCCACGTAGAGGTTTCCGTAGGTATCCTTCACCTCGTGGCCCGAGTGCGGGGCCTTCCAGTAGCGGATGCCCTGGCTGACCCACTCGATGATGTTGTTGGTGATGCGGATGTTGTTCAGGGTCCAGCCGACCGCCTTCCCCTCGTTCGCGAGCTGGATGCCGGTCGCGCGCGTCCCGTAGTCCTTGCGGTTGAACTTGTCGCTGGTGGCGTAGAGCCAGTTCCGGTTCACGGTGACGTTCTGGGAGCCGGAGACGAAGAGGTTGGTGCTCACGCAGTTGTAGATCCGGTTCCCCTCCACGGTGGCTCCGTCGACCGCGAGCACGTCGGCGCACTCTCCGTAGCTGTCATGGATGGAGTTCCCGATGAGCTTGTAGCCCCACTGGTTCCGGTCGGGCTGGCTGGTGACCGCCGCGTCCCAGTAGTTGGACTTGAACCACTGGTTCCGCATCACGGTGTTGTAGACCTCGTTGCCCACCACCTCCATCTGATGCCCGTTGGTGAGGATCCCGTGCCGGGCAGTGTCGTGGACGGTGTTGAAGTAGAGCTTCACGAAGGTCGACTCGAAGGCGTGGATGCCATAGCCGCCGTGCTCCGGGTCGGTCACCCCGGTGTTCCGGATGGTGAGGCCCTGGATGGCGATGTTGCTCACCCGCCACATGCCGATGATCGCGCCGAAGTCGGGGATGCCACCCCAGCCCTCGATGACCGGGCTCTCGCCGGGGGCGTTGGTGATGAGCACGGTGTCACTCGGCCACAGGTTGCTGAGCTGCACCGGGCCGTAGGTGCCAGCGTGGACGTAGATGGTGTCCTTGCCCCGCGCGCACTTCGCGGCTGCGGCGATGGTACGGAAGGTGTAGCCCGACCAGTCCGGGCATGATCTCGGGTCGCTCCCGGATGTCCTCACGTGGAAGGTGCGGCCCGCCGGGTCCGGCGAAAGTCGCCTGGGTTGTGAGCACCACGTCCAGCTTCCATCCGATCCAGCAGCCAGTGCAGCGAGGGAGAAGACTCCTGCTACCAGTCCCAGGGTCCTTGCGAGAGCGTGCAACCGCGCCTCCTCGGGGCTCGTGAGAGAGAGGCGCGCACCCTACGATGCAGGGCTGATTCGCAGCGTGGTGGACAGTTTCGTTACACTGCGAGTCGGTCGGAGGGCGGGCGAGCGAGCACGACTCCCGCGTCGTCGGTGTGGCTGCTCGTCCTGCGGTTCAGTTCGGCCCCGGAAGGGACGGCGGTTCCGCCCCTCCTCGTGCCGCGTGGCGATTGGACCGGGGCCCTACGCGCGTGCGAGGAGCGCCTGCGCCGAGCGTGCGAGCGCGTCCACCGCGCGGTCGAGGGTGAAGCGCTCCAGCACCCGCGCCCGTCCGCGTCGCCCCAGCTCCGCGCACGCCTCGAGGTCCGTGCAGAGCGCCACCACGGCGTTGGCCAGGACGTCCGCGTCCCCCCGCGGCACGAGCCGGCCGCACTCGCCGAGCACCTCGGGCAGGCCGCCCACGTCCGAGGCCACCACCGCGGCCTCCGAGCACATGGCCTCGGCCGCCGACAACCCGAACGACTCGTTCACCAGCGTCGGGGCGAGGAGCACGTCGATGTCCCGGAACAGCGGCCCCAGCCCCCGAACGGTCCCGAGCAGGTGGACCGCCCTGCCCCGGGCCCACGACTCGAGCTGCTCGCGCTCGGGGCCCTCGCCAGCGAGGAAGAGCTCCACCCCGGGCATCCGTCGCTCCAGCCGCTCGAAGGCGCGCTGCAGCACGTGAATGCCCTTCTCCGGATGCAGCCGACCGGCGTAGCCCAGGCGCGGAGGACCGGGCCGGCGCGGCCCGCTCCGGCCGGGCCAGCGTTCGACGTCGACGCCGTTGTGGACCACCTTCACCCGCTGCGGGTCCAGCCCGAGCGAGACCAGCCGCCGCGCCACGAAGCCCGAGACGCCGATGGCCTCGTCCACCAGTCGTCCGGCGATGACGCCGCGGAGGCGCTCGGCCCCACGCATCAGCGGTCCCTTGGCAGAGACGACGTTCCCCGCGTGGTCCACCGCCTGGAGGCGCGCGATGCGGCCGGTGGCCCGCGCGAGGAGCAGGAGCGGATCGAAGGGAGAGACGAAGTGCGACTGCACCACCAGCGGGCCGCCGGCGAGCGCTCTCCAGAAACGGCCCGGGGCCTTGCGGAGCGGGAAGGGAGCGGTGCCCCAGGTGACGCCTGCCGACTCGATCTCCCGGGCGAAGTCCGGCCCGGGCGGGGCGTAGAAGAGCATCCGCACCGGCCACCCCGCCTCCCGGACGCGGCGGCCGATCCGGCCGAAGAACAGGTCCAGGGAGCGGTCCCCGCGCGGGGTGAAGTCGGCCAGGACGACCAGCGTCGCGCCCATCGCTCGCGCCCTCAGAGGACCGGAGCCTCGGCGGGCTCCCCGGGGTCGGGCTGGGCCGGGAGCACGGGAGCCGCCGCTGGCCGCGGACGCCGGAGCATCCACAGCACCCGGAGCACCCGGATCCCCTGGGCGTGGAGCAGGGCCACGTAGGTGACGGTGAAGACCAGCGCGTCGGACGCGAGCGGGACCAGCCGCCAGAAGAAGGTGTGCGGCAGCCAGTCGAAGTGGCCGGCGATGACCCGGTGCCAGAGGAGCATCGCCGTCACCGCCACTCCCGCGGCGAGAGCCGCCTGCAGCCCATCCCGGAACGGCACCAGCCCCAGCAGCTGTCGGGGCGAGGCGAGCTGCAGGGCCCGCGGCAGCCGCGCCACCAGCAGCACCTTTCCCACCGCCTCGGCGAGCAACCAGGAGATGACCCCGCCGATCAACCCGAACATCCCGACCAGGAGCAGCACCAGGGGAACGGTGATCAGCGCCTTCACCACGTAGGAGAGGAGGATGGCGCGGGTCTCGCCCCGGGCCCGGAGCAGGCCATCGAGCGGGAAGCACCCGAAGAGCACCGCCAGGGTGCTCACCCGGAAGAGGGGCACCGCGTCCAGGAACCTGGACCCGAACACTGCCTCGATGAACGCCGGCGCCGCGGCGATCAGGAAGGCGCAGCTGGGGACGAAGACGTAGGCCAGACGGGCCGAGGCGTCGCGCGAGAGCGCCACCGAATCCGCCAGGCGCCCCGCCTTCTCGAGCTCGCCCACGTGCACCATCAGCACCTCGGTGGTGGGCGTGTAGAGCAGATCGACGATGGGGAGCTGGAAGCAGCCCACGGTGTAGATGGCGAACAGCGCCGGATCGAACTGGGCGCTCACCACCCACTGATGCAGCGAGTGCTGCGGCACCGAGATGGCCATCGCCGCTCCGAACGGGAGCGCGTAGGCGAGCTGGGCCCGCAGCGCCGCCCGGTTCCACCACGGGCCGGGAGCGGCATTCACTGCCAGGGTCCAGGTGGCGAGGGTCCGGACCACCATCAGTCCGGCCACGCTCCACATCGTCGCGTGCAGCCCGAGCCCGAGGAGGATGGGCACGGTCATCGCAGCCGCCCGGAGCGAGTCCCACACCAGGTAGTTCACGGCGGCCAGACCGGTGCGGCCCTGGCTGGTGAAGAGGGTCTCCAGCGGCGAGGCGGCGAGGAAGAAGCCGGCGTACGTGGCCAGCGCGTACCGGTAGTCGGGCAGGCTCGGGGCCGAGAACAGCTGACCGAGCCACGGCGTGGCCACCAGGACCAGCGTCGCCGCCACCGCGCCCGCCCCGGCGAGGAGCACCAGGACGTGGACGATGTACGGCCGGCCCTGCTCGGTCCGCGGGAGGAAGTAGTAGAGGCTCTGCGGAACGCCGAAGGCGAGGACGGAGGTCAGCGTCACTCCGACCAGGAAGAGCTGCTTGTACGTGCCGTATTCCTCGATGGCCATCGCCCGGGCGAGGACGAGGGGCACGACGGTCGTCACCACCGCGCTCGCGAACCGGGCCAGGACCAGCGGTCCGGCCCGACGGAGGAAGGAGTGAGAGGTCATCGGTGGCGCGAAGTTGAGTCCGGTCGGGCTGCCGGACACCGGGAAGGACGCGACGTGTCGGGCAGCGGGCGGGCGCCCCCCTCGCCACCGCGAAGCGCCCGCCCGCCCAGCCACCGCCCGGACCGACCCCATCGGCGCAAATGCGTCGCCCTCACCTGTCCGCACCCTCCCCGGAAGCGCACCGGTTGCAGCCAGGGTGCCAGCCGGGCGTCCTTGAATCCCGCGGAGATTCCACCCGAGCGCGCCGATCGGCTGTAAGAACTCCGGCTTAGCGAGGCCGGGCCTGGCAGGTGGCACGTGACCTGCTTGCCTTCACGGACGATTTCGGACAGTTCAGGCCTCCTCGGACACGTGGAACTCGCCCCCGCCCTCCAGCTGCACGAGGTCAGCAAGCGCTACGGGGCGCGCTGGGCGCTCGTTCGTCTCTCGCTCACGGTGCGCCGGGGCACCGCGCTGCTCCTGACCGGGCACAACGGCTCGGGCAAGACCACGCTGCTCCGGGTGCTGGCCACCGCGGTCCGTCCATCCTCGGGGAAGGTGGAGGTCCTCGGCGTCGATGCCCTCCGCGACCCGGACGCCGTCCGTGCCCGGGTGGGCCTTCTGAGCCACGCGAACTACGTCTACGAGGACCTCTCCGGTCTCGAGAACCTGGTGGTCGTGGCCCGGCTCGTCGGCAAGCCAGCCTCCGCCGGGTCCGAGGCGCTGGAGCGGGTCGGGCTCTCCCCGAAGGACGACCGACCGGTGCGGACCTATTCCGCGGGCATGCGCCGCCGGCTCGCCCTGGGGCGGCTCTTCCTCAAGCAGCCGGAGGTGGCCCTGCTGGACGAGCCGTTCGTGGAGCTCGATCCGGCCGGCGTCTCGGAGCTCGAGGCCCGCATCCGGGAATTGCACGCCGCCGGGACCACGCTCGTCCTCGCCACGCATCACATCCAACAGGGGCTTGAGCTCTGCACGGACCGATTGCATCTGGAACAGGGACGATCGATCGCCGCATGAGGCGCCCTGGCCTCCTGGCCTCGACCTGGGTCCTGTTCTGGAAGGACCTGCTGCTCGAGTGGCGCTCGCGCGCGCGGGTCAACGCGCTGGTCTTCTTCTCTCTCGCCACCCTGCTCCTCTTCTCCTTCGCGCTCGGGCCCGACACCGCCCTGCTCCGCCGCAACGCCGGGGGGTACCTCTGGCTCGCGCTCCTCCTCTCCTCGGTCCTGGCTCTCGGCGAGTCCTTCCGGGTGGAGCGCGAGAACAGCTCCATGGAGGGGCTGCGGCTGGTGCCCGTGGACACCCGGTCGATCTTCCTCGCGAAGGGGATCGCCAACGCGGTGCTGCTGGCGGCGCTGGGCGTGCTCCTGGTACCGGTGCTGGTGGCGCTCCTCGACGTGCGGATCGTCCTCTCCTGGGGCCAGCTCCTGACCATCATCGCGCTCGGCTGCCTGGCCATCGCTGCGCCGGGCACGCTCTACGGGGCGATCGCGAGCCACGCCCGTGCCCGGGACGTGCTCCTGCCACTGCTGCTCTTCCCCATCCTCATTCCCGCGCTGGTCGCCGCGGCCAAGGGAACGACGCTGATCTTCGAGGGGGACCCGATGACCCAGTTTCCCTCATGGATCGCCCTCTTGGGGAGCTTCGACCTCCTCTACTGGGGCCTGGGGATCGTGTTGTTCCCCCGGGTGATCGAGGAGTAGACACTCGATGGATACGCGGATGAGACGCCAATTGGAAATCGCCGCGGTGCTCGGCACCCTGGGCATCTTTGTCTACGCGGCCTGGGTGGGTCTGGTCCGGGCCCCGCCCGACCGCGAGATGGGCGACGTGCAACGGATCATGTACGCCCACGTCCCGATGGTGCAGATGATGCTGCTCTCGGGGACGATCAACTTCGTCTGCTGCGTGCTCTACCTCTTCCGCGCCTCGTGGAAGACGGACGCCCTGGCCGAGGCGTCGGCGGAGACCGCTCTGGTCTTCGGAGCGATCGGCACGACCCTCGGCGCCATCTGGGGGCGTCCCACCTGGGGCGTCTTCTGGGCGTGGGACCCGCGGCTGACCACGGTGGCCATCCTCCTCGTCGCCTACGCGGGGTACATGGCGCTCCGGCGATTCGTGGACGACCCGGAACGGCGCGCGGTCTGGTCCGCGGTCACCGGCATCATCATCGCGGTCGACGTCCCGATCATCTACTTCAGCGTGAAGTGGTGGAAGAGCCTCCACCAGGTCCAGTCCAACCCGAGGACGGTCGACCCGCAGATGGTCTACGCGCTCCGGTGGAACATCCTCGCCTTCTTCCTGGTTCTGATCGTCTTCCTGGTCGCTCGTTACCGGATCGCGCTCGCTGCCCGGATGCGGGAGACCACCGTCCCCGAGCCGGCCGCGGGGGCTCGACAGGTGGTCGCATGATGAACGCGCTGCAGTCCGTGCTCGCCGCGGTGGGAGAGGGCCGGATCCAGGGAGGGTGGGAGTACGTCAAGGCGGCGTACGGCATCTGCTGGACCGGGCTTCTGCTCTACGCGGTTTCCCTCTGGGTGCGCCGGCCGCGAGAGGAGCCCAAGTGACCAACGTCACCCGCAACCGCCTCATCGCCGTGGTCGCCCTGCTGATCGCTGGAGCCGGTCTGGGGTTCGTGGCCCTGAGCAACATGGGGCAGAACCTGGTCTTCTACTGGACCCCCGGCGAGATGCTCGCCCAGGGGAGCAAGGCCTACGGCCCGACCGTCCGGCTCGGGGGCGTCGTGCAGCCGGGAAGCCTGCGCTGGGACGCGGCGCATACGCACCTCACCTTCCGGGTGGCGGACAGCGACAAGGCCGGAGCCCCCTCGGTCCAGGTGGTCTCGCGCGAGACGCCGCCCCAGATGTTCCGCGAGAAGATCGGGGTGGTGGTGGAGGGCAGCTTCGACAGGTCGCAGACCTTCACCTCCTCCCGGCTGATGGTGAACCACTCCAACGAGTACCGTCCGCCCAAGCCCGGCGACGGGCCGGACAAGTGGAAGACCACGGTCTCGGCCCCCACGGCGGAGGCCCGATGATCTCCACCCTGGGGACGGCCCTGGTCCTGGGAGGGCTGCTCGCCGCGGCCTTCGGCGCGGTGGTGGGCATCGAGGGAGGCCTTCGCCACCGGCCGGGGGCGCTGAGGATCGTCGTCGCCTCGGTGACCGCCTTCCTGGTCTGCATGATCGGCGCGAACCTGACGATGGTCTATGCGCTGGTCACGCACGACTTCAGCGTCCACTACGTGTCCATGGTCGGCAGCCGGGCGACGCCCCTGGTCTACACCGTGGTGTCGCTGTGGAGCGCCCTGGAAGGCTCCATCCTGTTCTGGGGCGCGATCCTCGCCGTCTACGTCTTCGGTTTTGCCCGTGCTCACCGGCACGACCCGCCCACCAACCCGCTGCTCGCCCTGGGGACGATGCTCGCGGTGGGGGTCTTCTTCTCCTTCCTCATCGCCGGCCCGGCGAACCCCTTCGGCCGGGTGAGCCCGGTCCCGCCGGACGGTCCGGGGCCGAATCCCCTCCTCCAGAACCACGTCCTGATGGTGGTCCATCCGCCCATGCTCTACCTGGGCTACGTGGGGATGGTGGTCCCCTTCGGCATCGCCGTGGCCGCCCTCCTCCGGGGCCAGCTGGGCGATGCATGGATGGCGACGCTCCGCCGCTGGACCCTCATCCCCTGGACCTTCCTCTCGGTGGGCATCGTCCTCGGGGCGTGGTGGGCCTACGCGGTGCTCGGCTGGGGCGGCTACTGGGCGTGGGATCCGGTGGAGAACGCCTCGTTCCTGCCCTGGCTCACCGCGACCGCCTTTCTCCACTCGGCGATGGTGCAGGAGCGGCGGCGCACCTTGAAGCTGTGGACCGTGAGCCTGTCGCTGGCGAGCTTCCTCCTCACCATCCTCGGGACCTTCATGACCCGGAGCGGGGTCTTCAACTCGGTGCACTCCTTCACCCAGTCGGAGATCGGCCCCACCTTCCTGGTCTTCCTCGGCGTGGTGCTGGTGGTCTCCATCCTGCTCATCGCGGTGCGCGGACCCCTGCTCGTGCCCGAGGGCTCCCTGGGCGGAGTCGCCTCGCGCGAGACCTCCATCCTCCTGAACAACCTCCTCTTCGCCGCCCTCACCTTCACCGTGCTCCTGGGCACGGTGTTCCCCCTGGTCCGCGAGGCCTTCTCCGGGGTGCGGATCAGCGTGGGCGGTCCCTACTTCAACCGCATGGCAGTCCCGCTGGGCATCGCCATCCTCTTCCTGATGGGCGTGGGACCGTCGCTCCCCTGGGGACGTGCCTCGGCCGAGACGGTGAAGCGGCAGTTCCTCGTCCCGGCGGGGGTGGGGGTGGCGGTGGTCGTCGTCTGCCTCGCCGCGGGGCTGCGGGGCGGACTGGCCCTGCTCACCTTCTGCCTCGCAGGGTTCGCCGGCACGGTGACCCTCCGCGAGATGTTCCTCCCGGTCCGGGTGCGGATGCGCGAGCAGGGGGAACCCCTGCCCCGGGCGCTTCTCGCCAGCGCGACGCGCGCCCGGCGCCGCTTCGGAGGCTACGTGGTCCACCTCGGAGTGGTGATGGTGTTCGTGGCCGTCGCCGCCTCCCAGTCCTACGTGGTCCACACCACCGCCACCCTGAAGCCGGGCGAGCGGTTCCAGCTCGGGCCGTACACGGTCCAGCTCGGCGGCCTGCGCAACGGCATCGACCCTCACCGGAGGTGGATCGCGGCCGACGTCCAGGTCACCGACGGCAGGGGTCGCCAGCACGCGCTCGCCCCACGGATGAACTTCTACGAGCGGAGCACCGATCCCATCGGAAGCCCCGCCATCCGCTCGGCGGCGTTCGAGGACCTGTACCTGACGTTGCTGGCCTTCGATCAGGCCACGCCGTCGGCCAGCTTCAATGCCTGGATCTTCCCGATGGTGGGGTGGATCTGGTGGAGCCTGCCGCTCTTCGTCTTCGGCGCTCTCTTCGCCGCCTGGCCCGAGCGGCGACGCGTCCGGGCGGGCGCCGCCGAGCGCCTCCCGGCGCCGAACGAGGCACGTAGCCCGGGGGCAGCGGCGTGAACAGGCGCGGGCTCTGGATCGGCCTGTCGCTCGCGGCGGTCACCGCGGTGCTCCTCTTCGTCCTGGCCAAGGGCTTCGGCCGGGATCCCCACGAGGTCCCTTTCCAGCTGCGAGGAAAGCCGGCTCCGGACTTCACCCTCAAGCGGCTGGACACCGGAGCCCCGGTGAAGCTCTCCGATCTGAAGGGCAAGCCCCTGGTGCTCAACTTCTGGGCGAGCTGGTGCGGGCCGTGCAAGGCTGAGCACCCGGTGGTGGCCATGGCCGCCAGGCGCTTCGGCCATGAGGTGCAATTCTATGGTGTGGTGTTCGAGGACACCGAGGAGAACGCGCGGGCGTTCGCTGGTCCACCGGATCCGACGTTTCCCCAGCTCCTGGACGAGCGCTCCCGCATGGCAGTGGACTACGGTGTGACCGGCGTGCCGGAGACGTACTTCATCGACGCGCAGGGCATCATCCGGGAAAAGGTGGCGTTCCCCATCGATCCCCGGACCATGATGGAGAAGCTCGCCGCGCTGAAGCAGCCGGCCGGGCCGGTGTCGGAGGTGGTCCGATGAATGCGTGGGTCCTCGGTCTGGTCCTCGCCACGTACGCTCCGCAGCAGGCGGGAAGCACGCCGCTCGATCCGGAACGCGAGGCACGCGTGCAGGCGCTGGGCAAGCAGCTCCGCTGCCCGATGTGCCAGGGTCTGTCCATCGCCGACTCGAACGCCTCCGCCGCACGGGCGCAGATGGACAAGGTCCGTGAGCTGGTGGCCGCCGGAAGGACCGATGAGCAGATCCGCGGCTACTTCACCTCCCGCTACGGGGAGTGGGCCCTCCTCGAGCCGGAGGCCTCCGGGATGAATCTCCTGGTCTGGTTCCTTCCGCTCTTGCTGCTCCTGGGCGGGGGCTACGCGATTGCCCGGACCATGCGCCGGTCCGCCTCCGCTCTGCCCGCTCCGGCCCCCGAGCCCCAGTCCGAGCCCGCGCCCGAGAAGGGAAAGGAGCCAGTGCAGCCCCCGCCCGACGATCCGTGGCTGGAAGCGGTCCGGGCGGAGCTGCGCAGGTGACCGAGACCCACTGGATCCCCGGCATCGTCGTTCTCTCGCTCGGGCTCATTGCCGGGGCGCTCTACCTCTTCCTCGGCAGGAGATCCGCGCCGGCCCCTGTTTCGGAGCGGGTGAGCGACGCACAGCGCAGGGTGGACTCTCTGCTCGCGCAGCTGCGCGAGCATCAGGCCGAGAAGCACCAGATGGACCCGGGCGCCTGGCAGGAGGAGGAGGACCGGCTGGAGCGGGCCGCCGCCGCTGCCATGCGCGCTCGTGACGAGGTGGCGAAGGCCCCGGAGCGGAGCGGCGGCAAGGGCAGGAAGGCCGAGCCCGCGGCTGCCCCGGCCTCGCCCAGCGGCTTCTTCGGCCGCCACCCCCAGCTCGTCGGTGCGGCCTGGGGCGCCGGGGTGGTCATCTTCTTCGGCGCGCTCGGCCTCTGGCTGTCGCAGGAGCAGAAGCCGCGCGGCGAGGGCGACGTCGCGACCGGCACGGTGGGCCGCGGCGGGCCCGCGACCCCGGGTCCGGAGGACGACCGGGACTTCGAAGCGGCGCTGGCCCGGACCCGGGGCGATCCCGGCGGTGACCTCGCGCTCACCGGCGAGGTCATCCGCGAGCTGATCGCCCGGAACGACTTCCAGAAGGCCCAGGAGATCAACGAGCGGGCTCTGGCCGCGGATCCGTTCCGCACCGACCTGCGCGTGCACCGCGCCTTCTTGAAGGTGGTCCAGGGACAACGGGAGGCGGGGATGGCGGAGCTGGGCCGGCTGGCAGATCTCTACCCCGACGGGAGCTCCGCGCTCATCTTCCGCGGGATGGTCCACATGCAGGAGCAGCAGCCGAAGGCGGCCCTCCAGGACTTCGAGGCCTACCTGGCCGTGACCCCGCCCCAGAACGTTCCGCCCCAGCTCCGGGCCGGCGTGGCCCAGCTGCGCCGTCAGGTGACCGGAACACCCTGACCGGCCCCATGCGCGAGAACGGGAAGCCCGGGCGCCGTCCTCGCGGAGTCATCTTCGATCTCGACGGCACGCTCGCCGATTCTCTCGGCGACATCGCCTCGGCGATGAACCGCACGCTCCGCGCGCACGGCTTCCCCGAGCATCCGGTGTCGGCCTACCGCACCTTCGTCGGCGAGGGAGTGCGGAAGCTCGTGGAGCGCTCACTTCCGCCGCGGACCGACGGGCTCCGCGATGACTTTCTCACCGCCTATCAGGCGGACTACGCCGAGCACCTGCTCGACGAGACGCGGTTGTTTCCCGGCATCCCGGAGGTGCTCGACGCCCTGGCCGCGGCCGAGGTCCCGGTGGGGGTACTGAGCAACAAGCCGGACGGCCCGACCCGGAGGCTGGTGGACGCGCTCTGCGGCCGCTGGAACTTCATCGCGGTGGTCGGGGAACGCCCCGGTGTGCCCCGGAAACCGGACCCCGCCTCGGCGCTCGCCCTGGCCGATTCGCTCGCCGCGCCTCCGGAAGCGGTGGCCTTCGTCGGAGATACGGGCGTGGACATGCTCACTGCGCGGGCTGCCGCGATGCGCCCGGTGGGAGTGCTCTGGGGCTTCCGTCCGAAGGAGGTGCTCGCCTCGGGCGCGGACGCGGCGAGCACGGGCGCGGAGCTCGCGCGACTGCTGGGGGTCAGCCCGCCGTAGACCCGGCCGGGCATCGGCGCGGTCCCCTCGCCCCGGAGCGGGCCGACGACGGACGGGCCGCCTGTCCGTCACGGTGAGCGGTCCATTCGCCGAGGCGATAGTGCGTTCACCATGCACGGAGTCGCCCTGACCTCGCTCTGGGTCGCCGCCTGGCGCGCCGCGGAGAGCGAGCGACGCGACGCGCTGTTCCACGACCCGCTCGCCCGCGCCCTCGCCGGGCCGGAGGGCTTCGCCGTGCTCGACGCTGCCCGGGCCGTTGCGCCGATCGAGGCGTCCACCATCCCCGTCCGCACCCGCTTCTTCGATCAGCGGATCGCCTCCGGCTCGCAGGTGGTCCTTCTCGCGGCCGGGATGGACGCCCGCGCGTTCCGCCTCTTCTGGCCGGAAGCGACTCGGGTGTACGAGGTGGACCAGGCGGAGGTCCTCGCACTCAAGCAGCGGCGCCTGGGCGCCGCAGTCCCGAGCTGCACCCGGGTTCCCGTCCCCGTCGACCTGGCGGACGACTGGCCCGCGGCACTGGAGGCGCAGGCTTTCCGCCCCGCGCTTCCCACGGTCTGGCTCGCGGAGGGCCTGCTCCCCTACCTGGACGAGCCGCTCGTCCGTGGCCTGCTCGCGCGCCTGAGCCAGGTCTCGGCCATCGGGAGCACCCTTCTCATCGATCTCATCGGCAAGACGATGCTGGAGATGCCGCAGCTCCGGCCGCTCCTCGACTTCGTCGCGAAGCTCGGCGCGCCGTGGCGCTTCGGGACCGACGAGCCGGAGGCGCTCCTCGAGCCGCTGGGGTGGAAGGTGACCGTCCACGACCTCGGGACCTTCGCCTCCGAGGTGGGCCGCTGGCCCTGGCCGGTCGTCCCGCGCTCGGTGCCCGGGGTGCCCCGGAGCTTCCTCGTCGAGGCTACCCGGACCGCGAGGCTCAGCTCGGCTTCGTCCCGCGTACGGCCCAGGCCCGCGCGTTGAGGCGGATCGAGCCGTCCGGGCTCGGCGCCAGGCGGGTTCGCAGCTCGTCGCGAATGGCTTCTTGCCGGGGCTCGGGCAGCGAGGCGAGGAACGCCGGTGCCGGCCCCTGGCCTCCGAGGAACGGGGTCCAGTAGTCGTCGAAGTCGCGAAACACCGTGGGGATGTCGATGGCCCGGCTGGCCACGTCCGACAGCCCTGCTTCGGTGAAGAACGCCTCCAGCGCCTCGGGGGTGCAGATCTCCCGGAATCTCGCCGGCTCGGCGAGCGCCGCCGCGGAGGGGTCGGCCGCGATCGCGACCTCCCAGAACCGGGCGATGAGCTCCACGCTCCCGGACATGTCCCACACGTAGAGGGCGACCGTGCCGCCCGGCATCGCCGCGCGGACCATCTCCGCGACCATCTGCGCGGGCTCGGGGACGAAGTTCAGGACCAGACCCGAGACGACGGCGTCGAAGTCCACCGACCCCACGGGGAGCGCCAGTGCGTCGCCCTGGAGGAACTGGACCTCCGCCGTCTCGAAGCCGAGGGTGCGCGCGTGCTGGACAAACCCGGCCGATGGGTCGACGCCCACCACCGAACGTGCCTCACCGGCCTCGACCACGACCTCGGTCAGCGCACCGGTCCCGCACCCCACGTCGAGCCACCGCCGCCGGGTCGGAACCGCCAGCCAGCGGACGAACTCGCGGGCCACGAGCCGGCTCCACCGTCCGATGTACCCCTCGTACGCCGGTGCGACCGCGAACACATCGTACCGTCCACTCAACGGCGGACCCCCTGTTTGCGCTTGCCTGCCCTCGATGCTCTATCGCAGGTGACCGCTCGCCGACAGCTCGCTCCGGCGCTCCCGGCCTGGCGGAAGCAGCATCCTCCAGGTGCGGACGGACTCGCCCGCCCCCGGAGAGTCCCCGGCGTCGGGGACCTCCGGGCGGTGGACGACGGTCGATCAGCCCTCGGCGGCGCGCGAGCGACGCGTCCAGTCGCGGCTCAGAGCCCGCAGGGCCGCCCGGGCCACGTGCGCCACGTGCGCCGGGCCCAGGTCCTGGTGGCAGGGAAGCTCCAGCACGTGCTGGCGGAGCCGGGTGGCATCGGGGAATTCGGCGCCATCGCAGCGGGGGTGAAAGCTGCGCCACCCCTCCTTCGCCTCCACGTTCTCTGCCCGGAGCCGGGCCAGCGCCTCGTCCCGGTCCGGCACCCACAGCGGATAGAAGAGCGGGCACACCCCTGATGGAAGCTCGCTCACCAGAGGAGGCGTGACGCCCCGCAGAGCTCCGAGCAGGTGGAAGAAGTTCCGCCGACGGCGTTCCACCACCCACGCCAGCTCGTGTGCCTGAGCGATGCGCTGCACCAGTGGCGAGAGGCCGAGCTCGAGCTGTTCTCGCGCGAATCGCCTGGCCCCCTCGGGGCGACGTCCGGTGCGGAAGTGGCCCGAGAACCACTGGCCGAGCCTGCGAAGTACGCCACCCTGGTTTGGGAGCCGGAACTCGCCCCGGAGGAGCAACCTGGCCCACAGGCCCCGGAGCGTGGGTCCCGGTGCGGGCCTGGCGAGCGCGGGAAGCTGGTAGCCGCGATGCCCGTTGAACACCAGCGCGCCTCCGTGGGGCACGGGCAAGGTCTTGCGGAGGGAGAAGATCGCCGCGTCGCCCGTGGCCCCCACCGGGCAGTCCCCGTCCACGGACAGGAGCGCCTGCGCACAGTCCTCGAGGAGCACCAGACCGTGCCGATCTGCGAGCGCGCGCAACTGCGTGGCAGGGCCGGGGAAGCCCGCGAAGTGGGTGAGGAGCAGGCCGCGAGTCCGGGGCCCGATGCGGCGCTCGAGGTCCTCGAGATCCACCGTCCACCGCCGACCGACCGCGTAGAACGCCGGATGGGCTCCCGCAGAGAGGAGCGCGTCCACCTCGACTCCGTGGTGGTAGGCGGGCACGAGCACCTCCCGGCCCTCCAGCCCCAGCACCCGCGCCGCCAGGTGCAGCGCGCCTCGCCCGAGATGGGTCCAGGTCACCGCGTCCGCGGAGAACGGGTACTCGCTCAGGGGGCGGGCCGTGGCCCGGAGCTGCTCCCACCCGAGCGTCGGTTCCGACGGGACGTACGGCCTGGACCTCGGCATCGCTCTACGACGTGTGCACTCGCGGCTCGTCCGTCCACCCTGGCCTCCGAAGCTCCGTCCCGCGCCGGGCAGGCGCGCCAGCGTTCCTGCCGGGGCGCGCCGGGCTCGGCCCCCGCTCAGCCCTGTCCTGCCACCACGGAGATCAGGGTCTTCCCGAGCTTCCGGGCATCGTGCCTCAGCCGGTGTCCTGCCTTGAGCAGATCGGCCTCGATCGGGACGACGCCCAGCGCCCGGATGGATTCCAGATTCGTCCGGACCGGCTCGGCCCCGGTCCGGGCATAGCGATCCAGCCGGGCGGCATCGAGCGGGGTGGAATTGAGGAGGACAACGTCCACCACCGGCCCGGCGTGCTCCAGCACCGCGCGGACGTGGTCCACCACTCCCATGCCCGCGGTCTCGCCGGGCTCGGTCATGAGATTCGCAACCAGGATGCGGCGTGCCCGGGTGGTGCGAAGCGCCTCCGCCACCCCGTCCACCAGCAGATTCGGAAGCACGCTCGAGTACAGCGAGCCCGGCCCGAGAGTGATCAGGTCTGCCGAGGCGATGGCCTCCAGGACGCCCTCGGCGGCGGCCGGCCGCGACGGATGGAGGAACACCCGGCGGACACACGTCCCGGCACGCACGAGATGCCGCTCGCCCACCACCCGCCGGCCATCCTCCAGCTCGGCGACCAGCTGCACCGGATCCACGGTCGAGGGGAGGACCGTTCCCCGCGTATCGAGCAGCCTCGAGGCCGACCGGATGGCCTGGAGGAAATCGCCGTGCATCTCGGCGAGCGCGGCGAGGACCAGGTTGCCGAGGGCGTGGCCAGCAAGAGACCCCCTCCCCCCGAAGCGATGCTGGAGCACCTCGGCCAGAGGGCCCTTCACCGACGCGAGGGCGACCAGACAGTTCCGCAGGTCGCCGGGCGGGAGCAGCCCCCGGCTCCGGCGCAGCCGTCCGGAGCTTCCACCGTCGTCGCTCATCGCCACCACCGCCGTGAGGTCGACCCCGCGCCGGCCTTTCCGCGGCCTGACGTGCCGGGCAAGGCCGCGGAGCACCACCGGCAGACCGGTTCCACCTCCCAGCGCCACGACGCGCAGCGGGCGTGCCGGCTGCGCCCGGGGGCGCGGCGCGATGCGGATGACCGAGGGGAGCTCGACGGAGATCGGCTCCGGCAGGGTCATCGCGCCCCCCGGCCCAGCAGCACGTGCCGGACGGTGTGAAAGATGATCGCGATGTCGAGGAACACCGTGCCGTTCTTCACGTAGTACAGGTCGAACTCCAGCTTGTTTCGCCCGTCCTCGACGGAGGCGCCGTAGGGGTAGCGGATCTGCGCCCACCCGGTGATGCCCGGCTTCACCCCCTCCCGGAGCGCGTAGTACGGAACGTCGCGGGAGATGATGTCGATGAACACCCGCCGCTCGGGGCGCGGCCCGACGAAGCTCATGTCACCGCGGAGCACGTTGAAGACCTGGGGAATCTCGTCCATCCGGGTCTTGCGGATGAAGCGCCCCACCCGGGTCACCCGCTCGTCGTTGGTGCGCGCCCAGACCGCGCCGTTCTTCTCCGCGTCCAGCCGCATGCTGCGGAGCTTCCACAGCGCGTACTCCCTGCCGTTTTGCCCCACGCGGTCCTGGCGGTAGAAGGCCGGCCCCTTCGAGTCCAGGCGGATCAGCACCACCAGCACCAGCAGCAGTGGCCCGGCGAGAATGAGGAGACCCGTCGCCACGAGGACGTCGAAGGCGCGCTTGGAGGCCCGGCGCAACGGCCCCTGGCTCAGCTCGTCGGCAGTGGCGAACTGCACCCCGTCCAGGACGTGCACCGGGATGCGGCGCAGGATGCGTTCGCAGTATTGGGCCGCGCGGTAGACCCGCACCCCGGAGTAGCGGCAGCGTGCCAGCTCCTCGGCGCTCGCGCGCTCATGCCCCGGCTCGGTCGCGAGGATGATTGCCTCGGCGCGGACCCGGCGCGCCACCTGGAGCAGGCTCTCCCGTCCCGGATCGAGCCTCCGGGGGTCCACCACCGCCGCCACCTCGGTGGCCTCCTCGGCCTCATCGATCAGCCCAACCAACCGCTGGACGCGCGGCCCGTGCCCGATGATGAGGACCCGGCTCGGGCGCCCGAGCGCGTTGCCCAGGACCCCGCGAGCGACGATGACCCCGACGATGGCGCCGAAGGCGCCGCCCAGCACCACCCCCTCGGGTGGACGCACGCGGAGCAACGTGAGGAGCATGGCCATCGCGAAGGCCGCGATGCCCAGCGCCCGGACCAGCCGCGCCCCTCGCCCCCGGTCCTCCGAGGCGACGCGCAGGTCGTAGAGATCGAGGAAGTAGAGCGCCGCCTGGTAGAGCAAGACGAATCCTACCGAGAGCGCGACCAGCAGGCCGCCGGTGATGACCTGGGGCTGGGTGGGGCTCGACGTGCCGCTGGTCGCCAGTGCGTGGGCCAGCATCACCGAGCCCGTGGCGCAGGCGGCGCCAATGGCCGCGCTCTCCGCCACGAACAGCAGCGTCTTCCTTCCAGAGACCCAGTGGTTGAAGACCCGATACATCTCCCCTGCCCGCCCTTTCGCCGCCCTCGAAACAACCCACCACCGTTGCCCGAGTCTTCAGCGCACGTACGATCTCAGATACGGCGTGGCCGCCGCCGCCGCGCCATTCAGCACGCACCCCACCACGCTGGCCCCCGCGAGGTGCTCCAGCGCCTGGTGGACATGCTTTCCCGCCGTCGCGTTCGCCCGGACGACGAGCACCACCGCGTCGGACAGCGTTCCGAGGATCGACGCGTCGGCGAACGGAAGCGCCGGCGGGAGATCGAGGTACACCTCGTCGAATCCCTCGCGGACCGCCCGGAGCAGCTCCTTCATCCGTGGGCTCGCCAGCAGCTGCGTCGGCTCCTCGGGCGGATGCCCCGAGGGGATGACCGCGAGCCGGTTGGCCTTGAACCGGCGCACGACCTCCCGCAGCTCGGCGTCGCCCTGGAGCAGCTCCGCCAGCCCCGGACGCGCCCGGAAGGCGAGCATCTCCGCCACCTGTCCCCGGCGCAGGTCGGCATCGATGAGGAGGATCCGGCGGTCGGGGTTGGCCCGGGCCGAGGTGAGCGCCACGTTGACCGCGGTGACCGTCTTCCCCTCCCCCGAGAGCGCGGAGGTGAAGGCCACCAGGCGCATGGGCCGCTGGTCCCGCAGCCGCTCCAGCCGGTAATAGAGCGACCGGTACTGCTCGGCCGCGATCGACCCCGGCGCCGTCAGCGACACCACCCGGTCGTTCACCGGAGCCGGGTTCACCGCGCTGCTGTCGGTGCGGTGGAGAAAGTTCGCCGCCCGCTCGTCGTTCGTCGTCTCGTTCTCTGGCATCACTTGGCGCATTTCCTAGTTCAGGCTGTCCGCGTTCTCGCGCGGAGAGCTGCGCAAGGGAGACGCTGGTAGAAGGACGCGGCGTTCGCTCCGCCCGTTCATGGCCGGTACGATCGCCAGCACGGGGAGCGGGAGCTCGCCGCGGAGCTGCCGCTCGTCGTGGATGCTCTCGTCGCGCAGCTCGAGCATCACCCCGGAGAGCACGCCGGCGCCCAGCGCGGCCACCAGGACCACCATCAGGCCACCGAAGCGGTCCGGCTTGGCCGGAGCCACCGGAGGTGCCGCGGGGCTGACCAGGCTGAACAGGCGGGGCGCGTTCCGGGCCTCGATCTCCTGGGCGATCTCCGCCTCCACCTTCCGTCCGAGCACTGACTGGTACTTGGTCTTGGAGATGTCGTACTCGCGCTCCAGCCCGGCCAGCTCCGCCGCCCAGCGCGGCGTCTGGTCGAGGCGCGCCTGGTAGGTCTGCTTCTCCTTCTCCAGCTGGTCAAGGTCGCGCTGGATTGCCGCGACGTCACGGGCGGCGCGGGACCGCTCGTCCCGCTGCACGCCCAGACGCGCATCGGCATCGTGCGCCCGGCTCCGCGCCGACTTCAGCTCCCGCGTCAGACGGACCACCTCGGGGTGATCGTCGGTGTACTGGGTCTTCGCCGCGCCCAGCTGCTGCTCGAGCTGGTCCACCACCGTCTGCGCCCGGCCCACCTCGGTGTCGCCGCCGTTGCGCATCAGTGCGAGGTCGCTCCGCCGGGCCTCCGTAGCCCTCAGCTGCTCGCTGCGCGCCCGGACCTCTCCCGAGAGCCGGTCCAGCTGGCGCATGTTGGCCTCCATCTGCTCTGGCAGCTCCCCCACGTGGGCCACCTTGAAGGCGATGATCTTCTGCTGCCAGGAGTTGACCAGCTCCTGGAGCTCCTTCACCTGGGCGTCGAAGACCCGGGTGGCGTCCGCGGCCTGCGCGGCGCGGGTCTCGTTGGTGAGCTGGCCGAAGACGGTGGGAACGAGGTTCGCGATCTCCGCCGCCTGCTTCGGGTCGTTGGCGCTGACTGTGACCTCGAACGCGTTCCAGGTCGGCTTCACGTCGATCGCCTCCCGGAGCTGCTCGATGCCCGCCTCTTTCCCGCGGCGCGCCACCAGGTCGGGGTAGAGCTTCAGCTGGTCCACCACCCGGCCCAGCACCGGACCGCCGAGCATCGCCTGGCGGAGGCTGAGCAGCCTCGGCTCCACGTCCCCCACCGTGCGCTGCACCAGCTGAGCGTCGGTCTGCTGCGGCTCGACGCGCACCACCGAGGTGGCCTTCCACACCCGAGGGCGAGTCATGACGTAGGCCGTGCCCACCACGAGCACCAGCGCGATGACGGCGATCACCACCCATGGCCGCCGCCAGAGCGCCCTCGCCACGTCGTCCACGGTCAGTCCACGATCCATCGTCTCTCCCTCAGAACGCATCCACCGTGAGCCGCGCGGCCACGATGTTGCGGGTGAGGCTGGTCTGTGCGGGGTCGACGCTCCCCACCTGGTCGAGCCGGTCGTAGGTGGCCTGGATCGCCACGTGGCGGTTGAAGCGCCACTCCGCACCCCCTCCCAGCCCGTACCCGGCCGCCACGCCCTTCTCCTGGTCCACCTTCAACGGAAACACGCCGATGTTGGGCATGGGGCCGTTGCGAAAGAAGCTGCCGTACCCGAAGAGCCGTAGCTTCTCGAGCAGTTGCCAGCTCAAAGTCAGGCTGGAGTAATCCGCCCACACCGCAGTGCTGAACCCGCTGGCTCCCACCAGGTCATGCCCCACGGTGAAGATCCAGTCCAGCCGCTTGCTGATGCGCTGGGCGACATCGATCTGGAACCGCGGGACCACCCCGTTCTTCGAGGGGTCGAGGTGTTCCCGGTAGAAGGCCGCGCCCGCCGACACCTTGATGTTCGCCGACCGGCTGATGCGGTACTTCCAGACCAGGCCCGGGCTGTGGGCGATGCCGTTGTTGTCGCCGAACTTGAAGAGCTGCAGCCGGTACTCGGCGCCGATGTCCGCGCGCCGGGTCAGCCGGTAGTCGACCTCGATGGAGGGGGAGTTCAGGAACCCCGGCGGGTGATCCGTCTCATCCACCTTCGCTCCCTCGAAGCGATAGCCGAGGAGGAAGCTCCAGCGGGGGGCGAACTCCTGGCGCCAGCCGAACTGGCCGATCCCGTAGAAGGTCCGGGCCAGCGTCCTGGCCAGTCCCTGGCGGGGCAGCGAGAGGGGGTCCGAGGTGTCCCAGAACTTCGCCACCGCGTCGATCTGTGATTTCCGCGACAGATCGGTGTGGAGCTCGAACGCGGCGCGGTGATCGAGCTGCACCTGGCCCGAGCTGCTCCGCCACAGGATGTCCGGACCGTAGAAGGTCTCGAGCTTGGTTCGACGCTGGTCCAGGCGCAGGCCCACCTGCGGCATGATCTTGGTGAGGAACGCGCCCGGGGCGTCCTGGCTGCCGGTGAGCAGCACGTCGTCGTCGTACCGCTCCTCCAGGGCAAGTCGAAGGATGGGCTCGATGGGCCCGGCGTGTTCGGCGGCCAGGTCACTCCGGAGATCGGCGCGCGCCTCCATCGGGACGAAGGCGAGGACCGCAGCCAGGAGTCCCCCGAGCGCGCCGTGACGAGCCGGCCGCAGGAGCGGAGACGGACATCTGGAGACGAGGCCCACGGGCGGGCTCCGCTCAGGGCACGACGACGGTGTCGCCGGGCTGCAGCGGGAAGTCCGAGCCCTGCGTGCGCCGTTCGACCAGGTCGGAGTACCGCACCTGGATGCGCGGACCGTTGTTCGCCCGGATCACCATCATCCCGTTCCGGTCCGCGAACTCGGTCAGCCCACCGGCCATCGCCAGGGCCTGGAGCACCGTGACCGGGCCGCGCAGGGGAAACGCCCCCGGCTTCTGCACCTCGCCGGTGACGTAGACCCGGGCGCTGTTCACCTCGCGCACCATCACCGTCACCCGCGGGCTCTGGATGTACTTCTGCAGCCGCCGGGCGATGTCCTGCTCCAGCTCGACCGTCGTGCGCCCCTCGGCCTGCACCTCGCCCACCATCGGCAGGGTGATGAAGCCGTCGGGCCGGACCGGCAGCGTCCGCGACAGGTCGGCGTCCCGCCACACCGAGACGTCGAGCACGTCCTCCTTGCCGATCCGGTAGGGCTCCTCCGCCGTCGCGACTGGCGCCACCGGCTGCTCGTGGGCACAGCCGCCGATGAGCAGTGCCCCGATCAGCAGTCCCCCGCCCCACCATCCAGTCCGTGTCGTCTGCACGCCGGCCGGGGAAGCAGCGCTTGTGCCAAGCGGTGGCCGCCCCAACCCCGCGGGATGTCCGGTGATGCGGGCTCGCGCTGTCCCGCTGACCGTAAGAAGTTCCGCCCGCGGAACGAACGACGAGCCGATGCGAGGGGCGCCTGGCTGCTCCCCATGGGCGGGAGCGACGAGTGTCGAGCCGCTCGACAGTCGGGGCGGAAGTACGGCGCGCCGCGCTGCACAGCGCACGACGAGTCCCTACTTTCCGCGCTCAGTCAGGGTCGGCAAGCGAGGCGGCGGGGTCATATGTGGAAGGCGGCGGCGGCGGCGGTGGTGTCGTTCACGATGGGGGGAGCAGCGATGACCGTGCTCGGGACGCTGCTCGGGGGTTACGCGGAGCCCGCCGCGCTCGGGCTCGCGGGCATCGCGCTGATGGCCTCGAGCCAGCTGCTCGGTCACCAGTTCCTCGGCACGGGTAAGGCCCACGTCGCACCAGCTCCGGAGTCCAAGGTCGGCGCGTGACCGCCGTCCGGGCGCCCTGCGACATCGGGGCGGCTGAGCGAAGGAAGGGACGCAGTTCCGGGTCTGCGCGCCGCGCCGCCGGCAGGTGAGCGTGGCGATCGAGACGGGAGGACGGCTCGCCATGACTGCGGTCGAGAGGCCTGGCGTCCCGGATCTCCCATGGATGCCGCGTGACGCCGCCGACACGGACGACGTGCTCCGCCACGAGTGGCTGATCACCAACGCCCTCGGCGGGTACGCCTCGGGCACGGTCGCCTCCTGCAACACGCGCCGCTACCACGGGCTCTTCGTCCCTGCGCTGGGCGGGAAGGGGCGGACGGTCATGCTCGGGCGCCTCGAGGAGGAGATCAGGGTCGGCGAGTCCGTGCACCGGCTCTCCGGTGCCGAGCACGCCGAGGGGCTGGAGCTGCCCGGCCTCGCGCTCCTCCGCGACTTCCGCCTCGAGGGCCTGCTGCCCACCTGGGAGTACGCCCTCGGGGAAGCACGGCTGCGACGAACGCTGGCGATGGTGCACGGCGAGAACACCGTCTTCGCGGTGTACCACCACCTCGGCGGCCCTCCGCTTCTGCTCCGACTCCGGCCCTACCCCACCTTCCGGACGCACGATGCGCGCCCCGACGGCAAGGAGCCGCGGCCGGTCCCGGTCCGGCTGCTGGAGCTCCACGTGGAGATGCAACCGAGCCCGGAGGCGCCGACCCTCCGGATGCGGATGCACGGCAACTGCGAGCCGGTCTTCGTCGGTTCTCCCGCGGTGAGCCGCCCGCTGGTCTACCGGGTCGACCGCGCTCGTGGGTACGAGCACGTGGATCGGCTGACGAGCCCCGGCTACTTCGAAGGCACGTTGCGGCCAGGAGAGTCGGTCGCCCTCGGTGTCACCGTCGAGGGCTGGGACCGGCTGGAGCGGGATCCCGCGGAGGTGCTCGCGCTCGAGCTCGAGCGGGAGAAGCGGTTGCTCGACCGCGCCGACGAGGCCGCCCGGAAGCGACCTGCCGCTCGCTTCGTCCTCGCCGCGGACCAGTTCATCATCGTTCCGAGGAACCGGCCCGCCGACGAGGCCTGGGCGCGAGCGACGGGCCAGGACGCCCGGAGCGTCATCGCCGGCTACCCCTGGTTCACCGACTGGGGCCGGGACACGATGATCTCCCTGGAGGGGCTCACCCTCTGCACCGGCAGGGCTCGCGAGGCGGCGGCCATCCTCCGGACCTTCCGGCACTACGTGAAGGACGGCCTGGTGCCCAACTACTTCCCGGAGGGGAAGGACGCCGGCGTGTACCACACCGCGGACGCGAGCCTCTGGTACTTCCACGCGCTGCAGCGCTACCTCGAGCACACGGGCGATGCGGGACTCCTGCGCGAGCTGTGGCCCGTCCTGGTGGACATCGTGCAGCACCACCAGCAGGGAACGCTGTTTCACATCCGCGTCGATCCGCGAGACGGCCTCCTCTCTCAGGGGGCCGATGGCTTCCAGCTGACGTGGATGGACGCCAGGGTCGACGGCTGGGTGGTGACGCCCCGCCGTGGCAAGGCGGTGGAGATCAACGCGCTGTGGTTCAACGCCCTCGCCCTGATGGGGGACTGGGCCCGCGAGCTGGACCAGGACGCCGCTCCGTATCGCGCCGCGGCCGAGCGCGCCGGCGCCGCGTTCAACCGGCGATTCTGGAATCGGGCGACCGGCTGCCTCTTCGACGTGGTGGACGGGCCCGAGGGCGACGACCCGAAGATTCGCCCGAACCAGATCTTCGCCATCAGCCTCACCCATCCGGTGCTCGACCCCGGCCGGTGGGAGTCGGTGCTGCGCGTGACGCAGGAGCTGCTCTACACCCCGGTGGGCCTGCGCACGCTGTCCCCGCATGACCCGGACTTCAAGCCGACCTACGATGGTGACCTGCGCGCGCGGGACGCCGCATACCATCAAGGCACGGTCTGGCCCTGGCTCCTCGGGCACTACGTGGACGCGTGGCTCAAGCTACGCCCCGAGCGCATCGTCGCCCGGGAGATGGTCCGGGGCCTGGAGAACGAGCTCTCCGAGACCTGCCTCGGACAGGTGAGCGAGATCTTCGACGCCACCCCGCCCTTCCATCCGCGGGGCTGCTTCGCCCAGGCCTGGAGCGTCGCCGAGGCGCTTCGGGTCTGGCTGGCGACAGGCTGATCCTCCGGGCGCCTGGATGACCGGGCGGCCAGCGCGCGGACCGCCGGGCAGCCCGGCACGCTCCGTCGGCCGACGAGCGGGTGAGACGAGGGTTCCACGCGGGGACACCGGTCCGCACATTTCGCGGGTCAACCCCAAGGAGATACGACATGAGACTTACCCACAGGCTCGCACTGACGGCGATGTTCGTCGGCGCCGCGGCCTTCGCCCAGTCCAGCACTGGCACGGCCGCGGACCCCAACCCCGCGACCCGGTCGCCGGCGCCGGCCACCACCAGCACCAGCCCGAGCAGCACCACCCCGAGCGCCACGGACACCGGAAAGAGCGCAGCTGCGATGAGCCCGTCCGCCGTGCTCTCGATGCTTCACCAGGTGAACCAGGACGAGATCAAGCTCGGGCGGACCGCCCAGTCCAAGGCGCAGAACGACAAGGTGAAGGACTACGCCAAGGACATGATCGACGACCACACCGCGCTCGACAAGAAGATCAGCGACTTCGTCCAGAAGGACGGCAAGGGGAAGGTGACGCTCTCCTCGAGCCAGATTCCCGCATCGAAGCGCCAGGAGATGAAGACCATGAGCGAGGATGCGGAGCGCAAGCTGAGCTCCGCGACGGGAGCCACCTTCGACCGGGCGTACATCTCGGGGATGGTGAAGGGCCACGAGGCAGTTCTCTCGGATCTCGACGCTGCCCTGCCCTCGCTCAAGGGACAGGACAAGGTCCACGACCTCGTCTCGGACGCACGTGACAAGGTCAAGGCTCACCGCGACCACGCGAAGGACATCCTGAAGGACCTCGACCGCAGCACCGCCACCGGCGGCAGCGGCACGCAGGGCACCGGCGGGTCGAGCACCGGGACCCCCGACACCAGCAGGCCGAGCTCGACGACCAGCCCCGGATCCACCACCACGCCGAGCACCAGCGGCGGCACCGGACGCTAGTCGCGCCAAGACCTCCAGATGGACCGGCCCCCGGGGACGCCACTGCGTCTCCCCGGGGGCTTTCTTCGTCCGGTCTGCCTCGCGCTGACCTAATGTCCCGCCCGTGTCTGCCCACTGGCTGATCAAGAGCGAGCCGTCGGAATACTCGTTTGCGCGGCTCCAGGCGGATGGCCGGACCGAGTGGACCGGTGTCCGGAACTTCGAGGCCCGGAACAACCTGCGGGCGATGGCGATGGGCGACCTGTGCCTCTACTACCACTCGACGGAGGAGAAGGCCGTCGTGGGCATCGCCCGCGTGTCGCGGCCGGCGCAGTCGGATCCCACCACCCCGGGAGAGGACTGGGCATCGGTGGAGGTCGAGCCCGTGGAGCCCCTGACCAACCCGGTGTCGCTGGAGCGCATCCGCGCCGATGCTGGATTGAAGGACTTCCAGCTCGTGACCCGAGGCCGGTTGAGCGTGGTCCCGGTCACCCCGGCGCAGTACGCGCGCGTGCTCGCCCTGTCCCGGCGTCCGGAGGCGCCCGCGCCGGCCACGCCGCGAAAGCGCTCCCCGAGGAGCCGGAGCGCCACGCGCCGAAAGCGAGCCCGCTGAGACTCCCCCGGGAGCAACCCCTCAGCCGCGTGCCTCCGCAGATCAGTCGAGCCCCGCGGGCCGGCGTTCAGCTCAGCACCGGCGTCTGAACCAGCTCGGGCTGAGACATCCCGGTGAACGCCGCCGCCAGCAGCCGCCGCGCGTTTCCTTGCAGGTCGGGGAAGGCCGCGCACCCGATGGACACCGCGGTACGGACGATGCGTCCGTTCACCTGGAATCGCGCGCGGTCGAACCGCTCCGACAGGCGGGAGCGGACCCAGGGCAGGCCCTCCTGCGGTGTCGACGGAAGGAGCACGGCGAAGCGATGGTCCGCCACCCGCGCCACGACGTCGGCCTCGCGCGAGGCCTGGAGCAGCACCGTGCTCGCGTAGAGCACCAGCCGCTCCGCCATCGTCCGCCCGAAGGTTCGCCGCAGGTGGCGGAATCCCTGCAGCTCGATGCCCAGCACTCCGAACCCGCCTCCGTGACGTTCGCAGCGAAGGAGCTCCTGCTGCACGAAGGCATTCATCGCCCGGCGGCTCCAGGTCCCGGTCAACCGGTCCCGCAGGCCCGTCACCTCGTCATCCGTCGGACGGGACATTCGGCGCACGCCCTCGCGGAAGCGGAGCAGGCCACGCACACGGGCCACGAGCTCCGGCAGGTCCAGCGGCTTCGCCAGGACATCCACCCCGTGTCCCTTTTCGAGCACGTGGAGGCGGAGCTCCGGATCCGGCGCGTCGAGCAGGTAGACGAAGGGAACCGCTCCGCCGGCGAGTCTCTGGAGACGCCGGGCAACCGCGACCGAGGCGAATCCGGGAGCGTGCACCGCCATCAGGACGACGTGCGGCCGGAACAGCGTCCACATCGGAAGCGCCGCCTCCGCGCTTCCCAGCGCCGTGACGAGGAAGTCTGCCCGCCGGAGCGCCTCCCCCACCTGGGTCCGGGCGGCCTCGGACTCGTCGACCACCATCACCCTCGGCGTGTGTGGGTGCTGCTGGGGCACGGTCGTTTTTCCAGGGACGCCTCGGCCGGCATCCGTCAGAAGTTCAGCCTTCGGCTCGCCCCGATGGGGGTGCCGGGGCTGTTCTAGGCAACGCCCGTGCCACGCAGCCGGGCCTCGAGCACCTTCTCGTCCACCCGGAGCCGGGCGATCTCCTCCCCGTCCACGGTGATGACAGGCACCGCGTGTCGGTACCGCTCCCAGGTGTCGCGGTCGTCCCGGATGTCCACCACCTCCAGGACGAAATCGACCCGGGTCCGGAGCTCCTCGAGCACCCGTCGCGCTTTCGCGCACAGCGAGCAGCGGGGTTTCGTGTAGATCCGAACCGTCACCCCTGTGACACTAGCGCTCATGCGCGGCCTTCTGGGCGACCTCGCGACGATGCCTCTCCGGGATCTGGTGGCCTACCTCGGCAACCGGAAGGCGACCGGCACGCTCCTGGTCGAGCGCCCCGACGAACGTCATCAGGTGGTCATCCGGGACGGCGCGGTGATCCAGGCCGGGAGCAACGCGCCGCGCGAGTACCTCGCCCAGTTCCTGATGAACATGGGGATGATTTCCGAGGACGAGTACACCGAGGCCTTCCAGCAACAGCTCGCCACGAAGGTGGCGCTGGGGAAGATCCTCGTCGACTCGGGCAAGGTCCCGGAGGACGCGGTCCGGAACGCCCTCTCGCTCAAGTTCCGCGAGGCGCTGCTGGGCTGCTTCGACTGGACGGACGGCCGCTTCACCTTCACGCCCGGCGAGTCCCCCACCCCGGTGCACGGGCTGGACGTGAGCGTGAGCCTCCTCGACGTCCACCGGGAAGCCGACCTCCGGCAGACGGCATGGCGCGCGATCCGCGAGGTGTTTCCCACCGGCCGGGTGCGGCTCAGGATCGACCGAGAGCAGCTCGCGGCCCCGCCCGAGCCGGGGAGCCTGGACGACCGGCTATACGCCCTCATCGAGGAGGGCGCCACCATCGATGACCTGGTGCTCGGGCTCCACTCCACCGACTTCTTCCTCTACCAGCGGCTGTTCGCGTTGCACCGGCTGGGCGCGGTCTCGGTCCTGCCCACCGAATCGCCCACGGTTCCCACCGCCGTTCCCGAGGTGCTCGGCAGCGAGCAGGGCCCCGACGAGATCCTCCGGGCGGCCCAGGCCTATTACACGTCGGGCAACGTCGGGGACGCGGCCGCGCTCGCCCGGCGCGCCTACGAGGTCTCACCGTCGGCCCAGACCGCCAACTTCCTCCGCCAGGCCGAGGCGGCGCTCGCCGACCAGCTGAAGGCCGAGCTGGTGCATGGGGGAAAGGTTCCCCACCTCAAGGTGTCCCCGGCGCTGGTCCGGCAGATGCCACTCAGCGCTCCGGAGCGCTATCTCCTGTCCCGCATCGACGGCCAGCGGACGGTGGAGGCCATCGTCCAGGTCTCCCCGATCCACGAGCTGGACGCGCTCCGGTGCTTCAAGGGCTTCGTCGACCAGGGGCTGATCGACCTTCGCTGACCGAGGCGAGGCGGCCTGCACCGCTCCCCGCCAGCGCCTCCAGCCCGAGCCGCATCGCCTCGCGGGCCAGCCAGGGAGCGCGGATCCGCCACCGCGGCTCGTTCACCACCACTGCCGCCACGGCGACCCGCGGAGCCTCGCGCGGCGCGAACCCGACGAACCACGAGTAGTCGCGGAAGGGATTCCGATCGGCGAGCGAGCCGGTCTTCCCCACCGCCCCTCGCAGCTCGCGCAGCCGGAAGAAGCGACGGGCAGTCCCGTGCGTGACGGTCTCCTCCATCATGGCGGTCAGGGCAGCGGCGCGCTCCTCGCTGAGGATCCGCTCGGGGTCCGGCGCCTCGGCCAGGTCTCGCTCGAAGAGGATGGGCGCCCGCCAGAGGCCGCCGTTCGCCGCCACCGAGGCGATCAGGGCGCCGTGGAGGGGGGAGAGGAAGACGTCCCCGAAGCCGGCGCCGGTGCGGGCGAGCTCCAGCGGCGCCTCGGGCACGGAGGCCAGCGAGGGCTCGGTAGGGATGGCGAAGGGAATGGGACGGTTGAACCGGAAGAGCTCGGCGGCGGCCCGGAGCTTTTCCGCGTCCAGATAGCGGTGGGTCAGCTTGGCGAACACCACGTTCGCGCTCCGACCCAGCGCCTCGGAGAGGCTGACGCACTCGCGATCCCGCTGACTGTCGGCGAGCAGCGACTCGCTCACCCGCCGCTTTCCGCCGTGGTAGCAGGACTCGTCGTCGGGACTGACGCCCTCGTCCAGGAGCGCGCTGGCGGTCACCAGCTTGAAGATGCTCGCCGCCGGGAACACTGCCTTGACCGGAAGCCCGCGCAGCCCCGGGGCCGCCTCGCTGTGCTCCACCATCGCCAGCACCCGCCCGGTGGATGGCTCCATCACCACCACCGCCGCCCAGGGCGTCTGGTAGTCCCTGAGCGTGCGGTTGAGGCTCTCCTGCACCGAGGGCACGAGCGTCAGCGCCGCCTCGCCCTCGGCGCCATTCACCACGTAGTGCGCGCCTTCCCGCCGGGCGCGCGAGATCAGATCCTCCGCTGGCGCGAGCGCGCGCGCCGACGCGAGCGGCGGTGTCTTGACCCGACTCGGGACGGACAGCGGGATGGCTGCCGGAGCCACCGGTTCGGGAGCCTCGGCGGACGCCGGGACGGCGGTGGTGCCCGGAAGCATGGTGGGGTCGAGCGCCTCGTCCTCGGGAGTGAAGCCGGTGAGCAGCACGGCGAGGGACGGAAGCCAGAGCGCAGCGCGCATGTGCCCGCCATCGTACGACGGCCTCCTCCCCCCGGTGAAGACTTCGGCCGGTGTCCTCTGGTAGGCCCTTGGCCCACGTTGAGCCCCCTTTTCGAGACGCTGTCCGTGACCCGGACCGAGTTGCTCCGCACCCTCCGGAACGCGCGAGTCCTGGTGCTCCTGCTGCTCTTCGGCACCTCCACCGTGCTCGCAGGGTTGTTGTTCGGGCTGCTGACCCGCGGGCTCGATGCACAGGGACCGGAGGCAGCCGCCGCTGCCGGTGCAGGCATCCTCGGCTTCTTCCTGGGCGCGGAGGGCGCGGCCCTCGAGCGCCTCACCGAGCTGCCACTGCTGGTCCCGCTGGTGTTTGCCGCGGACCTGTTCTTCCTTCCGCTGTTCATCGCCCTGCTCGGCTACGACCAGCTCAGCGCGGAGACGGCCACCGGCAGCGTCCGCTACCTCGCGGTACGCGCTCGGCGAGGGAGCATCCTCGCGGGGAAGTTCCTCGCCCAGGCGGTGGTCATGGGGCTGCTGCTCGCGCTGGTGGTGGGAGGACTCTTCGCCGCCGGGGCCGGACTGCGGCCGGGGCTCGAGCCCCTCTCCTACGCGGCCGCCGCGGCGCGCTTCTGGGCGGGTGGGGCGGCGCTCGCCTTCGGGTATCTCGCCCTCACCGCGCTCTCCTCGGCAATGACCTCGAGCCCGGGGAGCAGCCTTCTGCTGAACGTCGGCGCGCTGTTCGGCTTCTGGCTCCTCCACGCCATCGGGAGTCGCGCGGCGCTCGTGCATCGGATGGGCGGCCCGGGCTCGTGGACGGAGGAACTCCGCTGGCTCTCGCCCTCCGCGTACGCCTCGGGGGTGCTCGGCTCGACCACCGCGCTCCTCGCTTCCGCGGCAGCGTATGCGGTGTTCGGTGCGCTGTTTCTCGGCGTGGCCTGGGCAGTCTTCCGGGCCAGGGACGTGTGAGAGGCCGTGGACGCCGCGCTCAGCTTCGACACGGTGACCAAGCGCTACGGCAGCACCGTCGCGCTCGACCGGGTCACCTTTCAGGTTCGTCCCGGAAGCTGCCACGGGCTGGTGGGCCCGAACGGCGCCGGCAAGACCACCACCTTCGGGCTGGCCGCGGGATTCCTCCGCCCTGGGACCGGCACCATCCGGGTGCTGGGCAGGAGCCCGCACGACCGCGGCTCCCACCGGCCCCGCCTCGGCGTGCTTCCCCAGGACGCCGACCTCCCGGCCTACCTCGACGTGGGCACGCTCCTCACCACCTGGGCGAAGCTCTCCGGCGAGGTCCGACCCGAGGCGGCGTCCCGGGTCGCGCTGGAGCGGGTGCAGCTTCCGGACGTGTGGGACGCCTCGCCGCGTTCTCTGTCGCACGGGGTCGCCAAGAGGGTGGCTCTGGCCCAGGCGCTGCTCGGTGAGCCGGCGCTCCTCCTCCTCGACGAGCCCACTGCCGGGCTCGACCCGCGCGCCGCGGCCGAGGTGCGCAGCCTGCTCTCGGGGCTCCGTGGCCAGCGGACGGTCATCATCAGCAGCCACAACCTCGCGGAGCTGGAGCGGCTGTGCGACGCCGTGACCGTCCTCGACCACGGGAAGGTCGTCCAGGACGGCACGATGGCCGAGGTCACCCGCCGCGCGGCCGAGTTCTCCCTCCAGGTCAGCCGGGGAGACGTCCCGCTCCCCGAGCTCCGGGCGATCCCCGGCGTGGCCCGGGTCGACCTTTCTCCGTCGGGTCAGCTCGCGGTGCGACTCGCGCCGGACGCGCCGCCGGCCGAGGACGTCATCGCCGCGGTCCTCGAGGCCTTGCTCGCCCGGGGCGTGCGGATCAGCGCCCTCACCCAGGGCAGCTCGCTGGAGCAGCGGGTCCTGGATGTGACCTCGGGGAGCTGAGGCGCCGGAACGAAGAGCCCGAGCCCCGAGGGCGACCTGCGGGGCGGGGCGCCGGTGCCCGTTCCGGACCGGCCTGCGCGAAATCCCGGCGCTGAGGGGACTCACGGCTGATCCACGGGGGAGTCCGGGGCGCAGTGGACGCCCAGCGCATGGGCTTCGCGAAACCCGAACGCGCGGGCGCAGCCTCCGACGGCCCGATCAGGCGGCGACCGGCATGCAGCGCCCTGCGGACGGCGCTTGCTCCACCCGACCGTCCGAGCGGTACCCTCGGCCCGGCGTGCGGCTCTGCGGGCACAACTCATTCGTTCACCGAAACGAATGATCAACTCCTTAACTACTCGTTCGCCGAACGAATGAGTCGTGGCCCTTCTCTTCGGCGCCGAGCCGCGTCACGAGCATCGCCGCCCCAGGCTGAGCGGCCACGCGCTGCGGCCAGCGGGCCGGTGCCGGGCGACCGTGCATCTCTGGAGCAGCCGAGACGGACCCAGGCCGGTCGGGAGGGCCGGTGCGCGCATCCCCGCGCCCGCCCGTCTCCTGGAGGCCTTTCTCAGTCCGGGTAGAAGAGCGGCTCGCGGTCGGCGACGAACCTGTGCAGCGCCTGGGCCGCGTCCACACCCAGCTCGACGAACCGCACCCCCACTCCGGGGAACACGTCCGGCACCCGGTCGTCGATCTCGCGGGTCCAGCGCACCTCGCCCTTCACCGTGATCCGGGTGTTCCCCGGCAGCGTGAAGGTGAGGTCCACCGGGGTCCCCACCGGGAGCAGGTTGACGGTGGCGACGAACACGCCGCCCTCGCTGAGGTTGGTGCTGAAGCCCGTGAACACGTTCGAGT
>JBKPMY010000130.1:0-6913 GCA_046732375.1 Myxococcota bacterium
CCTCGCGCTTCGGAGCCCGGGTCATCAGCTCGATCATCGCACGGCGCGGGCTCTTTCCCTCGTACATGATGTCATGGACCTGGTCGCAGATGGGGAGCTCCACGCCGATCTTCCGGGAAAGGTCCCGGGCGCTCCGCGCAGTCTTCACGCCCTCGGCCACCTGCGTCATCTCGGCCAGGATCTGATCGAGGGGCCGGCCCTTTCCGAGCTCCATGCCCACCCGCCGGTTCCGGGAGAGGTCGCCGGTGCAGGTGAGCACCAGGTCGCCGAGCCCGGCGAGCCCCATCAAGGTCAGTGGATTCGCGCCCATGGCCACCGCGATCCGGCTGATCTCCGCCAGCCCCCGGGTGATCACTGCGCTCCGGGCGTTGAGCCCGAACCCGAGACCGTCCGAGATGCCGGCGGCGATCGCGATGACGTTCTTCAGCGCGCCGCCCAGCTCGACCCCGATGACGTCGACCGAGGTGTAGGTGCGGAAGGATTCGGTCTGCAGCGCCGCCTGGATCCTCTGGGCGACCTTCTCGTAGTGCGCGGCGATGGTGACCACCGTCGGCATCCCCGCGGCCATCTCCTTGGCGAACGAGGGGCCGGAGAGGATGGCGATCGAGGGGTGGTACTGCTCGGGGAGGCAGTCCTCGAGCAGCTGGGTCATCGTCATCAGGGTCTCGTTCTCGATTCCCTTGGCCACGGTCAGCAGCGGCACGTGCTCACGCAGGTGCGGGAGGGCCTTGCGCACCACGTCCCGGGTGGCGTGAGAGGGAGTGGCGAACACCACCAGCTCCGAGCCGGCCAGCGCCTCCTCCAGCGAGAGCATGGCCTGCACCCGCGGGGAGACCGGGATTCCGGGGAGGTAGGCGCGGTTCTCCCGCGCTCCGTTGATGGACTCGACGACCTTCGGCTCGCGGGCCCACGCCCGCACCTCGTCGGCGCGAGTGGCCAGGGTGTTGGCCAGCGCCGTTCCGAACGCTCCGAGCCCGATGACCGAGGCACGCATGGCAGGCCCTCCCGTGGGGAAGGCCGGCCACTCTACGTCATCGCCCGGGGTGTTTCGCCCCTCGCGCGGGCGGGCGTCATGGCGGCGCGGGCATCATGTTCCCTACGAGGTAGGTCTCGTCGTTGTAGTCGTAGTCAGCGAAGAACGGGACGCCCGGGCTCGCCGCCTGGTGCATGTCCAGCGAGATCAACCAGGTATTGGGCACCACGGCTCCGCTCGCGTTCTTCACCGGCCAGAAGCGCATCCGGTGACCGCAGACCTCACTCGCGGTGCACCAGGGCTCCTGCTCCGCCATGGACTCGTCGCTGAACTCGAGCTCGATGTGCCAGCCGAACTGCTGCGAGCCGGGATCGAACGAACCGGTGGCGTTCTGGCTCGGGTTCTCGTGGCGGCGCGGAAGCAGCCGCTGGATGTCCTCCTTGGCGCCCCCGAGGATGTAGTGGTCGTCCGCTTCTGAGGTGCGTCCCTTCGCGAACCAGTAGGCAGAGCTGGCGTCCGAGACGGCCAGGGCGTCGGCACAATCCCACCCACTGTGCCATGCGCTCAGGAGCTGCACGCTCACCGGCTGCGACGGATCCGCCTTCACCCAGTACGAGCTGAGCACCTCGTCGCCGACCGCGACCCGGTAGCCGGCCCCAGCGGACAGCTGCTCCGGGGTTCCGACGACCGTCGTGTACCCGTAGAGACCATTGACGAGCTCTTCGAAGGTCGGCTCGTGGGGATTCTGGGGAACGTCCTGGCGGAAGCCCGCGAGGTTCATGGTCCGGGTGGGGGTCGTGGCGTGGTTCGACTGGACCGTCAACGTGCCGTTGTGCACCCGGCCGTCCACTGCGACGAACTTCACCGTGACGTCGACCGACTCTCCGGAACCCAGAGTGACTGGCAGGGGGGATGCCGGCGTGGCGGTGAACGCGCCGCTGGCATGGATCGAGCTGATGTTGACCAGCGGCTCATCACCGTGAAACCCGGAGCCGTTCCGCACCGTGACGACCCCGGTGTCCTTGACCGTCAGGGGACCCCAGCATGGGGCGATGGTGCTGATGACGTTGAAGAACATCCGGTCGCCCGGCTCGCTGTCCTGATTCGTGAGCTCCACGGCGGCCCGGCCGCCGGTCCCGGCCGGCTTGACATTGTCACTGCTTCCGCACGCGCACTCGAGCAGGCCCAGCAGCATCCAGCGCTTCATGTGCCCCCTCCCGGAGTTCATCGAGGACAGCCGCTTCGGTCCTCGCACTTGGGAGACCGCGTCTTTTTTAGCCCCTCGCGCGGGCCGGCGTCATGGGGGCGCGGGCATCATGTTCCGGAGGATGTACACCTCGTCGTTGAAGTCGTAGTTGGCGAAGAACGGAACGCCCGGACTCGCGGCCAGGTGCATGTCGATCGCGACGATCCAGGTATTGGGGACCGTCCCACCCGATGCGTCCTTCACCGGCCAGAACCGCATCCGGTGTCCACAGGGCCTCCCGTCGGTGACGCACCAGGGCTCCTGCTCGGCCATGGTCGGATCACTGAACTCGAGCTCGATGTGGAAACCGAACTGTTGCGCCCCCGGGTCGAAGGAACCCGTGGCCTGCTGCATCGGGTTCTCGTAACGCCGCGGAAGGAGCCGCTGGATGTCCTCCTTCGCGCCACCGAGGATGTAATGGTCGTCTGACTTCGAGGTGCGCCCCTTCGGGAACCAGTAGGCGAAGCTGCCGTAGGACACGGCCCTCGGATCCCCACAGTCCCAGCCGCTGTGAAACGCGCTCAGCAGCTGCATGGTCACAGGCTGGGAGGAATCCGCCTTCACCCAGTAAGGGCTGAGCACCTCGTCGCCCACCGCGACGATCTCTCCGCCCCCGTTGATCAGCTGTTGCTTGGTTCCGACGACGGTCGAGTAGCCGTACAGGCCGTTGACCAGCTCGTCCAGATCGGGCTCGGTGGAAACCGTGGGAAAGCTCGAGTTCTGAGGAATGTCCTGCCGGAACCCCGCCAGCACCAGGCTCCGGGTCGGCGAGCTCGGGTCGTCCGAATGCAGCGTGAGGTTCCCGCTCTGGACCCGGCCATCGGTCGCCACGAACTTCACGTTCACGTCGAACGACCCACCCGCCGGGAGCGTCACGGGCAAGGCGGTGGAGGGCGTCGCGGTGAAGCCGGCCGGGACATCCATCGCGCTCACCGTCACGTTCGAGCTCCCCTGATTCTTGACCGTCAGGGTCCCCGAGTCCTTCACGGTCAGCGGGCCCCAGCAGGGTGCGATGGTGGTGATGATGCTGAACATCATCCGGTCCGACGACGGCTGCCCGTCCTGGTTGATGAGCTGGAGCGCGCCTCCGCCGCCGGTGCTTCCGGGCGGCTTGACGTTCCGGACCACGTACACGATGTCGTTGTAGTCGGGCCCCGCGGAGATCGGCGCCTCCTCGGTGGTCACGATGTACGCGTTCGCCACGGGCGACCCATCGGGATTCTTGTAGGGGTAGACGCGCATGTGGTGATGGGTGCCGCCGGCTCCGGTGTCCCAGGTGTTCAGCGAGTCCTCCTGGTACACGACGTAGTTCCCGGAGGTCTCCCAGAAGGGCCACTCGTTCCAGAAGCCGAAGGTGGCCGAGCCGGGATCGAAGCTGAGCATGCCGCCGCCCTCGACGGGCGGGTCCAGCGCGAAGGCATTGGCCTGCGCGATGCGGAACAGCTCCGACCGGCTCGCGCCGCTTCCGGACGGGTACCAGCCGTTGATGCTCACCGGCTCCTTGTCCGGCCCGTACGAGGCGAGCAGCTGCAACGTGACCGGACCATCTCCAGCCTTGGTGAAGGACTGAATTCCGGTTTCGTCGCCGGCCATGGGTACCGGCGGGAAATCCCGCTTGGTCGGGTCGGGGTTGCCAGCGTTCACCGGGATGTTGTGCACGTCGAAGATCCACTGGAGCGATGGCTCGGTGCCCGCGGCCAGCCCGAGGCCGCCCAGCGGGACGTTGATCGTTCCGGTAGGCGTGGCCGCCGCGAGCGTGGCCCGCGACACGCCAGCCGTACCGTTGAAGCTGACGGTCAGCGTGACCGAGGCGCCCGCGGCGACGTCGGTCGGCACGTTGGCGCCCGAGACGGAGAACGCCGAGGCCTGAGCCCCGGTGACGTTCAGGCTCTGGAGGCTCACGGAGCCGGACCCCGTGTTCTGCAAGGTGAGCTGGGCTGACTTCGCCGCGCCCGGGGTCGTTCCGATGACGATGCGGTCCGGCGACGGGGTCAGCACGCCCACGCCCGAGTCGGGAGAGCCGCCGTCTCCGCCACCTCCATCGGGAGGAGTGCACGACGCCCCGGTGCAGCCGCCGTCCGGGCGGCCCCCACCCCCGCCGCTTCCATCGCTACAGCCCACGCCCAGCGCGAGGACCGCCACCACGCTCATCAGCCACGCCCGTTTCACGGCGTCCCTCCATCCGGCCGCAGCAGGACGATGGCCCCGCCGTCCGCGCCGCCTTGCACCAGTTGCGCCACGTAGAGATTCCCGGTGGTGATGTCCTCGACGATGTCCAGCGGATCGCTCAGGCCCTCGGCCACCTGGAGCACCTCGTTCCGGTCGATCGGCCCTCCGCCGGCGGGAATCTTCAGGGCGAGCACGTCGTCGCCCGCGCTGTACTCGACCACGAACAGGTACCCCTTCAGCGCACCGCCGAACGCCGGACCCCTGCTCTCCAGCGCGCCGTCCGGGGAACGGTTGCGACTGAAGTCGTAGACCGAGCCCTTCCAGTTCTTGTCCGGCAAGGTGCCCACCGGGTAGCCGACACCCGCGTCGGAAGGAGCGACCTCTGCGGGGTCGATCGCCGAGGTGGGGTTCCCGCCGTTGAGCACGTACTGGCCTCGGGTCGGATTCGGGTGGCCGTAGTAGCCGCCTAGAACCACGTCGAACAGGAAGTCGTCCTGGGTGGGGATGCTGACCAGCGCCGGGACCGGCGGATCCACTCCCGGCGGGGAGGCGGGAGTGTTGCCGCCCGCCGCCGTTCCATTCGCCGGCACGTAGAGGTGTCCGTTGCTGTGCCAGACCAGGTCGTAGGCGTTCCGGATCCCCTCGCCGTAGAGCGTCACCGGGGCGCCCTTCGCGAGCGGGTCGTAGATCCCGCCGTCCCAGACCGGGAGCGGGGGTCCGAAGACGGGGGGTGGGCCGGCATCGCCGTCGCCGCCGTCCGTTACTGGGGGCGGCGCCGGCGGCTCGGTCTGCACGCTGATCGGCTGCGTCAGGAGCTTCAGATCGATGCGCAGGAGCGACGAGGAGAGCAGGTGCTCCGGGCGGTTGTACCACGTGGGGTCCGGCGCGCCGGAGGCGGTGGTGCTCCCCTGGGTGACGTAGAGCGCCCCGTCGGGCCCGAACGCCAGGCTGTTGGTCATGTGGTCCTTCGCCGAGCGGGGAAGGCCGAAGACCATGTCCTCGAAGGTGGCGACGAAGCCGGGCTGCAACGGGTCGATGGTCACGCGGGTGACCGTGCCGGTCCAGTCAGGCGCGGGCTGGATGTACACCGGTGCGTTGGTGGTGACCCACATCACGTTCGGAGCGTCCGGCTGGAAGGCGATGCCGATCAGCGTCCGTCCGGCGAGCCCGGCCCACTGCTCCTCGGGGCCGATCGTTCCCTCGCCACCCAGCGGCCATCGCCGGATGATGCCGTCCAGCCCCACGCCGTAGAGCTTTCCGTCGGGTCCGAAGGCCAGGCTGCTGATCGGGGTCCCGTTCCACAGCGGCGGCTCGACGACGGCATACCGGTAGCGGGGATCTCGCTTGAGGTTGGTGAAGTCGCCGGTGGAGAAGGTGCTGGTGAAGGGGATGAAGGCGTTGCCGGCCTGGTCCTTCACCCGGTCCGAGAGCTGGAAGATGTAGCCCGTGCGCGCGTCCAGGACCCCGCGGGGCTGGAGCACGATGGCGTCCCCACCGCCGGTCGTGTTCACGGTCGCCGCGATCGGCATCATGTCCGCCGCGCGCAACAGCCGCACGTTGTCCCCGGTGAGGGTGGTCTCGTCGACTCCCTGGCCGACGTTGGGCAGGAACACGTCCACCTTCACCGCGGTGTCGCGGCCCACGAAGGTCCACCCGTCGGGCGGATCGATGGCGCGCACCGAAGGACGCGGGGGCGGCGGGGGCGGTGGGGGTAGGCCCGAGTCTGTAACGCCCGAGTCACCCGCGTCCGGCTGCCCTCCTCCGTCAGTACAGGAGGTGAGAAACCCGCATCCGCCGTCCCCCCCATCTCCTCCAGGGCTCACGCCATCGCTGCAGGAAGCAGCCCCCACCAGAGCAGTCACCATCGCCGCCGCCGCCCAACGCCCAGCACTCCTCATGTCTGTCGTCGTCCGTCCCGCCTGCGCGCCGGCGCACCGGCCAGCCAGGCTCCCAAGGTCAAGGAGCCGCAAGGTGGGGTTGCTCGCCTGGACCGGGAACCCCTCTTTCGCCGAAGTCTGTTCACCTGTGAGAGGGCAGGCGCGACCCCGGGGCGATTAGTCTCCGGGGGAGTCATGCCCCGGTCGGTTCCCATCGAGCTGTTGAGCTTCCGGCGCACTTTCGCCCTGCTGATGGTGCTGGTGGCCGTCCCGTCCGCCGGGCTCACCGGACTGGGGGTGGTGGCCATCCTCAATGAGCGTGCCGCGGTCGAGAAGCGGCTCGCCGTGGTGTGGCAAGACCGCCTAGACACCCTCTCCACAAGGCTCCGGCAGGCGCTGGAGGCGAGCACCGTGACCCGGACCGAGGAGGGGCTCCGGGTCGTCGCTCCCTCCGGGCTCGCGCTCACGGGAGCGGGCTTCCGCCTGTCTCGCGATGTCCTCCAGTCACCGGACACCGACCTGGTGGCGGCGCTCACGCCCCTGCGGAGCCAGCTCGCGTTCCTCCCCGAGCGCCCGAGCTTCCTGAGCGTCCCCGGCCCGGCCGGCCCGGTGCTGATCGTGGCCCTCCGGGCACCGGACGGCGTGCTG
>JBKPMY010000131.1:0-3712 GCA_046732375.1 Myxococcota bacterium
AGCCTGAGCAGGTCCAGCTCACCGTTCGCCGCTTCTTCCAGCAGGCAGAGACGGACACCGCGTCCACCGAGGCGCAGGACGTCGACTACCGGGCCGCGCTCGGCTGAGCTGTGGCACCCGCTGGCTCGAGGCGCGAGGGCCGCGACCTCGTCGCGCTCATCGCCGTCGGGCGAACTGGCGTCGGGGCACGGAGGCAATGGCAGCTTGCCGGAGCGTCTCGACCAGCACGGCGCGGAGCTCGGCGACGGCTCCGGAGCCCACGTCGCCTGCGCCCTCCACCCGGAAGGCCAAGGTCGGGAGCGGCGGGAGGCGTCGATCGGCCAGCCGGCGTACGCCGGACGGAGCGGCGAGCTCGGTCCGGACCGTGACCCCGAGCCCGGCCGAGACCGCGGCCCAGAGGCCCGACAGGCTGGGGCTGGAGAAGACCACTCGCCATGGAATCCCGGTGCGGTCCAGCGCCTCGAGCGCGAGCCGACGGAAGGTGCACGGGGGCTCGAAGAGGACCAGCGGCAGGGGGCCTCCCGGCGCCCAGCGGAACTCCCGAGCCGCGAGCCAGCGAACCGGCAGGTACGCCTCCTCCGGATCCGGGCGCCCCGGCTCGGGGTCGAAGGTCACGGCGAGGTCGAGCCCGCCGCGGGCGAGGAGCTCCTGGAGGACGAGATTCCTCTCCACCCGGACCTCGAGCTGGACCCTCGGCCTCGGCCGGCTGAACCGGGCGAGGGCGGTGGGAAGCCACCGCTCGGCCACGTCCTGGGGAAGCCCGAGGCGAATGGTGCCGGCCGCCTCCTCCCGCAACCCCTCGAGCAGCTGGTCGTTGAGGGAGAGCATCCTCCGGCCCACGGCCAGCACCTGCTCACCGTCGGCGTTGAGGGCGAGTCGCCGGCCCGATCTCCGGAAGAGCGGACGACCGCACTGGGCCTCGAGCCGCTTCAGCTGGAGGCTGACGGCGGAGACGGTGCGTGCCACCCGGCGCGCGGCACGGGCCAGCGTCCCTGTCTCCTGGACCAGGGAAAGGGTCCGGATCAGCTCGAGGTCGAGGGTCTCGGGCAAGGCTAGCAAAGGAGCAGTTGAGGAATAATCAAGCTTCAGTCAAGAACTTCGAGATTTTCTAAAAACCAGGGCGAGGCTACGAGATTGGCCGTGGCCACGCCAGTCCCGGCGGGCCCGCTGAACAGGAGTCCGTCATGCCCTTCATCCACGTCCGCTACTCCACCCCCGTCGAGAAGGATCTGCGCCAGGCCATCGCGACCTTCATCACCGACACCACTGCCCGGACTCTTCGCAAGAAGCCCGACGTCACCGCGATCGCCCTGGAGCGGGTTCCGCCGAGCGACTGGTTCATCGGAGGAAAGCCCCTGCCCGCACACCGGAAGGCCACCTTTTTCGTCGAGGTGCGGGTGACGCTCGGGACGAACCTCAAGGAGGAGAAGGCCGCTTACCTCCGCGAGATCTTCCAGGGGATGGAGGCGCTGCTCGGTCCGGTTCACCCCGAGTCGTACGTGCACGTGCACGAGGCAACCGGCGACGCGTACGGGTACGGCGGCCTCTCCCAGGAAGCGCGCTGGGTGCGGGCGACGACCTAGCGGCTCTAGCCGGTGGCGGCCACCGGGGCAGCCACGCGCAGAGGCGGAGCGACCTCCCGGGGCGGCCGCAGCTCGCGGTCCAGCGCGACCGACCGGAAGTAATCGCAGGCCGGCGTCGCCCGGCGCTCCAGGGTGGCGAAGTCCACGTGGTACAGCCCGAACCGCGGTCCCCAGCCCTCGAGCCACTCGAAGTTGTCCAGCAGGGACCAGTAGAGATAGCCGCGCACGTCGACGCCCGCTGCTCGCGCCTGGAGCACCGAGCTCCAGTGCCGCCAGAGGAACTCGCTGCGACGGGTGCCGAGCCGGTCGTCGATGCCGTTCTCGGTCACCCACACCGGCAGCCCGTAGCGGCGGGTGGAGAGGAGGACCTCGGTGAAGCCCTCCGGGTACATCTCCCAGCCGATGTCGGTGAGCCCGCGGCCCAGCGGGTCCCGGTAGTTGAACTCGAGGTAGGGCTGCCTGCGCACGAAGCGAAGGTGCGCGCGCGTGTAGTAGTTCACCCCCACGAAATCGAGGCTGTCCCGCGCGCCCTCCAGCGTCTGGCGGGTGGTGAAGAGCCCGGGCATGAACATCCGCAGCTCACCGGTGACCAGGGCCTCGAGGAAGGTGTGGTTGTAGGCCGCGTCGGCGAGCCGCACCAGAGCGTGATCCATCGGGTTCCAGACGCGATCGGCGGAGAAGGCCAGCATGTTCTGGCTGGTCCCGACGGGGAGCTTCCCCGCGTGAGTGAGCAGCTCCTCACGTGCGGCGGCGTGTGCCCGCCCGATGTTGCCGAGCGCAGGCATGGCCAGTCGCGGATCGGCGATGCCCGGGGGGATGACGCCCTGGACGTATCCGCCGAGCAGCAACACCATCGGCTCGTTGAAGGTCAGCACCACCGCGTCGATCCCCCGGAGGACCTCGGCGCAGGCCCGCGCATATCGACGGAACGCGGTCACGCTCTCAGGACGATGCCAGGGCGTCTCGCGGTGAAACCACGTGGGATGGGTGAAGTGGTGGAGCGTCACCACCGGACGGAGGCCCACCGCGGTCATCGCCACCAGCCGTCGGCGGTAGCCCGCGAGCGCAGCTTCGTCGAAGCGGCCTCGCTGCGGCTCGATGCGTGCCCACTCCAGGCTCATCCGGAAGGCAGTCGCGCCGAGATCGCGCGTCAGCCGGTAGTCCTCGTGCCAGCGGTTCCAGTGATCCACGCCCGCGCCGGCGACGTGCTTCACCCGTCCCGCGCGCTCCCAGTCGCTCCAGTCGTTCTCGATGTGGCCCTCGACCTGGTAGGCGGCGGTCGCGACGCCGAAGACGAAGTCGGGAGGGAAGCGAGGCGGGGACGCGTTCATCGCGAGCGTGGAAGCAGGACCCTATCAGCGCGCGTGCGTCGTCGTGTGATCGGACGCGCCGGCCGATTCGTTGACACGAGGGCGCTCACGTCACTACCATTCATGCCACTCACTCGGCCCGAGTGACGAACACTCACCCCGGAGGGATGCACTGATGGCGCCGAAGAAGAAGAGGAAGACCGCGAAGAAGAGGCCGGCCGCGCGCAAGGCGAAGCGGAAGACCCGAAGGAAGTAGGGGTCACTCTCCTCCGGGAGAAACGGACGGCTCGGCGAATCGCCGGGCCGTTTCGCTTTTTGGAGAACCAGGACCCTGCCGTGTCGCTGAGACCGAGTGAGCTGCGAGACGTGGCCCGGGAGCTCGAGCCCGAGCTGAGCGGGGCGGTGGTCCAGAAGATCCGAGCGCCCTCGCCTGGGCGGCTGGAGCTCGAGCTGAGAAAGCCGGGTCGCACGGTGCGCCTGCTCCTGAGCGTCGAATCGGGGCTGGGGAGGCTCTCGGTCATCGAGGCACGGGCGCGCTCCCCGGAGACTGGTGCCTCACCGTTGTTACTGCGAGTCCGGAAAGAGCTGACCGGTCGCAGACTGTCAGCCATCCGCTGCACCGGTCCGGACCAGGTCCGCCTGACGTTCGAGAAGGGAGGCACGTCTCGCACCCTGGTGGCGGAGCTCGGGTCTCCGGGGGTCCTGCTCCTGCTCGGGGAAGGCGACGCACCGATGGCTGCCTCGGAAGGTCCGCCGCGGCCTCCGTGGCCGGCCGGGCCGCTCGGCGACGGTGGTCCGCCCTCGCGACTCGGCGAGGCC
>JBKPMY010000132.1:0-10089 GCA_046732375.1 Myxococcota bacterium
GTACGTGGAGGGACTCCGGGCACGCCTCGACCCGGCGCTGGTGGACGTGCGGCGGGACGCCTTCGGGCTCTGGACCCTCGACGAGGCGTGGTGGCCCTGATGGCAGCGACCCGAGGGATGCGCCTCCGCACGCTCTTGCTCCTCGCCTTCGCTCTGCTGGCGCTCCTTCCCCTGGCGGTGACGGTGCCGCTCGCCTCGCGGCGCATCGAGGAGACGTTTGCTCGCGAGCTGGCGACCCGCGCGGACGCGGCGGCGGCGCTCGCCTCGGCCGAGCTGGACCGGCTCCGCGCCCACGTCGAGCAGTCGGTGAGCGCCTGCGCCGCAGACGCCCTCACCGAGGCGGTGGCGCTCCAACTCGAGTCCGGGGTGCCTCCCGCCGCGGACGCGATGCGCGGGGTGGCGGAGGGGCGACCTTTGACGGTCCTCACGCTTCGCGACGCCTCGGGAGTGACTCGCTCCAGCGCTTTCCTCCCCGCCCGCGTGGGTGACGTCGAGCCCGGGCTCTCCGCGGTCCGCGCCGGCGAGGCCTCGGCAGTCGTCCCGGTCGAGGTGCAGAACGCCGAGGGCGTCCAGCTCCGGCCGGCCCTGGTGGCGGCCCGTCCGGTGGAGGCCACGCGGGGGGCGGCCATCCTCGTCGGTGGCCAGGTGCTCGACGAGGCATGGGTCAGCCGCCTGGCCCGGCTCACCGCCGCACGGGTGGAGCTGCAGGGCGCGGGGCTCGCTCCCGCGGCGGCGGGCATCGCGGAGGGGCGCACCGTGCGGCGTGCGCTGCCTCTGGGAGCCGCGGAGCTGACGCTCGCGGTGGGGAGCGCGGCAGTGGACGAGACGCGGGCCACGCTCCTGAAGGCGCTGGTCACCGCCGGCGCGCTGGGGCTCGGGCTGGCGCTGGTGGCCGGCTTCCTCTTCGCCCGGGGCATCACCCGTCCGGTGGAGGCGCTCACCGAGGGCGTGCGGTCGGTCGCCGGCGGCGCGCTGCACACGCGGGTGCCGGCGGCCGGCAGCGGCGAGGTGCGGGTGCTGGTGGACGCCTTCAACCGGATGGCGGAGGACCTCGGTCACGCGACGCGGGCGCTGCGGACGGCAGAGCAGGCCGCGGCGTGGGAGGGCGTGGCGCGCAGCCTGGCGCACGAGCTCCGCAATCCCCTCACCCCGCTCCAGATGTCGCTGGAGACGCTGCTCGCGGCGAGGAAGGCGCGAGACGGGCGCTTCGAGGCGCTGTTCGTCGAGAGCGCGCCGGCGATGCTCGAGGAGGTGGAGCGCCTGCGCCGCACCATCGACGCCTTCGCCCGCTTCGCCCGGTTGCCCGCGGCGCAGCTCGAGCCGCTGGACCTCACCGCCTGGACGGAGCAGGCGCTCGGTCTCGCCGGAGCGCGGCCGGGCGTCGCGCTCCGCTGGGAGCCGGGGCCTCCTCTCCCGGTCCGCGCGGACCGGGATCAGCTCGCGCAGCTGCTCCACAACCTCCTGCGGAACGCGGAGGAGGCGATGCCTTCGGGTGGCCAGGTGACGGTACGCACCCGTGCAGACGGAGACCGGGCGGTGCTCGAGGTGGAGGACACCGGCCCCGGCATCCCGGCCGAGGCCCGGGCCCGGGTGCTCGAGCCGGGGGTGACGACCAAGGCCAGCGGCACCGGTCTCGGACTCGCCCTGGGAGCGCGCATCGCCCAGGGACACGGGGGCACCCTGGAGGTGGACACGGCGGCAGGAAGTGGCGCGCTGCTGAGGCTGCGCATTCCCCGGGAGGAAGCGGCGGGTGAACGCCGAGACCAACTGGATTGACCGGATGATCGCGCCGCAATCGCGGCCGAGGCCTAGGAGCGACGACGGAGCGTGGCCGTTCGCCACGTGACGGAGGAGCGACGACGGAATCGGCCGCGAGGGCAAGCGAGGGACGGAGCAATCCAGATGGTTTCGGCGTTGGGGCTCACTCCCTGACCGGGGTGGCCTTCAGCGCCGCGCGACCGTCCTTCACGTAGACCTGGAAGCGAACGGTGCGGCAGCCGTACTTCTGCACCAGCTGGTCGCGGTTCTTCCGGAGCTTGCCGGCGAACTTCTCGAAGGTGAGACCGTCCCCGCTCTCGCCGCAGCGCTCGCGCACGGCGATAAACTCGTGGAACACGTCCTGGAAGTGCACCTCGTCCGGCGGCGCCGCCGGCTTGGGGAGCGGCTGCGGCCGCGGGCCCGAGATGCGCGCCGAGGCGAGCAGCTCCGGCGACGGGTCCGCCACCCGGGTGGCCTCGGGGATGGCGTGGACCGCCGGTGCGAGCGCCGCGGCCGGCGGGAGGTTGAAGTCCGGCAGGTTCGGGATGGGGTACGCCGTTGTGGGCTGGTGGTCGTAGTCGAGAGGGGCGGGCTCCGGAGGCGGTGCCGGCTTCGGGGCGGGCGGCCGCGGCGGCGTGGCCGGCGACGGGGAGAGCCGCTGTGAGGGCGGGCGGACCGGCTGCGCCGGCTCCGGCGGCGGGGGCATGGAGTCCAGCAGGGCGGCGAGATCGTCGCGAGGCGCCTCGCGCGGAGTCCGTGGTCCGGGCAGCCCGTCGAGGGCGCCCTGGGAGTCGAGCGCGGGGGATTCGTCCCGGGAGCCCAGGGACTCCGGCGGGGGTGGGGGCGGTTCCGACGCTCGCGCCGACCCCTCCTCGAGGTCTATGGGAGTGCGCGAGCGCCGGACGGCCGGGGTGACCTTCTCCGGCGGACGGGTGTTGCCGTCGGGGGCGCGGAACACCGGAGGGGGCGAGGTGGTCAGGCCGAACAGGCCCCGCCGGCGGCGAGTGCCCGGCTCGGTGTCCTCCTGGGGCTGGGCACGCAGCAGGGGAGCGTCCTGTCCCATCCAGAACCAGAGCACCGCCAGGCCGACCAGCAGGAGGGCCATGGCTCCGAAGGTGAAGCGCTGGGTGTCGGCCAGCACGGACATGGCGGGCTCGGTGCTCACCACGGACAGGACCTCGAGCGGCTGGCCGGGTACGCCTCGGCGGAGCGCGACCCGTAGCGCCGGGTCCGGACCGCTGGCAAAGAGCGGGAGGCGGAGCGGACCGAACGACCCGGCCGGGCCCCGGACGACGACGGCGGGCTTGCCGACCGGCGTCTCGCGAAGGGCCTCGGCGAGGCGAGCCTTCTCCTGTCCGCCGCTGGCGATCAGCTTCCCTCCCTGGACCAGCCCCAGGGCGGAGAAGCCGGTCTCGAGGGCGACCTGGTCGGCGACTCCCTCGGGGAGGAGCGGCCCACCCACGATCAGCATCCCCACCGCGCGGGCCTCCTTGTCGGAGCCGAGGAGCGGGAAGGAGAAGAACAGGTACGGGGTCCCGAAGGCCTCGCGGGTCTGCCCGTCGTTGCCGGCACCGGCGACCGAGTCGGCGTCCAGCCCCTTCAGCGCGGAGGCCGGCTCATCCGTTCCCTTCACGAAGACCGCCCCGTTGTCGGTGCGGATTCCGAGCACCAGGCCGGGCCGGAGGCCGGTGGAGACCGCGTCGGCCGCGTTGCCGCGCACGTTGCTCAGGCGCTGGGAGGCGAGCTCCGACTTTCCGGCTCGCAGCGCATCGGCGGTGACGAACGCTCCCGGCGAGCTCCCCAGCCGGAGCGCCAGTCCCTGCAGCTCCGCCCGGCGCCCGGCGAGGCGCAGCGAGACCACGTCCGCCCCGCGCTGGGCGTAGACCGCAGCCTGGTCCACCGCCTTGTCGCTGAGGGACGACGCGGTGAGGGAGACGTCCGCGAGCCAGAGCACGAGCGCTGGCAGCGCGAACAAAAGCAGCTTGATGCGGGACATCCCCTTCCTTTTGGGGCCAGTCGGGACAGCCCTTTATAGGCCGTGGGTACGCGACCCAGCAAGGGAACGAGGCCGCTCCCGCGATGGGGTCGGGCTCACTCGGTGGGGAGATCTGCGAGTGAAGGACCGGAGTGGTCGTGTCGGCGGTCGAGGTACTTCTTGGCCGCGCGCTCCACGCGATCGCAGGCGGCGGCGATGGCGCGGTGAATCTCGTCGGACTGCTCGGTGACATGGAGTGCGGGATGTCCGGGAACGTGCACGGTGACCCTTGCCTCCTTGTCCATCCCGCCCTTGTTCTCACCGGTGGTGTCGACCAGGTGCATCACGACCTGGACGGCGGATTCGCGTCCCAGCACCCGATCCAGCGCGCGGCCCAGATGGACCTCGCAATACTCGCGGAGTGCGTCGCTGACCTGGATGTGAACGCCTCGTACCAGCAGTTGCATCGGAGCAGCCTCCTTGGGGCTTGCTGCCTGTTAAGGTCCCCGGGCCATGGAACGCAACCCCGAGTCGGAGCGATTCGTCCAGGTGGCCCAGGCGGAGGACCCGTTCACCGCCGACGCCCTGGAGGCGGTCTTGAAGAAGGCCGGGATGGCGGTGCTGCGCACGGACCATCCGGGCGGCTCCGGGGTGGAGGCGCTCGGGTCCGGCTGGGCACTGCCATGGTTCGAGCTGAGCGTGCTCGAGGACCACGTGGCGGCCGCCCGCACGCTCGTGGAGGCCGAGCGACGGCGGCTGGCGGAGGAAGCGCCGGAGGCAGAGCGCGCGGCCGAGGAGGAGGAGCGCGAGTCGGAGACGGCAAAACCGTCCTGACGACCGCCGCAGCCGCTCACCGGGCAGTGGTCGACACCGCGTCGGCGGCGGGGCGCGGATCGCGGATCTCCCAGAGCGACACGCCCTGGATCTTCCAGGCGTACCGGGCGTGGCGTGCGAGCAGGTGCGAGAGCTCCTCGTCCACCACCCCGTCCTTCCATCCGCGGGTCGCGTGCCGGAGGTAGGTGCGCCCGCTCCGCTGAACGACGAAGCCCAGGTGGCTGACGCGGGTGATTCGCCAGGGAGCATCCTCGCGGACGACGAGGAGGAGCGTCCCCGAGGGCCAGCGGGCGGCATGGGCCGCGACCTGGTCGACCGGAAGGACCGAGAGAGGGAAGCGTCCGGTGAGGCGCGCGTCGGAGGGAAGCGCCAGCGCGCGGGCGGTGTGCGAGGCCCATGCCTCGGAGCCGATGACCTTGGCGTCCGGGACGACGCCGTCGCCGGCGAGCTCCGCGGTGACGTCGCGCACCATACCCTTGGAGGCGTTGGAGGGGAGCCACTCGGCCTCCATGAGGTGGTTGCGCCCGACGTAGTCCGGCCGGCCCCGGTAACGAATGGAGTCGAGCACGTGCACCACGTCCTCCACCGAGCTGGAGAGCGCAAGCGCCATCACCGTCTCCACGAAGGTGAGGCAGTCCACCCGGTCCAGCCGGATGCGCGGGTCGGGGTCCGGGCCCTCGCCTTCCCCCAGCGGCGAGTGCGCGTAGGGGATGCCGCGGAGCTGCTCGGAGAGTCCGAGGAGGCGCGCGTCGAGCGAGCGGCCCTGGACCGAGGCAAGCAGAGCCTCCAGCCGTGCATCGTCCGCTCCCGGGTGCGGAGGCGGGACGAGGAGGACGAGACCGAGGGCGGCGCCGAGGAGCACGGGAAACCCGGGGGGCGCCATCGTCCCCGGACCGCTGGCCACTGTCCAATGTGCGATGAAGGAGGTGTCTCGGCGCCCTCAGCGGGGAGCGGTGAGCCTCGCTGCCGTGTCGCGGAGCCGGGCCCAGAGCGCGGCCACGTCCTCGGACGTGGTGCCGGTGGCGCCGATGGAGACCCGGAGAATCTGCACGCCCTTCACCACCGCCGGGGTGAGGTAGGCCTTCCCCGAGGCGTTGATCGCGCGGGCCAGCGCGAGGTTGTGCGCGTCGAGCCTGGCCGCGTCCAGGCCCGGCGGGCTGTGGCGGAAGGTCACCGTCTGGAGGGGGACCGGCGCGAGCCGCTTCCAGCCCGGCGCCGCGTCGATCTGGTCCGCGAGCCAGCGAGCGAGCCCGAGGTGGCGGCGGACCTCGGCGCGGATGCCCTCCACTCCGAGAGTGGAGAGAACGAACCACACCTTCAGCGAACGGAACCGCCTGCCGAGGGCGATGCCCCAGTCGCGGTAGTTCTTGACCGCTCCGTCCTGCGCGGTCCGCAGGTAGCTCGGGTCCGTGGCCATGACCCGCACCAGGTGGTCGGGATCGCGCACGTGGTAGGCCGTGCAGTCGAAGCCGATGCCGAGCCACTTGTGTGGATTCCACACCACCGAGTCGGCCTGCTCGACCCCTTCCCACATCCAGCGCAGCTCGGGACAGGCCATGGCCGTGCCGGCCATCGCCGCGTCGACGTGGAGCCATGCGCCGTGGGCGCGCGCGAGCTCGCCGATGCGGGCCACCGGGTCGATGGCGGTGGTCCCGGTGCTGCCCACGGTCACGACGATGGCGCAGGGGCGGCGGCCGGCCTCCACGTCTGCCCGGAGCGCCTCCTCGAGCGCGTCGGGCCGGAGGGCGTGGGCGTCGTCGGTCGCCAGCAGGCGGAGGTTGTCCCGGCCCAGGCCGGCGAGCAGCGCGGCCTTCTCGATGGAGCTGTGCGCCATCTCCGAGGCGTAGACGGTGAGCGGCGCGGTCTCGGCCTGCAGCCCGCCCCGGGCCTGGCCATGGAGGGTGGTGCGCTCGCGCGCGCAGAGGAGGGCGATGAGCGTGGCAGTGCTGGCCGTGTCCTGGATGACGCCGGAGAAGGTGGGCGGGAGGCCGACGAGCTGGCGCAGCCACTCCATCGCCACCTCCTCCAGCTCCGTGGCGGCGGGGCTCGTCTGCCAGCTCATGCCCTGGACGCCGAGGCCGGCGGCAACCAGGTCGGCGAGCACCGAGGGGAGCGTGGAGTTCGAGGGGAAGTAGGCGAAGAACCCCGGATGATTCCAGTGCGTGACGCCGGGAAGGATGGCGGCGTCGAGCTGGGGGAGGAGCCCCTCCAGCGGGAGCCCGTGCTCGGGTGGGGCGGGCGCGAAGTGGCGTCGGACCTCCCCGGGCTGGACGGGGCTCATGACCGGCAGGTCGCGAAGGCGTTCCCGGTAGGCGGCCACCCACTCGATCAGCTGGTGTCCAAGTGCGCGGAACTCGTCGGGTGTCATCGGAGCCCGGACGGTACACCTTGCCGCGCGGCGCCGAGAGGTCGATGTTCGGAGCCCCTCCCGATCGGAAGACATGAGCCGGCTCGAACAGGACCAGGTAGGCAGCTGCAGCTTCGTGGACGTGCTCGAGGAGGCGGTGCTGGTGAAGCGCCCGGTGGCGATCGAGCTGCGCGACGGCACGACGTTCATCGACCAGGTCACGGACGTGACCACCGAGTCGGGGCAGGACTTCGCGGTGTTCCGGAGCCACACCCGGGTGCCGATCAAGGACATCGCCGCGGCGACCCGCGCCGAGCCACCTCGGCGGCCGAGCCCGGCATGAGGTGAGGGCTCGGCCCCCCAGCCCCGGAGGGCCCCGGTGTCGCCCGTTGCAGGCCGAGGGGCGCGTCTGCTAGCCCGTCGGGCACCGATGGCGCGCTTCGAGGTCTTCATTCCCGCCGCGGAGCCCGGCAGCTTCGACGTCACGCTCCGCGTGGACGCAGCGAACTGGATGCAGGCCCTGAAGATGGGCTTCCATCGTCTCGGCGAGCAGGGGCTGGTCCCGCACAACGTGATGGTGGACGTGCAGGACGACGGCTCGGTCCACGTCACCGACACCAGCAGCACACGGGTGTTCCGCATCCGGGAGATGACGGAGGCGGAGATCGCGGCGGCGAAGGTGAAGCCCCGGCCGACGCCCATCGGCACCCCCGTGCCCCTGGACGAGCCGGTGGCCCCCCCGCAGACCCCGGCGATGGTGGACCCGGTGAGCCAGACCCTCGGCCCCGAGCCGCCGCTGGTGGGCGTGGGACGGACGGTGAAGGACCCGCACCAGACGAGCGGGCTGGACGTGCCGCCGGGAGGCCTGGAGCCCACCGTGATGCGCCCGCCGGACCGGCCGACGTCGCCGATGGCCCAGCGCCCGACGCCGATGAGCACGCCGCGGGTCATCCTGCCCCGGACCGACGAGCTCGTGTCGACCGGGAAGCCGCCCCAGGGTCCCATCGGGCGGAGGAAGCCGGCCCGTTCTCCGGCAGCGCAGATGGAGGACGTCCTCGCCGACGTGTTCGAGCGCGTGCAGGGGGTCTACCAGCGGCGCGAGGCGGCGGACGGTCTCGGTTACCTGCTGGACCTGGCGATGGAGAAGATCCCGGTCGAGGCGGGAAGCGTGTTCTCCAGCGAGCTGGTCTCGGGCGATCTGCGCTTCGCGGTGGTGCGGGGGCCGAAGGCTCAGGAGATCCTCGACGCGAAGATCGTCATCCCGGCGGGCACGGGCATCGTGGGGTTCTGCGCGGTGGAGGGCGTGTCGCTGGCGCTGTCCGACGTGCAGAAGGATCCGCGCTACTACCGCGGGGTGTCGGACCGGGTGCACTACGAGACGCGGAGCATCCTCTGCTCGCCGATCATCGCGCATGGCCGGACCTTCGGGTGCATGGAGCTGGTGAACCGCCGCGAGACGCCGATGTTCAGCGAGTACGAGGTGGGGATGCTCTCGTACATCTCGCACCAGGGAGCGCTGTTCCTCGACACGCTGGGGTGAGTCTCACGGCGTCGCTTCACCGAGGAAGCGGATCTTCCCGGAGGTGATGTCCCAGCGTCCCCTCGGAGTGATGACCTCGAACGTCCGCGGAAGCCCGATCGCAAGCATCACCGATACCTCGTCCGGCACCTCGACGACCCGGTTACGGATCTGGATCGATCTCTCCGCACCGGCGGAGCGGCATCCTTCGGTGAGCGGTTCGTCGGAGAGCACGCGCTGGGAGTCGTCGGAGACACGAATCCGACGGAAGCCGCCGATGGCGATCCGGTCCTTTCCAGGCATGGGGAGGATGTAGACGGTGAAGGCCTCATCCCCCTCGTACGGAGGAAGCACCAGCGCCTGGAACCCGCCGGGGCAGGTTCCGTTCCGGAGATAGCGATCGGCGGCGAGCTGTCGGGCGGCCCAGGCCTCGACCTCGATCCCGACCAGGGGCCGAGGGTCGTCCGGTCCCCGCAAGGTTTGGTTGGCCGACCCATCGGCGTGCCGCGCTTCATGGACGACGGAGACACCCCCGCCCCGCCGCTCAGCGATGAACAGCACCTCCCAGCCCTGCGCCCAGGGTGTCCGGAGCGTGAGCACCGCCAGAACGTCAGGGTCGAGGGTCGCGCCGGAGGAACGAAGGGCGCGCACGGCGGCGAGCGTCTCGTCGAGCGACTGGATGAGGAACAGGGCCGTTGCCCGGACCCGGCGGACCTCGGCTCCGAGATCGGTCGGAACGGGACGCTCTTCGCCGGGAACCGGAGGCGGCTCCGTGCGCGTGTTGCTCGCGGTCGCCGGCGGCTGGGGGTGCGTGCAGGCCGCCGCGACGAGCGCGAGGCTCACCCACCGCACTTCATCACCTCGTCGAGCAGGACCGTGGCGTACGAGCCCGCCGGAAGGGTGAAGGAGAGCTCCACCGTCGGTCCAGCGACGGACCAGCGGGCCTCGAGAACGGGCACCGTGAACGGCCGGCGCGTCCCCTCCGCGATGCTTCCGAGGCGGCGGAAGCTGTCGAGCCCGAGGCCCTCCGCGGCGAGCACGGCCTGCTCCTCGGCGTCGATGTCGCCCTCGGGCCGCTGCATCTTCCAGCCGAAGATCGCCCCGGTGGCCACGATCTCCCCACGTTCCACCCGCGGCTGATCGAGCTCGGGCTGCCGGCACACGAAGAGGCCCCCCGACTCGGCCTTTCGCATCAGGTCGCCCGGGAGCGCGCGGCGGAGAGCGCCCTGGCGCAGCCGGGCCTGGAGCAACCGATTGAAGAGCAGCGCCTGGTACGCCGACACGTAGAGCTTGCGCTCGAAGGCGCTCGGCCGCGCCGGGAGCCGCTCGCCATGGGCCAGCGCTCGACCCCGGAGCGCGGACTCGCCGCGGCCGAAGCGCTGCTCACCGAAGGCGTTGGGGAGACCCTCGGCGACGAGGCGTTCCATGACCGCCGCGACGGCCTCGGGTCGCTCGGCGTCGCGGATGTGGATCCGGAAGCGGTTCCCGCGGAGGTGGCCCACGCGGAGCTTGTTCCCGTGGCGGCCGTGGGCGAGGACGCGCAGCTCGGCCGTCTGGACGAGGTTGTCGAGCGCAGACTCCGCGCGAGCGGGCACGGACATCCACTGGCGGGTGCGGGCAACGCGGTCCTTGAGCCCCGCCCAGGAGACCTCTCCC
>JBKPMY010000133.1:0-15079 GCA_046732375.1 Myxococcota bacterium
AGTCATCCCCAGGCCCGCGGTTCCGTGCATGTGCAGCAGGTACCCGGCCACCCCGAGCAGGTGTGCGTGGAGGAGATAGAAGAAGAACGCGCTCTGGCCGAGCGGCCGGAGGACCGCGTCCGCCCGCGCCGGCGGCCGCCACACCAGGAACAGCGCGAGCAGCAGCCAGGCGAGGCCCAGCTCCAGCGCGTCGTAGGTCACCGAGGGCGGGTACTTCGACACGTGCAGCCACTGCGCGAGCGAGCCGTCCTCGCGGAGGAGCCCCATGTTCCCCCAGGCGTTCAGGGCGCGGAAGACGACGAAGAGCACCAGGGCAAACACTCCTGCGAGCGCGATGCGCCGCGGGAAGAGCTTCGGTGCCGAGCGGGCGATCTCGGCTGCGCCCCAGCCCATCATCATGATCGCCAGCCAGGGGAGCAGCGGGTACCCGACGATGAACGGAGGAAGGGGGCCCGCGGCGACGAGGAGCGTCCCCACCACATGCAGCGGCCCGGCGGCGGGGACGAGCGCCGCCAGCGGCTCGGCGGCGAAGGCCAGGACGATCCCCAGCGCGCCGATGACCAGCGGCGAGAGGCGTCTCAGGAAGGCCATCACCACGAAGCTCATGCCGATCGCATAGAGGACCTGGAGGACGATCAGCCCGTTCGGCGGCTTGAAGACGAGGCGCATCCACAGGGGGTCGAGCGCGGCGATGAGGAGTCCGCGGATCAAGACGAAGCGGGTGATGCTCCCCTCGGCCTCACCCTGCTCGCGCCGGCGCCGCACGCTCAGCAGCAGGACGTAGCCGGCGAGGAAGACGAAGGTCGGGGCGCAGAGATGGGTGATCCACCGGGTGAGGAACTGGTCCAGGGGGAGCGGCGTCCCCGGGCGGTACATGAACGTCGCGTCGGTGAAGAGCCGCCCTGCGTTGAACTCGCCGGAAGCGTGGTCGATGGTCATCAGCACCATCACCAGTCCGCGCAGCCAGTCGAACGGGAGCTGGCGGGTCGACTCCGAAGGAACCGCGACCGGCGTCGAGGGGACGGCGACCGACTCGACCGAATCGAGCCTCAAGAAGACCTCCGGAGGAAGGACGCTCCGAGAAGCGTGCCGCTCAGGGCGATGGGCCACCAGCACAGTCGCCCACTCCGGGCAGCGCCCCAGTCAGCGCAAGATCGGGCAGCCCTGTCCTCCGGGCACGACCGCGGAAGCGCGACACTCGCCCGAAGCCGACGGGCCATCGCCGGCTCAGCCCGCCGTACCAGGGGGACGCCTGCAGGAGCGCGCAGGAGCGCGCCAGCAACCGGGCTCAGAACATGTGCCGGCGCATGGCGATGCTCGCCAGCAGCCCGAGCGAGAGGAGGATGCTCATCATCGACGAGCCACCGTAGCTCATCAGCGGGAGCGTGATGCCGGTGACCGGGAGCAGCCCCACCACCATCCCGATGTTCTCGAAGACCTGCCAGAAGATCATCGCCGCAACGCCTACCGCCACGAAGGCTCCGAAGCGGTCACGGGCCTGCATCGCCACACCGAGGGCGAAGGCGAAGATGAGGCCGTACAGACCCAGTAGCAGCAGCGAGGCCAGGAAGCCGTGTTCTTCGGCCCAGACCGAGAAGATGAAGTCGGTGTGCTGCTCGGGGAGGAAGAACAGCCCGGTCTGGGTCCCCTGCCGCCAGCCCTTCCCCAGCAGCCCCCCCGAGCCGACGGCGATCTTCGACTGCGCGGCGTGGTAACCCGAGCCCTTCAGGTCCGACTCGGGCGACAGCCATCCGGCGATGCGCTGACTCTGGTGACGCTTCAGGACCTGGCGGACGAGCGTGCGGTGCCCGTCCGACGGATCACGCACGTAGTCGTTCCAGATCACCAGCGAGACGGCGAGCAAACCGGCCACCCCAACCCCGAGCACCCACAGCCGCAGTCTGGAGAAGACCAGGATGGTGCAGGCGGTGAGGAGGATCATCATCGTGTTCCCGAGGTCCGGGAGCACCAGCCCCGCCGCGACCACGGTGAGCAGGAGCGGCTTCCACAGCCTCACCGGGCCGTAGGGCGCCTCACCCTCGCGGTAGTCGTCGTGGAAGAAGCGCGCGAGGGCGATGATCAGCGCGAGCTTCATGAATTCGGCCGGCTCCACCCGCAAAGGCCCGAGGGCGATCCAGCTCGCCTCGCCTTTCGCCCGGTGGCCGATGAACTTGAGCGCCATCAGCGCCGCCGCGTTCGCCCCGTAGATGGGCCAGGCCATCCGCTGGATGAAGCGGTAGTCCATCAGGGCGATCAGCACGCCCGCGGTCACCCCCACCCCGAGGTTCAGGAGCTGCCGCGCCCAGAGCGGGGTGTGCGGCGGCCGGGAGGCCGAGGCCAGGTTCCAGATGCCCAGCAGGGCGATGGCCAGGGTCACGCCCACCAGGCCCCAGGGAATCTTGAGCACCATCCGGCGCTCGATCCGCAGCTGCATCACCGCGCGCCCTCGGAGGGGGTCGTGGGCACCTGCGCGACGGAAGGCACGGCCTCCGGCTCTGCCGGCACGCTCTCCGGGAGCGGAGGCGGGTGCGAGGCCTGCGGTGGCGGCGCGGGCCGTACCGGCATCGTCGGGAGCGCGGTGGAGGCGGCGATGGTGGCGTTGGCGTCCTCGCGCTTGAGCTCGAAGTACTTCTTGATGAGCGCGGTGGCGGTGGGCGCCGCGTCCATGCCTCCGTGTCCGCCGTGCTCGTTCAGCACCACCACCGCGACCTCCGGATCCTCGGCGGGAGCGAACGAGGCGAACCAGGCGTGGTCACGCTGCCAGTAGGTCATCGCCTCCTTCTTCAGGCGCGTCTTGCCCAGGGCGATGACCTGCGCGGTCCCGGTCTTCCCGGCGATGTGGACGTCCGGCAGGCGGGCACGGTACGCGGTGCCGCCGACCTCGTTCACCACCGAGGACAGCGCGTCCACCACCAGGCGGCGCGCGTCCGGGTCGAGGTCCAGCTCGCGGACCACCTCCGGCTGGAACTCCTGGAGGGTGCGTCCGTCCGGCGTCTCCAGCCGGCGCACCAGCTGTGGCTTGTAGAGATGCCCTCCGTTGGCGACCGCGGCGTAGGCCATCGTCAGCTGAAGCGGGGTCACGTTCACGTCGCCCTGTCCGATGACGCTGTTGAGCGCCATTCCCTTGGTGTACCCGCCGGGGGTGACCCGGTCGTGGTAGGCGCTGTCGGGCATGATGCCGGGCACCTCGGCCACGACGCCGATGCCGGTCGGGGCACCGAGGCCGAAGCCGCGGGCGGTGGCGGCGATCGGATCCAGGCCCAGGGTGTCCGCCACCTTGTAGAACCAGGTGTCGCACGACTGCTGCAGCGCCCTGCGGGCGTCCACCAGGCCGTGTCCGGCGTCCTTGTGGCAGCGCCACATGCGGGCGCCGAGCCGGTACCCGCCACCACAGCTCACGGTGCTGTGCGGGCTGAAGCTCCTGCTGGAGAGCGCGGCGAACATGCTCAGGGTCTTGAAGGTCGAGCCCGGGCTGTAGTGCTGCTGCGCCGGGCGGAAGATCATCGGCTGCAGCGGGTCCTTGTGCAGGGCTGCCAGCTGCGCCGGCGTCACCCGCCCGGTGAGGATGTTGGGGTCGAACCCCGGCCGGGACACCATCGCCAGGATGAAGCCCGAGCGGACGTCCATCGCCACGACGGCACCCGCCGTGCCGGGGAACGCCTTCTCCGCCGCGGCCTGCAGCCGCATGTCGATGCTGAGGACCACGTTGTCGCCGGGCGTGCTGGCCACGGTGGCCTCGCCGGTAATCAGCTCGCTCAGCTCCTGGATGGTCTCGCCACGGGCGTTGACCACCTCCTTGCGGCTCCCGTCCTTGCCGCGGAGGCGGCGCTCGAAGAAGCGCTCCACCCCGCGACGGCCGATGAAGTCGCCGAGCGCGTAGCCCTCACCCTGGCCGTTCAGGCGATCGAGCTCGTCCTGGGTGATCTCGTTCATGTACCCCACCACGTGGGGCAGGACGGTGCCGGTGCGATAGTTGCGGTGGGGAACCGCCGGCCAGTCCACGCCAGGCAGCTCGAGCTTGTGCGCGTTGAGGGTGTCCAGCTCGTCGCGGTTCAGGTCCAGCTGCACCGGCACCGGCTGGAAGGGCGCGCTGCGCTTCGCAGCACGGAGCAGCTGCTCCACGTGCTTGATCTGCTCGTCGTCCCAGGCCAGCCAGCCGGAGAGTCGGGGCAGCACCTCCTCCGAGCACCTCTCGCAGAATGCCGGGGTGATGAAGACGTCGAAGGAGGGGCGGCTGTCGACCAGGATCTCCCCGCGGCGATCCTTGATGATCCCCCGATCCGCCTTGACCCGGATCTCCTTCACGAAGTTGGCGACCGACTTGGCCGAGTACTCGTCGCCGTGCGCGATCTGCAGCCGGTACAGTCGCCCGGCGAGGAGCAGGAGCCCGGCGATCATCACCAGACCCAGCCAGAGGTAGCGCGCCTTGAGGTCCTTTCCCGCGCTGGTCTGCCCGAGCGTCATGGGGAAAGGAGCCTCGGATCCCGCCGCTCGGCGCCGAGCCCGAACCGCTTCAGCAGCGGATAGAGGAGGAGCGCGGCGAGCCCGGTGAGGAACACCTCCAGCGGCAACCCCGAGAGCCCGGAGAGGGCCATCTGCCCGCCGCTCACCGAGCCGATGCCCCAGGCGAGCAGCCCGTGGGTCGCGTCTGCGGCCATGGCGAAGAGCGCGAAGGACCTCGCGGACCGCACGTCCACCAGCGAGCCCGCGACGCGCCCGAGGAGGAAGGTCACCACCGCGAGCAGCGTGTAGAGGCCGGTGGGCCGGCCGGTCATGAGATCGAGGAGGTAGCCGACCGCGTAGGAGGCCACCGCGCCCTCGAGCAGTCCGGCCCGCAGGGAGAGGAAGGCGACGATGGCCACCGTGACGTCGATCCGGGCGACGCCGAGGCCCACGTACTTCACCGCCACCGACTCCAGCGCCAGGAAGAGCAGCGTCAGCACCAGCGTGAGCGCGAGCTTCATCGGCGCCCCTGGCCGTCGGTGCGGGTGGGGAAGGACGCAGCCGGTTGTGGCGCGAGCACCACCACCTCCTCCACCCTGGTGAAGTTCACCGCCGGGAGGATGCCGGCGTTGAGGAACATCCCGCTGTTCTGCCGCTGCACGCCGGTGACCCGGCCCACCACCAGACCCGGCGGGTAGACCCCGTCGGTCCCGGAGGTCACGACCAGGTCACCTTCCTCGAGGTCCTCGGTGCGCAGGAGGTACTCCAGCTTCAGCGCCTGCTCGTCCCCCGCGCCGGAGACGCCCACTCGCGACCGGGTCCGCTGGATGCGGCCGCCGAGCCGGCAGTTGGGATCGAACACCACCAGCACGTCGGCGGCGCTCGCGGTGGCGCGGAGCACCTGGCCGACCACGCCGTCGGCCGTCACCACCGCCTGGCCGCGCCGCACGCCGTCGCCCTCGCCGCGATCGATCCGCAGCGTCAGGCGATTCGGGTCGGGATTGATGCCCAGCACGCGCGCCACGACCTTCGGCCCGGGGCTGATCTCGTCGTAGTGCACCAGCCGGCGGAGGCGCTCGTTCTCCGCGCGAGCCTCGGCAAGGCCGACCACGTCGGCGCGGAGCTTCGTGTTCTCCTCCTCGAGCAACGCGTTCTCGCGGCGGACGTTGCGCAGCGACACGTACTGGTGCCACGCATTCGCCGTTCCGTCGATGGTCGCGACCGCGGCGCGTTGCACCGGTGCGGTCACCGCGAGCGCGATCCGATCCACGAGATTGGGCTCGCGCACACGGCGGCTCGAGCCGAGGAACATCCCCAGCGCGTACGCGAGGATGAGGCAGACGAGCAGTGGCTCACGGTGACGCCGGAGAAAAGACAGCACGTGCTGAGGAGACCCTTCTCATTGCTGCGGAAGTCCTTGTATTTTCACAGTCGCTCCCCTAGAGGGTCAAGGATGCTTCCCGAGGCCGGCTGGCCTCTTGCCGCCGCGGGCGAGCACCCTTCCGACACGCACCGATGAGCTCCGGATTCGACGCCCGACGCTTCTTCTCCTACCTCTTCATCTTCGCCATCGCCCTGGTCTTCATCCTGCAGTTCGGACCGGGGAGCCGCGGCTGCAACGCCCCCCTCACCTCCTCGGTGAAGGACGCGGCGGCCCGGGTCAACGGGAAAGAGATCTCCCTGGCGGAGTTCCGCCGGGCCTATGCCCAGCAGCTGGAGGCGCTCCGGGCGCGGGGCGGAGGTGACCTCCCCGAGGCCCTGGCCCGGCAGTTCGGGATTCCGGCCCGGGTGCTGGACCAGCTCATCACCACCGAGCTGCTGGAGCAGGCCGCGGAGGCCCACGGGATCACCGTGTCCGACATCGACCTGCTGGACGCGATCCGCAAGGACCCGAGCTTCCAGAAGGACGGGCACTTCGACGCCGAGACCTACACCCAGGTCCTCCAGGCCTACGTCCGGAAGTCCCCACCCGACTACGAGGCCGGGCTCCGGCGCCGGATGGCCGCCCAGCGCCTGCTGGCGATGGTCGCAGACACGGCCGAGGTCTCGGACGACGAGCTCCGGGCCCGCTTCCTGCGGGAGGGGGACGCGGTCAGCCTGTCGGTGGTCAAGTTCGACCCCGCCGCCTACGCGGCGAAGATCAAGCAGCCGACCCCCGCCGAGGTGTCGGCCTGGGAGAAGGCCCACGCCAAGGAGATCGCCGCCTACTTCGAGGCGAACAAGCGCACCTACTCCAAGGGGGAGCAGGTCCGGCTCCGGCACATCCTCGTCCGGATGAACCGCAACCCCTCCGAGGACGAGAAGGTCAAGGCGCACGACCGGGCCCTCGAGCTCCGCAAGCAGATCCAGGGTGGGAAGGACTTCGCCGCGGTGGCGAAGGAGTCGTCGGACGACACCGGGAGCAAGGCCCAGGGTGGCGAGCTGGGGTGGAACGAGCGGAGCACCTTCGTCCCCGCGTTCGCGCAGGCCGCCTTCAACCTCAAGATCGGCGAGCTGTCCGAGCCGGTGCTGACTCCCTTCGGCTGGCACCTGATCGAGGTGGAGGAGAAGAAGCCGGCCGAGGAGAAGCCGCTCGCCTCGGTCTCCGGGGAGATTGCCCAGGTCCTGGTGAAGAAGGAGCGGGCCTCCGTCCTGGCCGAGGCCGATGCCAGGAAGTCCGCCGCGGCGCTCCAGAAGGGCACCACGCTCGCCACCCAGTTCCCGGACAAGAAGGACCAGGACGCCCAGGCGGTCGAGCCGGCCGACCGGCCCCGGGCCATCGACACCGGGAGCTTCCCGAAGAGTAGCCCGAGCATCCCCCGGCTCGGGGCCGCGCCCGAGCTCCACGCGGCCGCCTTCGGGATGAAGGGGCCCGGCCCACTCCCCGGCGTGTTCCGCTCCGGGGAGGCCTTCGTCGTGGCGGAGATCACCGCGCGGCAGCACGCGGACGACGCGACCTTCCAGGCCCAGAAGGGCGAGCTGCGGGAGGAGGCGCTGCGCCAGCGCCAGGCCGAGCTCACGGAGTCCTACGTCGAGGCGCTCAAGAAGTCGGCGAGGATCGTCCGGAACGAGGAGCTCGTCGCACCGAACGTCGCCGAGGGCTGAAAACAGGCCCGCGAACGCTCAGCTCGGCGCGATCGCCAGCCCGTCACGGCCGCGGGCCTTGACCAGGTACATCGCCCGGTCCGCCGCCTCGATGAGCTCGGTGGACTCCGACGCGTGCTCGGGACAGCCGGCGATCCCCAGGCTCGCGGTCACTCGCAGGTCGAGCCCGGATCCCTTCCCGAACCGGTGGGTCCGGAAGCGGGCGAGGATCCGCTCCGCGGTCTGCACCGCGCTCCGGGTGTCCACCTCCACCAGCATCACCGCGTACTCGTCTCCCCCGTAGCGGAAGGCTGCGTCCACCGGCCGGAGCTCCTCACGCAGGATCACGCCCACCTCGCGGAGCAGCGCGCTTCCCACCAGATGACCGTGGCTGTCGTTCACGGTCTTGAAGTGATCCAGGTCGAGGAAGAGAAGCGAGAGCGGGTGGCCCAGGCTCCGGGCGCGGGTCACCTCGGCGTCGAGCTGCTTCCGCAGCGAGCGGACGTTGCCCAGGCCGGTGTGCTCATCCACCAGGGTGAGCTCCTGGACTCGCTGGAAGTCGCGAGCATTCTGGATGGCGATGGCGGCGAAGTCGGCGATGGCCATCACCGCGGCGAGGTCCTCCTCGCCGAAGCGCGGGTCCCCTTCCCCGTTCACCAGCTCGATGATCCCCAGCGCCCGACCGCGGAAGATCAGCGGAACGGCCAGTACCGAGCCGGTCCTGAACTCGGTGAGCGCGTCGAAGCGGGGCGAGAAATCGGGCGCGGTGCGCACGTCATCCACCAGGCGCGGCTTGCCGGTGCGGAACGCGGTCCCGGCGATGCCCTCACCCACCACGATGCGCTCGTTCCGGAGCCGGTCGGCGCCCATGCCCACCGCGATCTCGAAGTAGAGGCTGTCGGTCGCCTCGTCGTGGAGGAGGAGCGACCAGTTGGCGGGCCGGAGCAGCGCGGACACCTTCTGCATCACCAGCCCGAGCACCTCGCGGGACTCGAGCGTGGAGGTCAGCGCCTTGGCCAGCTCGTTGAACGCAGCCAGCTGCTCCACCGTCCGGCGCAGCGCTGCGAGAAGGTCCGTCGCCCTCATCCCACCTGTCACCATCGACGGGGCTGGCGTGGCAGGTCAACCGTGGTTTCGGTAGACGGGTGGGTCGCGCATGCCTCCCGTGTCCCCTCTGGTACTCGCCTCGGCCAGCCCGCGCCGTCGCGCGCTGCTCGAGCAGCTGGGAATTCCGCTCCGCATCGATCCTGCGCACCTGGACGAGAACGTCCAGGAGGAAGAGCCTGCGGAGCAGTACGTGCTCCGGCTCGCCCGGCAGAAGGCCGAGGCCGTCCACGTCCGTCACCCAAACGACACGGTGCTGGCTGCGGACACCAGCGTGGTCCTCGAGGGCCGGATCCTCGGGAAGCCGGGAACCGCGGAGGAAGCGCTGGAGATGCTCCGCGCCTTGAGCGGCCGGACTCACCAGGTCATGACGGCCGTGGCGGTCGCTGGCGCCGGGGCGAGGTGCGTGATCGCGTCAGTGACGTTCGCCGCCGCGAGCGAGGCCGCTCTCCGCTGGTACGTCTCGACCGGTGAGCCGATGGACAAGGCAGGCGCCTACGCGGTGCAGGGCATCGGGGGATTCCTGGTCGAGCGCATCGAGGGTTCGTACAGCGCGGTCGTCGGCCTGCCGCTGGTGGAGACGCTCGCGTTGCTGCGCGACGCTGGCTACATCCTTCCCTGGGAAGAGCGATGACCGACATGGCGACGAGCTGGAGGGCGGTGCTGGACCGGGTCAGGGCGGCCGAGACCCGCACCGGCCGGCCTCCGGGCTCGGTCGAGGTCGTTGCGGTCAGCAAGCTGCAGACGCCCGAGGCCATTCGCGCCGCGTACGCCGCCGGCGCCCGCGCCTTCGGCGAGAACTACGCCCAGGAGCTCCGGGACAAGTCCGACGCGCTCTCGGACCTCCAGGGCCTACGCTGGCACGCGATCGGTACGCTCCAGACCAACAAGGCGCGGTACGTGGCCCGGTCGGCGCACGTCTTTCATGCCCTCGACCGCCTGGAGGTGGCGCAGGAGCTCTCGCGCCGGCGAACCGGAACCCCGCTCGACGTGTACGTGGAGGTGAACGTGGGCGGCGAGGGCACGAAGAGCGGCGTCGCCCCGGCCGAGCTCGCGCCGCTGATCGATGCCGTCAAGCCACTGCCGGGGCTCCGGCTGGTGGGGCTGATGACGATGCCGCCGCTCGCCACCGCGGACGAGGTGCGGCCGTTCTTCCGCGCGCTCGCCGCGCTGGGGCGGGAGCACGGGCTCGCCGGTCTGTCGATGGGGAGCACCCACGACTTCGAGACCGCCATCGAGGAGGGCGCGACGGTGGTCCGGGTCGGGAGCGCGATCTTCGGGGAGCGCGCGCGCCGAGGTGTCACAGTTCCTTGAGGCGGAGCCGGCCCTCGTCGGTGATGCGGACCTTGTACTCGGTCCCGCAGTAGTTGCACCGGGTCTCATCCCCGTCGCGGAGAGCCATCTCTGTGGGGTTGTTGGCGTTGCAAGAAGGGCAGTCGTAGTCGGTGTAGGCCCGACGCCGACCCTCCTCCCGCAGGTCCTCTTCTTCAGCGTTCCTGTCGATGGGCATGGGGCCTCGAGTCTACGCCGGACCGCCGGGCGGGCACCGGGCTGCCCGGGTGGAGTGGGGGAACGAAGCGAGCATCCCCGAGTCAGCAGGGGTAAACTTCACTCCGTGACCGTGGTCCTGGCACTGCTTCTCGCCGCTGCCCCCGGTGCAACCCCGGAAGGATCACTCGGTCCTGGCGAGCAGATCATCTACCAGCTGCGCTGGCTCGGACTCCCGGCTGGAACCGCCGACGTGACGGTGGGGGCCGAGTCCCCGGACCGTCCCGGAAGCCTGCCCCTCGTGACCAACGGGCGCTCCGATCTGGTCGTGTACCCGATCCGGAACAGGATCATCTCCTGGTGGGATCCGGCGAGTGGCCGCTCGCGGGGCCTGGAGATGTACTCGGAAGAGAACCGGAAGCGCCGACGCCTGAAGATCGACTTCGATCGGAGCGCCGGACAGGCGCAGGTCTTCCGCCAGAACGAGGGTGAGTCTCCGAAGGAATCGAAGGTCGAGGTGCCCCCGGGCGCCTGCGACGTGGCCTCGGCGGTGTTCTTCCTCCGCACCGCCCGCCTCGCGGACGGGGACACGATCTCCCTGCCCATCTTCACCGGCGCGAAGCTCTTCCGGGGCCTGGCCGAGGTCGAGGGCCGCGGACCCCTGGAGACGCCGCTCGGCGTACGGCAGGCGATCAAGGTCCGGCTCCGCACCGAGTTCTCCGGGAACCTGTCGGCCCGCGAGGTCCGGATGTGGTTCAGCGACGACGCGGCCCACGTCCCGATGCGCATGGAGGCGGACTTCGCGCTGGGCCCGGTCGTCGTGGAGTGGACGGACTACAAGCCGGGCCGCGCGCTGGACCCCTCCGCCCTGGCGCGGAACCGCTAGACACGCTTCCAGGCGTGTTCCCGCTGTCCCTCATTCTCCTCGCCGCGCTCGTTGCCTCTCCGCGCCTGGTCCCCGTGCCGGCGCTGGCGAAGGTCCGGCCCGGACAGCCACTCGAGGCAGTGGGGGAAGCGAAGCTCAGGGCCGCTCGGGGTGAGTGCGAAGGACTTCAGATTTACGTCTCTCCGCCGGCCGAGGCGCTGTCCGCCGACGTGGCACCACTCCGTGGGCCCGGGCGAACGGGGATTTCGGTGCGAGTCTTCCGCGAGGAGTGGATGACCCTCACCCGGGCCACCGCGGGGGGTGGGGCCACCGGCCTCTGGCCCGACCCGCTCCTCCCCGTCCACAAGGCCCGTGGCGGCACCAATCCCGCCGTGCTCCCTGCGCGATCCACCGCGGAGCGCCCGCTGGTGCTCTACCTCGAGCTCTGCGTCCCGGCCGGGGTGGAGCCCGGGAAGTACTCCGGGGAACTCGCGGTGACGTTCCGGGATGCGCCCCGGACCAGCTTGCCGCTCGAGCTTTCGGTCGCGCCGGTGGACATCCCCGCGACCTCGTCCCTGAAGAACACCTGGGGGCTCGGGGTGTACGTCCTGGTGCACGGATTCGGGGTGCGGCGCGAATCGCCGGAAGGCAGCGCGCTGCTCCGGGCTGCCGGCCGCGCGCTGCTCGAGCACCGGCTCAGCGGGTACGGGATGACCATCGACCCGCTGCCCTCGCGTCCCGGACCCGACGGCACCCGGGTGGTCGACTTTCGTCTCTACGACGCGGAGATGGCCGAGGTCCTCGGCGGGACCGCGCTCCCCTCCGGCGCCCGCTTCACCAACACCAATGTCCATGACGACCCTCGCCTCACCTGGGACGAGCGCGTGGCGTACTTCCATGCCTGGGAGGCACACTTCGCCGAGCGGGGCTGGCGCCAGCTGCTCTGGTACTACGCCAAGGACGAGCCCGCGCCGAAGGATGACCCGCTGGTGCGAAGACAGGCGGAGCTCACCCGCGCGGTGGGGCACCTCCCCCTGCTCGTGACCACCTACCGGCCGGCGCTCTTCGACGCCGCGGACATCGTCGCGCCGGTGATGGTGTGCATGTTTGGTCGGCCGGGGCGCCGCCTGTGCCCTATTCCGCCCGCGCCGGCGTCGGCCCTGCGCGCGCGCCTCAGCCCGGGGCAGCAACTGTGGTGGTACCAGAGCTGCATGTTTCACGGATGTGACGGGCCGCCCCGGGACCCCGCGCTCGCGGCCTCGATGACCGGATGGGCGTCTTACATGATCGACCACTCGGGACCGCGGAACCGCGCGATGGGTGTCCTGGCGTTCCTCGACCGGATCGAGGGCGAGCTGTACTTCGACACGCTGTCGGCCTGGGAGAAGGACGGCCAGCCGTGGCGCGACGTCTGGAGGTTTGGTGGCAATGGGGACGGAACCTTCTTCTATCCCGGCACGCGCGAGCATCTGGGAGACGAGGCGCCTCAGCTCGTCTCCTCGCTCCGGCTCAAGACGGTCCGGGACGGGCTCGAGGACTACGAGCTGCTGACTCTCGTCGCAGCGCGGCGTGGTCGTCCGGTAGCCGAGGCGCTCGGGCGACGGCTCGCAAGGAGCGGGTGGGAGATCACCGAGGACCGTGCGACCTGGACGGACGTCCATGGTGCACTGCTCGACGCTGCGGCCGCAGACGCGTCGCCAGGCGGGCGTTCGACCGGTGGCGCCCCGCCGGGCGGGACTCGCGAAGAATCTCCTTCGCGCTAGAGTCGTCAGTGCTCCCATGAGCAGTGTCCTCGGCAGCACCGCGGAATGGCTCCGAAAAGCCACCGCGCGCTCCACAAGCCGCGAACGACCCTCTCGACGAGACCTCTTCACCACCGCCTTCTGGCTGGGCTGCGTGGGCTTCGGCGGCGGCATCAGCGTGCTCTCGCAGATCGACGGTGAGGTGGTGAAGAAGCGCGGCTGGCTCACGCAGCGCGAGTTCACGAACACGATGACCGTCTCGCAGATGCTTCCTGGTGGAGCGGCGGCGAACGCCCTGGCCTACATCGGAATGCGCTTCGGGGGATGGGTCGGCGCAGCGGCCGGGTACGTGGGCTTCGTGCTTCCCGGGGTTCTGGCGGTGGGCGTGCTCTCCTGGGTGTACGTGCGCTTCGGAACGCTGCCGTCGGCGGACCGGCTCCTCGCGGGCTTCAACGCGGCGGTGGTGGGCATCATCTGCGCCATCACGCTGAAGATGGTCCGCACCGGGGTGAATCAGCTCTGGCAGATGGGGGTGGCGGCCGGCGCGCTCCTCCTCTCCGCGCTGGGAAGCGCCTCGCCGGCGGAGGTGGTGCTGCTCGCCATCTGCTCCGGCCTGGCGGTCGACCTCGGCGCACGTCCGGCGATCGCACGGGCGCGGGGAATCGTGGGCGGCAAGCGCGGCCCGGTCGCGTTGCCCGAGGACGGTGCGCTGCTGGACTCCCGCGACGACCAGCCTCCGAGCGCGCCCAAGCCACCACCACCCACCGAGACGAGCACGACGCTTCACCTCCCGGTGCTGGTGGGCGCGCTGGCGGCGATCGCCGCGCTGGTCCATGCCACGGGTCTCGACGCCAAGCTGATCGAGATGACGGTGGTCTACTTCCGGACCGGGCTCGGCGCGTACGGTGGCGGCTTCGCGATCATTCCCCACCTCCGCCAGATGGTGCACGCCCACGAGTGGATCACCGATCGCCAGTTCGCCGATGCGGTGGCGATCGGGAAGATCACCCCCGGACCGGTGCTGCTGATGGCCACCTTCATCGGCTACCTGCAGCACGGGTGGCTCGGGGCCAGCGTGGCGACGGTGGCCATCTTCTCCGGACCCTTCGCGCTGGTGGGCCTGCTCGGAACGTGGCTGGACCGGGTGCGGTCACGGCGCTGGGTGCGCGCGGCGCTCCGTGGTCTCACCCCGGCAGTGGTGGGGCTGATGGCTGCCGCCGCCATCACCCTCGGCGGGAGCTTCGACGCGAAGCTGGAGGTGGGAATCGCCGCGGCCACGGCGCTCACCGCGGTTCGCTTCGAGGTGAATCCGGCGTGGCTGCTGGTGCTCGGCGGCGTCGCCCGGCTGGGCCTCTCCTTCGCTGGCCTCTGAGTCACGGCAGCCGCGGACAGATCCACGCTGAGGATCTCCATGCGCACCGTCGTCGGGCCCACGGCGGCTGCGGCACAGCGCTCACGGCAGCCGCGGACAGATCCACGCTGTGGATCTCCATGCGCACCGTCGTCGGGCCCACGGCGGCTGCGGCACAGCGGTCAGGGCAGCCGCGGACAGATCCACGCTGAGGATCTCCATGCGCACCGTCGTCGGGCCCACGGCGGCTGCGGCACAGCGGTCACGGCAGCCGCGGACAGATCCACGCTGTGGATCTCCATGCGCACCGTCGTCGGGCCCACGGCGGCTGCGGCACAGCGGTCACGGCAGCCGCGGATAGATCCACGCTGAGGATCTCCACGCGCACCGTCGTCGGGCCCAGGGCGGCTGCGACACAGCGGTCACGGCAGCCGTGGACAGATCCACGCCGTGGATCTCCATGCGCACCGTCGTCGGGCCCACTGCGGCTGCAGGACGCCTCGCCGTGGGGCGACTAGGCAGGCTCGGGGCGGATGCGCAGCTGCGCGGCGGCCTGGCCCAGACGGCGACGGAGCGAGGTCAGCGTCTCCTCGAGGGCGAGGAGCGCGGCCTGGGCTCGCGAATCGTCCGCGGCCTCGACCAGCGAGAGCGGCGTGGGTCGCGGCTCGAGCAACGTGGAGACCAGGTCCTCGAGATGGGCATGGATGGCCTCGAGCCCGACCAGGGCCGAGCGCAAGTCCTCCTCGACCTGCGTCGAGAGCACGCTCCCCGAGGTGGAGGCCTCGAGCGCGCGGCGGAGCGCATCAGCCGCGGTCCGCGAGAGCGATTCGAGCGAGGTTCCGGGAGAGGTCGAAGGCGCGAGCTCGGAGCTGGACACGGCGCCGAACGGTAGATCCGTGGCCTGACGGGTCAATTTCCGGGACGCCCTGTGCAAAGCGCGGGCACTCCTTGTCGCGCGAAGGCGGGTCCGGCACCGGTGAGGGCAGCGGCGGCGCCGGGAACCATGTCGGGCCAGGTGTGTTC
>JBKPMY010000134.1:0-4312 GCA_046732375.1 Myxococcota bacterium
GGGCCCGGCGGGCCGGGGAGGAACGTCCTCGGCCGCGGGAGCCTCCGCCTGCGCGGCCCGATCCTGAGGCTCCACCAGCTTGGAGAGCGTCTTCCGGTCCACCTCGAGCAGCCGTGCGGCCTCGCTCTTGTTCCCGCCCACCATGGTCAGCACGTGCTGCGCGTACCGCCGGTTCAGCTCGGCGAGCGTGGGCATGTCCGAGGCGAGGCCGGCGAGCTTCTTCGGCGCATCCCCGATGGGCTCGGGAAAATCCGCCGGCCCGAGCACCCCGGTGATGTTCAGGGCCAGTGCCCGGGCCACCACGTTCTCCAGCTGTCGCACGTTCCCCGGCCAGTCGTATGCCACCAGCCGCGCCATCGCTTCCTCGGTCACGACCGGCCGCACACCGCCCCGGGCGTGAAGGCCGGCGAAGTGGTCCACCAGCGCCGGGATGTCCTCCCGCCTCTCCCGGAGGGGCGGCAGGTGGAGGTGCACCACGTCCAGCCGGTAGAGCAGGTCCTCGCGGAACTTCCCCTCGCCCACCCGCGCCTTGAGGTCCTTGTTGGTGGCGGCGACGACGCGCACGTCCACGCGGATCGGCGTGCTCTCGCCCACCCGGCGGATCTCCCCCTCCTGCAGCGTGCGGAGGAGCTGGCTCTGGATCTTCGGCCCGATGTCGCCGATCTCGTCGAGGAACATGGTCCCGCCGTTGGCCTCCTCGAAGAGGCCGCGCCGCGCACCGGATGCCCCGGTGAACGCTCCCCGGGCGTGTCCGAACAGCTCGCTCTCCATCAGCGACTCGGCGATGGCCCCGCAGTCCACCGCCACGAACCGGCCAGCGCTCCGGGGCGAGCGCTGGTGGAGACTCCGCGCCACCTGCTCCTTCCCGGTGCCGGTCTCGCCGGTGATCAGCACCGGCACGTTGGTCGCCGCCGCCCGGGCCACCTGCTTGTAGACCTCGAGGATGGCTGCGCTGCGGCCCACGAGCTCCTGCTGCTTCACCCGTGCGCGGAGACTCTTGTTCTCCTCCACCAGCCGTCGCTGCTCGAGCGCTCGCCGGACCACCCGGACGATGGCGTCGACGTCGAACGGCTTGGCCAGGTAGTCGAAGGCGCCCTTCTGGATGGTGTCCAGCGCTCCCTCGATGTTGCCGAAGGCGGTCAGCACGATGACCGGCGTGTCCGGGTTCCTTGCCAGCGTGGCCCGGAGGACCCGGAGTCCATCGTCCGGGTCCGGCATCGCCATGTCGGTGAGCACGACGTCCACCGGCACCGTGCCCTTGAGGATCTCCTCGGCGGCCGGCGCCGAGGCCGCCTCGGACACCTGACCCAGCGGTCCCAGGAGCCTCCGCAGCAGACCGCGGGCGTGAGGATCGTCGTCGACGACCAGGATTCCTGAAAGGCTCATCGCGCTGACACGAGCTCCCCGGGGACGGTCTTCTGCGACCGCGCCCCCTCGCTCCTCGGGCGATCGACGCTCGGGAACCGCACCGTGGCGGTGGTGCCGGTGCCCGGGGCGCTGCGGACGCGGAGAGTGCCGCCGTGCGCCTCCACCAGCCGCTTGGTGGTCGCCAGCCCCAGACCCTGACCGGGGAGGCCGCGCGCCTCGGGAGCCCGGAAGAAGGGCTGGTACAGCCTGGCCAGCACCGCCTCGCTCATTCCTGGCCCGTTGTCGGTCACCTCGAGCACCGCCTCGTCGCCCTCACGGCCGGCGTACACCACCACCCGCGCTCCCGGCCGGCCCGCGGAGTACTTCACCGCATTGGAGATCAGATTCTGGGCAATCGACTGGACGAGCTGGGCGGGAACGTCCACCGACACCTGGCGGGCGAGCTTCCGCTCGATGACCACCCCGTTCAGCGCAGCGACCTGATCCTGCTCGAGGAGGATCGCGCTCACCGCCGTGTCCAGCTCGCAGGGAGGTCCCTCGCTCCGCTTGCCTGCGCGGCAGAACCGCAGCAGGGCCTCGACCAGCTCGGCCATGCGAGTGGCGCTGGTCTCGGCGTCGGAGAGCATCTCCTTCACGTCGGGGTCTGTCACCGACTCGGATCGCCGGATCAGCGTCAGGTAGCCGCGCAGCGGGCTGAGCGGTGACACCAGATCGTGCGCCACCCGGCTGGCGAACGCGTCGAGCTCGTGGTTGCGCCGGTCGAGCTCGGCGAGCTGCTGCTGGATGGTGTGCTCCTGCCGCCGGAGCACCCGCACCATCGACGTGCCCACCGCCACCGCGAGCGCCACCGCGGAGAGGGCGACCAGCGCGCCGACGAAGGTGGTCTTGGTCCGCAGGCTCTCCCGACGATGCAGCAGGGCGCGGGTCTCCTGCGCGTCCTTGTGCGCCAGCTCGCCGGCCAGCGCGTTCAGCTGCTCGGCGATGGGGCGGAGCTCGGCCTCGAGATGCTGGCGCGCGCGCTCCGCCTCGCGCCGGTTGGAGAAGCGCAGCGCCACACGGGCCGACTGGGCCAGCGCTCGCGCCGTCTCGTCGAACCGCTTCCAGAGCTCCTTCTCGCCCTCGGGGAGCCCCTGGGTGTAGGCCAAACGGGCCTCCTTCGCGTCGGCGAGCGTCTCCTCCATCCGCGCGTCGGCGATCTGCCGGGCATCGTCATCGGTGGCCCGGATGTGATCGTCCACCGTGTTCTCGAGGACGGCCGCATCCACGCGGATCCGGGCAATCAGCGCCTCTCGCTCGAGCGCGGCGCCGAAGAGCTCGTCGATGCGCGCGTTGGTCCGCAGCTCGTTCCAGAGCGTGAAGGCGGTGACCGCGGCCAGAAGGGCCACGACGAAGAAGAACGCCGCGCGATAGCGGCGGAACGACAGGGATCCATTCACGGCGGGGGCGGCATCCTCTCACAGCCCAGGGGCAGCCCGGGCCGTGGTTGCAAGAGCACTGTAACGCCAGTGTTGGGGAAAAACTCCTCACCCCTCTGCTCGGAGGTGCGGACGGCGTCCCCAGATCGGGGCACGCGTACGCAGGAGTCGCTGGATTGCGCGATGTGGCACGCCATCTGCCTATGGCCCCGCCGCTGTTCCCAACCCAAGGAGCAATCCATGAAGAAGCTGATCGCTGCCCTCGTTCTCGCCACCTCGTTCGCCGCTCTCGCCGACGACGCTGCCAAGAAGGACGCGGCGAAGACCGAGAAGAAGTCGACCGAGAAGAAGTCCACCGAGACGAAGACCGAGAAGCCGGCGACCCCGGCCCCGGCTCCGGCCGCTGCCGAGCCGGCGAAGAAGTAAGCAGCTTTTCGCACCTGAGTTGCACACTGGCGGGGTGGGTCCGGCGCAAAGTCGGGCTCACCCCGCTGGCACGTTCGGTGCTCTGATTGCACCCGACGCAGCATCTCGCTGCCGTCGTGACGCAGTCGCCCGAGGAGTTCCATTCACATGAAGAAGCTGATCGCCGCGCTGGTTCTCGCCACCTCGTTCGCCGCATTCGCTGACGACGCTGCCAAGACCGACGCTCCGAAGAGCACGAAGAAGGCCAAGAAGGCGAAGAAGTCCTCGACTCCGGCGGCCCCCGCTGCGGAGCCGGCTCCCGCGAAGTAGCTCCTCGGCGGTCGTCGCGACCGCAAGGAAGCGATGGGGTGTGCAGCACGCAAGGCGCGTGCGGTGCGCCCCATCGTCGTCCTGATCACCGGCGGCCCGGCGCTGCCGCCTCAGGGCACCTCGCCCGGCTCGCCGGGCTCGACGAGCTCTTCGTCCTGGGTGCGAGCCGTGGGCCGCGCGGTGAGCCGATCGTCATCATCGTCCGCGTCCGGGTCCTCCTCGACGGCTCCCGTCTCGGCAATGCGCTCCACGTGGTCCGGCCGGAGATCGGGCGCGTCCGGGTCATCCTCGAGATCCGGCGCCATCCCGAGGTCGTCGTCGCCGACGTCGAACCGATCCCCCTCCACCTCGCGCGGGTCCAGCTCGGCGTCGCTCATCAGCTGCTTCTCGCTCGTCGACTCCCCGTCGACCGGGAGCTCCGGGAGGATGTCCACCGTGTGAGGCCCGGGGCGGTTGCCCTCGTACGGCGTGCTGTCGAGTTCGTCGTCCTTGCGGCGGGGCATGGTGCCGCGGAAGGTGGGCCGCGCCGCTTGGCCTGACAAGCTCAGCCCCCCGGGGGCGCTGCGCGTCCATGCTCACGCGCGCAGGGGCGCGCCGCCGATCGGGCTCAGCCAGCGAGGGGGGTGGCGGCCGGGAGCGGCGGCCTGGGATGCACCCAGGCATCCACCAGGGCGAGCGGCCGGGCCAGCAGCTCACGCCAGACGTACAGGGCATGCCACCGTCCGCCCCCGGCGCGCACTCCCACCGCATCGATCCCCGCCGCCCGGGCGAGGAACACCGCCCGGGGAAGGTGG
>JBKPMY010000135.1:0-3111 GCA_046732375.1 Myxococcota bacterium
CCACCACGGTGGTGGGCGAGCTCCGGGCGACCTGGAGCGCCGTCTGCACGTCATAGGTCCGCGGCAACACCACCAGCCCGGCCGCGGTCAGACCCACCACACCCAGCCAGACGGCGAGGAAGACCGCCGGATGTCGCCGGAGCGAGCGGATCACCATCAGGGCGTAGCCACCCACCGCCGCGAACTCGAAGCGTTCGCTGGTATGATCGGCTCCCGTGCTGAAGCTCCTGCTGCTCTCCATCGTCCTCTCGACGTTCATTCTCCCGGCCCTCGTGGCGCGGGGGCGGGACGCTCGCCGGGCGCTCCGCTCGGTGCTGCTGGCGATGTTCGCTGCAGAGGTGTGCTACGCCGTGTTCCTCCTCTTCGTCTACTCCCGGCTGCTCTGAGCATGCGACCGGCTCGAGCCATGGAGAGGCTGGTGGCGCTCGGGGAAGGCGTGGGTCTCCGGGAACCCGGCCCCATCCTGGGGTGGCTCCTGCTCGCGACCCTCGTCGTGGCCACCGTGGCCGCAGGGCTCGCGGGAAATGGCGACCTGAAGCTCGCCCTCGCCCCCTCGCTGCTCGCGCTCCTCGTCTGTCTCGTGGCGGTGCTGCCGCTGCGAGTCACGATGCTCACCCTCTTCGTCCTCGCCTGGGCGCTGGAGGTCCCCGGAGATGCCTTCGCGGAGGGGCTGGTCCAGACGCCGTGGAGGATCGTCGGCGCGCTGCTCTTCGGCAGGCTCAACCAGACCCTTCCCATCGAGCCGCTGGTCCTGAGCGGCCTCGACTTCCTCGTGGTGCTGATGTTCGGGGTGATCGTCTACCGGCACCACCATCGGTCCATGATCGACCGGACCGGCTGGGTGGACGCTCCGACCCCCATCCGAACGTTCGCCTGGCTGTCGCTCGCCGCGGTCGCCTGGATGTGCGTCTGGGGATTCCTCCACGGTGGAGCCCCGCGGTTCATGTTCTGGCAGAGCCTGCGCTGGCTCTACATCCCCATCATCTACGCGCTGATGCGCCAGGCGCTCCGCGGGATGCCTGACGCGCTCACCGTCGGGAAGCTGCTCCTCGGCGTGGGGCTGTTCCGCGCGGGAGAGGCGATCCTCTTTCGCTCCTGGTACCCGTCGGTGGAGGTGATGGGATTCGCCACCACCCACTTCGACTCGGTGCTCTTCGCGACCTGTCTGGCGATCCTCGCGGCGCTTCTCCTGGAGATGCCCTCCCCGGCCACCTTCCGGCTCACCCTGCTGCTCGCTCCCATCTATTACTGGGCGATCCGGGCCAACAACCGGCGCCTGGCCTACGCGGAGCTCGCGCTGATCGCGCTGATCTTCTGGTTCATCACGCCCTGGCGACCGTTCAAGCGGCGAGTGGCCCGCGTCCTCGCCCTGGTCTCCCTGCCCCTTCTCCTCTACGTCGGGGTCGGGTGGTCCTCGGAAGCGGGTCCCTTCGGGCCGGTGCAGAAGTTCCGGTCGATGCTCGATCCCAAGGCCGACACCTCGACCCTCTGGCGCGAGCTGGAGAACACCAACCTCGTTTTCACCTACCACGAGAGCCCGCTCCTGGGCCTCGGGTTCGGGCGCCCCTTCCACGAGCACCTCAAGCTGCCCGACGTGACCGGGAGCTACGAGCTCGAGCCCTACGTGCCGCACAACAGCGTGCTGGGCCTCTGGACCTTCGGAGGTCTGGTGGGGTTCTCCCTCCTCTGGTCCTTCTTCGCGGTGGGCTACTTCTTCACCGTCCGCGCCTATCGCTGGGCCAACACGCCACTGGAACGGGTGACCGCGCTCGCCGCGGCGGCGGCGCAGCTCTGCTACCTCATCCAGGGCTATGCCGACCTGGGCTTCGGGAGCTGGGGGCCGGTGTTCACCGTGGCCACGTCCTATGCCCTGGTGGGGAAGATCTGCGTCGCCAACGGAGCGTGGGGAAGTGCTCCGGTCGAGGACGTGCGCTCCGGAAGGCCCGTCGTCGTCGCTCTGCCCGATCCCGAACGCCCCTGAGCCGCGCGGCTCCCCCGTTCACCAGCGGGACGCATCGTGGAGCAGCTCCGGTGGGGTCCCGGTCCGGCGCTGGACGCGTGAATAGATTGGCCGGCCTGTGCACGCCTTGCTGCTCGTCCTGCTCGCGCAGGCACCCACCTCGGGAGCACCCGCCGGCCCGGAGCCGGCGGCAGAGACTCCTCCGCCCCTGGTCCGCCCGGAGGACTTCACCCTCGCCGAGCCCGGGGGCCGCGCCCGCCAAAGCGCGCTGCCCGGCGACTTCGCCATCGCCCCGCCCGACCCCGAGAGCTTGAAGGGGCCGTCCAAGGACGAAGGCTTCGACTTCGCCCCCATCCCCGTTGTTACCTTCAACTCCGACACCGGCTTCGGCTTCGGCCTGGTGCTGCTGGCCTACGTCTACGGGAAGGATTTCCGGCCGTACCGGCACGGGCTGACCGCGCAGTTCTTCGCCACCACCACCGGCTTCCAGGGCCACTACATCACCTGGGACGCGCCCCACCTGCTCGGGCCCGTTCGCGTGGAGGCCCACCTCGAGTTCCACAAGGACCTCTACGCGCCGTACTACGGACCGGGAAACCACACCTTCCCCGGGCAGTTCCTCGAGGGGGCGGACAAGTTCTTCGGCTACGAGAACGTCTGGACCTGGGACTGGATCCGGTTCCGCATCAAGCCGTTCGGGGACCAGTCGCCGCTCACGCTCTACGCCGGATACCAGTACCGCTACTTCTGGATCACCCCCTACCCCGGCTCGAACCTGGACCTCGAGAGACCCAACGGGGTGACCGGCGGCCGCAACGGCGCGGCCTTCGGCGGCATCCTCTTCGACACCCGGGACGACGAGCAGAACACCCACTCGGGGTTCCTGCTGCAGTTCGCGGGGCGCATGGCGCGGCCGTGGACGGCCAGCCAGTTCAGCTACCAGGGCGTGACCTTCGGTACCCGCATCTTCTTCTCGCTCTGGACGCCGCGGCTGGTGCTCGCGCTCCACGGCGTGGCGGACCACCTCTGGGGAGACGTCCCCTTCTGGGAGTGGAACCAGCTCGGCGGCCTCTCCAGCGTCGAGGGGCTGGGCGGCCTGGACACCGTGCGCGGCGTGCCTCGCAACCGCTACGGCGGCAATACCAAGGTGC
>JBKPMY010000136.1:0-14498 GCA_046732375.1 Myxococcota bacterium
GCTCCAGGGCCCGACGACTCCACCAGAGCGACCCGCAGGGCCGGGGCGGCCGGGGCTCGGGGACGCACGAGCGCAAGGAGCCCGGCGACGACGATGAGATGCGCCGCGGCCGAGGCGGCCACCGCGCGCGAGAGCCGGGGCGTGCTCACGCCGTCCCCCGCGGCGCGAAGAGGCGGTGGCCAGTTTCGGTGCGTGCCTCGGTGAGCCCCAGCCCGTAGAGCTGCCCCAGGCGCTCGGCGTCGAGCAGCTCGGCGGCGGCCCCCTGCCCCAGCACCCGCCCGTCGCGGAGGAGCAGCGCTGCGTCGGCGAATGCCGCGGCGAGGTTGGGATCATGGAGCACGGCGACGGCGGCCAGGCCCTCGCGCACCCGCGCCCGCACTCGCTCGAGGACCTGCGCCTGGTGCTGGAGATCCAGGAAGGCGGTGGGCTCGTCGAGCAGCAGGAGCGACGGCTCCTGGGCGAGCGCCCGGGCCACGAGGAGCAGGCGCCGCTCCCCACCGGACAGCCGCGAGACGACGCGCCCTGCCAGGTGGGCGATCTCCAGCTCGCCCAGCACCGCCCGTGCGACGGACAGGTCTCTGGGCCCGGGGAGCCCCCACCCGCCCTGGTGCGGGGCGCGGCCCATGAGCACCAGCTCGAGGCCGGTGAAGCCGGGGTCACCATCGAACGACTGCGGGACCCAGGCCACACGGCGGGCCAGCGCGCGACGTTCCCACCGGCCGACGGGCGCGCCGAAGAGGCGCACCTCGCCCTCGAGCGGGCGGAGCAGCCCGAGGACGGTCCGGAGCAGGGTGCTCTTCCCCGAGCCGTTCGGGCCGAGCACCGCCCAGAGCATGCCGGGGGCGACGGCAACCGACACGCCGGACACCACCGGCCGGCCCCCGTACCCCACGGCGAGCGAGGCGGTCTCCAGGGCCGGCGCGGTCATGCCGGATGCTCCCGCCGGTTGAGGAGCCAGACGAACAGCGGGCCGCCGAGCACGGCGGTCACCACCCCCACCGGCGGCTCGGCGTGAAAGACGGGGAACAGCACCCGCGTGGCCGCGTCGGCGAGCACCAGGAAGGCCGCGCCGCCGAGCGCGCTGGCCGGGATGAGGAGGCGCTGGTCCGGTCCGAGCCACAGCCGGAGCAGGTGCGGAACGATGAGGCCGACGAAGCCGATCAACCCCGCGAGCGCCACTGCCCCGGCGACGCTGAGCGAGGTGGCGAGGAGCACCAGCGCCCGGGTCCGCCCCACCGGCACCCCGAGCGAAGCAGCCTCCTCGTCGCCCAGGGAGAGGAGATTCAGGCGCGCGGACTCGACCCAGAGAAGGCCCAGGGCGAAGAGCTGGAGCCCCCCGCCCACGAGGAGCGTCCGGGGCCGCTCGTAGCCGAGGTTCCCGGCGAGCCAGTACAGCACCTCGCCGAGCCGGTCGGGCGTGAGGAGCGTCTTGACGCAGGTGATGATCGCGGCGGCGAAGGCGTTGAACACCACGCCGGTGAGGAGCGCCGCGTACGGTGAGCCGCGCGCCTGTCCGGCGGCGAGCACCAGCGCCATCGCTGCCACCGCGCCGACGAAGGCGAAGAGCGAGGGTGCGGCCAGCGCCTGGAGCCCCAGGGCGAGGGCGAGGGTCGCCCCCAGCGCCGCGCCGCCCGAGACGCCGAGGACGAAGGAATCGGCGAGCGGGTTCCGGAGCAGCGCCTGGAGCGCGCTGCCGCTCGCCGCCAGCGCGGCGCCCACCATGGCCCCGAGGAGCGCGCGGGGGAGCCGCAGCCCGAAAAGCACCCGCCCGTCCGGCGACGTCGGATCGGCCAGCGCCCGGAGCACGTGCACCGGGTACTCGCCGAGCAGCGCCGAGGCGACCAGTGCGGCGAGCGCCAGCACCAGGAGCCCACCGAGGACGAGGCTCGCCCGGACCGGCGTGAAGCGCACCTCCGAGGGAACGGGCAGCGGTCCGGCCACGGTGGTCATCGTCCCGCCTCCGGGTGGACGAGCGCGAAGAGCTGCTCGAGTCCTCGGCCCAGCGCCGGGCCGGGGTGCAGCAGCGCCTTCCCCGGGACCGATGCCCAGCGCGCCTCGGCGAGGCCGGGAAGAGTCTGCAATCTGTCGCGCCCCGCCGGAACCATCGCCGCATCGAGGATGAGCTCCGGACGGCTCCGCAGCGCCCGCTCCACCGAGTAGACGGGGTACGGGCTCGCCGCGTCGCGCGCCACGTTCAGCGCCCCGGCATCCGTGAGCAGCTCGTCGGCGAAGCCGCCGGGTCCCGCCACGACCAGCGGATCGAAACCGTAGACCAGCAGCACCCGCACCGGGGTCCGGCCGCGAGCGCGCTCGCGGATGCGGGCCCGCGTGGCCTCCAGCTCCCGGGCCAGCGCCTCTCCCTGCTCGGCCCGGCCCAGCGCCTTTCCGGCGCCCCGCTCGGCAGCGAGCACGTCGGCCACCGTCCCCAGCTGGAGGAGCAGAACCGGCGCGCCGAGCTCGGCAATGCGTTCCACCGCCTGGCGATTACCGGGCCCGGGCTCGGCGAGCACGAGGTCCGGGTGGAGGGCCATCACCGCCTCGACACTCGGGTCGACGAAGCCTCCGACGCGCGGCAGGCGCGCCACCTCGGCTCGCTCGTCGAAACGGGACACTCCGACCAGCCGGTCCCCGGCACCGAGGGCCAGCACCACGTCGGTCAGTGACGGGGTGAGCGTCACCACCCGCCGCACCTCTCCTCTCGGCGCGGGCCCGAGCATCCGGAGCGGGCCGGGGTCGGCACCGGCGCCGAGCACCACCAGCGAGAGGAGGGCGGCGGCGGTCACGGCGCGGGCGACACCACGAGGTCGACGATGAACGTGGGGCAGATCTGCGGAGGCGTGCCGCCGTCCACGTAGCCGACCCGCTCGACGAAGGAGTTGGTCCCGTAGTCGAGCACGTACATCCGGCTGGCCGTCTCGTCGGCGACGTACACCGTGGTGTTCTGCACCGCGGTGCGTCCCACGGCCGGAGGAGGCTGGCCGGCTCCGTTGCTCGGGACCCAGGAGGTGATCTGCTGGTCATTCCCGTCCAGGAGCAGGAGCGCGGTGTTCGCGACCGAAATGGTGTTGAAGTCCTGGTCGAAGGTGCGCACGCCGGTACAGCTCACCAGCATCGGTCGGGCGGCGGTGCCCAGCGGAAGCGAGGCAAGATACGTCACATTCTTGCACACCTGCTGGTCGAGTCCCGGCACCGCCGAGAGGGCGGCCTGGCCGGACTTTGTCGGGTCGATGCGCACCACCAGGGGCGGGCCGTAATCACTCACGAAGCGGTCCGGATCGAACCTCAGGACGTTCGCCGCCACGTACACGAACCCGTTGCGAGTGATGGCCTGCGTGGGCGAGGCCTGGAGCACGCCGCCGTCGGGAAGCACCCCCCCACCGGGCAGCGCGGCGACCAGCGGCTGGAGGTCGTAGGTGTCCCTCACCTGGGTCTGGGCGGGATTGCTCACGTCGACCCGGAGCACCTGGCTCGTCCCGTTCAGCGGAACGAAGACCTCGTTGCCGATCTTTCCGAAGGGCTCGGGAAACGTATTCTGGTCGAAGGCGTGGCCGCCGAGGTCCTGCAGCCCGAGCGCGCCGACGGCACCCGAGCCGGCGTCCAGCAGTGCTCCGGCCTGGGCAGGATCGGGCCCGCCGAAGATCCGCAGTGCGTTCGTCCCGGTGGCCATGGCGTAGATGCGCGAGCCGCCGTCGCTGGGCTCCACATAGATGTCGCTCGTCAGCGCCTTGCCTCCGGTCGTTCCCGTCACCAGCGGAGTCCGCTCGCTGCTCGCGGTTCCCAGCGAGCCGACGGGGATCTCCAGGAGGCTCGAGCTGTCGTCGTCGGCGTAAAGCAGCACTGTTCCGATGAACCCCAGTGCATCGGGGAACGTCGCGACGGGCGGGTTCGCCGGAGCCTCGAGCAGAAGGCCGCCCGGCGCGTCCTGGATGCGCTGCAGGTAGCCACCCGGAGCGGCGATGCACCCCGCGATGAGCGCGGTCCGGCACCCGCCCTGCGAGCAGTCCTGGCAGATACCCTGGTTGCAGGCCTGCCCGACGCCGCACTTCAGGCCGCAGACGCCGCAGTTGTTGGGGTCGCTCGCCACCGCGGTGCAGATGCCGTTGCACACGCCCTGACCCACCGGGCAGACGCACGCCCCCGCCATGCAGACGTTCCCGCCGGAGCAAGCCGAGCCGCAGGAGCCGCAGTTGTTGTTGTCGGTCTGGGTGGCGACGCAGGTGTCGCCGCAGCGCACGGTGCCGCTGACGCACTGGATCTCGCTCGACGAGAGACACCCAGGAAGCAGCGCGAGACCGGCGAGGAGGAAGGCGGACAGGGCCGCGCGGATGGACGGCGTCATGGAATTCCCTCGGAAGACACGGACGGCGGGGTGGAAGGAAGCGTGCGCGGAAGGTCGAGGCGCATGGTCAGGGTGGCGAGAAAGGCCCGGCCCGGGAGCGGGTAGGAGTCGAGGTCGCGGGTCTGCACGTCACCAACGTTGGTGGCGTTGAATGACAGCACCACCTCCGGGTGTCGCAGCACCGTGAGATCCACGCCCGCGTCCACGAGCACGCGGCCGGGGATGGACTGGGTATTGGACCGGTTCACCCACATGAGTGACTGGGCCCGCAGTGTGCCGTGGACCCGCAGGCGCTCCGGCCCGAGCGCGAGGCGCAACGTACCGCGATGGCGGGGACGGAAGGGCGCCTCCTTCAGGTAGTAGGCCTGGATGGCGCGGATGTTCTCGGTGAAGAGCAGCCCGTAGCTCCCGGTGAGCTCCATCCAACGCACCGGCTGCAGGCGTCCCTCGGCCTCGAGCCCGGCGGCCCGCACCGCGCCGATGTTCTGGGGTCGGGTGGGGACCGGGGGCTGGTACTCGTAGACGATGAGGTTCTCGTACTGCGCGGCGAAGCCGGCGACCCGGAGCATCCCCGGGCCACCGGCGATTCCCGCGCCGGCGTCGACGAAGACGCCGCGCTCGGGCTCCAGGTCCGGGTTGGCGAGTGTCGTGCCGGTGGGGATGTACAGCTCGAGGAAGGAGGGGAGCCGGTACGACTGCCCCACGTTTGCTTGCAGGGTGACGCCGGCCGGCAGCGCCCAGGAGACGCCGAGCTTGGGGGAGATGCCCACGAAGGGTCCCGCCTGGTCGATGCGCGCCGAGGGCATGATGGAGACGCTTCCCCTTCCGGGTCGCCACTCGTCCTGCACCGAGGCCGAGGTGACCGCCCATCGAGGGGCGTGCTGGTCGGCGTCGGCGAAGGAGAGTCCCGCCGAGGCCGACGCCGACAGCCAGTGATTTCCGACCGGCAGCGTCCCGTCCCAGGAGAGCGATGCCTGCCACCATCGGGTGTCGTCCGATACGTCGCCGCCCCGGAAGGTGTTGCCCTCTCGCCGCGTGTCGAGGCGTAGCGACATGTCCGCGCCCGAGGACCAGGCCCGCGACACGCGCATTCCGGCCTGGAGCCCGAGGAAGTCCTGGTGCGCGTCGGGGGTGGGATGGTCCACGGTGCCGGCCAGCCCTCGGGAGAGCGCGCTCACCAGGAAGAGCCCGTCCAGTTGCCACGGCCCCAGCCGTCCGCCTCCCTTGGCCAGCCCACCGACCCACGTCGCCTGGTTGTTCTGCCGGATCAGCGCCTTTGGATTGCTCGCCGGCGTCCCGGCGAGAGGGTCGTAGACGTAGGTGAAGTCGCCGTCGGTGTGCCCGGCGTGCAGCTCGAGCAGCCCCGAGCCGCCGAGCACGGGTCCCGAAGCGCTCGCGCCTCCCTGGATCGTCCCGAAGCTGCCCACGCCGACGTCGCCGGAAATGACCGGCTCGGCGGCGCTCCGGGTGACGAGGTTGACCACGCCCCCGAGCGCGCCGGGCCCGTAGCGGGCGCCGGCACCACCCCGGAGCACCTCGGCCCGCTGGACCGCGGGGAGCGGCACGAGGCTGAGGTCGGCGATGCCTCCGAGCGAGTTCAGCGGCACACCATCGAGCAGCACCAGCACGCCCGTACTCGACGCTCCCCGCAGGCTCAGCTGCTCGGCCTGTCCGGTTCCACCGCTCTGCTGGAGCACCACCCCCGGCGCTTCCCCCACCAGCACTCCCAGGGTGGAAACCTCGGAGCGCCGGGAGGCCACGTCCACCACCGTGGTGAGTCCGGTCGGGTCACGCACCAGCGGGGACTCGGGAGGTGGAGGCGCGGCCGGGACCGGCACGTCCACGGGAGGAAGCTCCACGACCGCCGGGGACTGCCCCCAGGCGATCGAAGCCACGCTCAACGCCGGCCCGAGACACGCCCGGGCCCATCGCCATCCGCCCATCGTCCGCCTTCCACTCTCTTCTCCGAAGAGAGAAGGCCTTCACCGGCGCCTCCGGCGCCGCACCCGCGGGCAGGTCTCCTGGCTCACGGCTGGGGAGCGTGGGCGGCGCCCCGATGGCGCCTTTCACGTCCTCGTTCGTCCTCCCACCTTCCCGCGGAATGTGCTCTCCGCAGTGGCGACCGATGGAGGATGTCGAACCGGCCCGGTTCCTCGGGCCGCTCCGTTCACAGTGGCGGGACCGCGCCGGACTCTCACCGGCTTCCCTGTTGGGCCCGACATGGGCACCCGGGGGCAAGCGGCTGTCTGGCACAGCCCGCGGCCGGGGTGCAAGCGGCTTGCGGTCGCGCTGGCGGCTGGACTGCAGTCTCCGCGCATCCCGTGTGTCGATACGGTCGCGGCGCCTGCTTGACGGTTTTTGCGTTGACCCGGGCTCGTGGCCTCACCGACGCTGCCCGGCCGATGCGATCTCGCGCTCTCCTCCTCCTGCTCGCGACCCCGGCCTGCGTGGGCTTCAACCCGGTCTCGCTCAAGCACTGGTACCCGCCCCCGGACACCGACACCCAGCAGCTCTGCACCGGAGAGCGCGCTTCCCGCTGCACCGACCAGGCGCTGGCGCTCATCGAGCCCACCGCCACGGAGAAGGACCCGGACCGGGCGGCCCAGCTCCTGGGCGCAGCGTGCGAGCAGAAGGATGAACGGGCCTGCAAGACGCTGGACACGCGATTCACCGCGCCGAAGCGGCTCAACCCCTTGCCGGACGACATTGGCCACGGGCTGCCGAAGGCCTCGACCTCGTACGGCGAGGTGGCCTGCACCATCACCGTGGAGGGCGAGGCCATCAAGTGCCGGGGTATCAAGAACGGCGGATACAACTCGACCTACATCGACGCGTTGCTCCGGAACCGCTTCACCCCCGCCAAGCTCGATGGCCAGCCCTTCCAGAGCGAGTACATCGAGCGCTACGTCGTCCAGGGCGACTGAGCCTCACGCTGGCGCGCCCCTCACCACACCTTGCAGATCTTCTCCGGCGGCTTGGTCATCGGCTGCCCGGGCTTGCAGGAGAAGGCCTGAGCGAATTCGGCCATGTTCACCACCAGCCCGTTCACCCGGTACCTGGGAGGCGAATGGGGATCTGTCCGCGCCCGCAGCCGCATGGCCTCGGGACGGATGTTCGTGCACGCCCACTGGGCGTTGCCCACGAAGAACCGCTGATCGGGCGTGAGCCCGTCGATGGGCATGAGGCGCTGGTTCGCGGTCGCCGCCCTCCAGGCGCGGTAGGCGAGGAGGAGCCCGCCGAGGTCCGCCACGTCCTCTCCCAGGGTGAGCTTGCCGTTCACGTGGATGTCGTCCACCGCGATGTAGGTCGAGTACTGATCCGAGACGCACGAGGCGCGGCGCTCGAACTCCGCGGCGTCCTCCTTCGTCCACCAGTCCGAGAGGTTCCCTTTCGCGTCGAACTTCCGGCCCTCGTCGTCGAAACCGTGCGTCAGCTCGTGTCCGATGGTGCCCCCGGTGTTCCCGTAACCCGGCGCCGCATCCATCTTCGGGTCGTAGAGCGGCGGGAGCAGCACCGCCGCCGGGAAGTTCATGTCGTTCATCGTGGGGTTGTAGTAGGCGTTGACCGTCTGCGGGGTCATGTCCCATTCCCCGCGATCCACCGGCTTGCCGATCTTCGCCAGCTGCCGCGCGGACTCGAAGCGCACCGAGCGGGCGACGTTGCCCTGGAAGTCGTCACGGGCGAGCCGGATCGACGAGTAGTCGCGCCAGCGATCGGGGTAACCGATCTTGTTCGCCATCGTCTTCAGCTTCTCGATGCCCCGCTGTCTCGTGGCCGGCGACATCCAGTCCAGTGTCCGGAGGTCCTCCTCCATCTCCCGCTCGACGCCCAGGACCATGGCCAGCGTCTTCTCCTTGAGCTCGGGCGAGAAGTTCTTCTGGACGAAGACCTGCCCCAGCGCCTCGCCGAGGTCGCGGTCCACCCAGCGCACGCAGCGCTTCCAGCGTGGTGCGAGCTCCTGCGTCCCCCGGAGAACCTTGTCGTTGAAGGCGAAGTCCTCCTCCACGAACGCTCGCGAGAGGTACTGGGCCTGGGTATTGGCCAGATGCCAGCGCAGATAGCGCTTCCAGTCCGCGAGAGGCCGCTTCTTCAGCTCGGCGCTCACCGCCTTGGCGAACGCCGGCTGGCTCACGTTCAGCACCTGGGTGCCGGGCACTCCCATCCCGACGAGGTAGGTCTTCCAGTCGAACGCCGGCGCGAGCTGCTGCAGCTCGCTCACCTTCATCCTGTGAAACACCTTGTACGGGTCACGGCGATCCACCCGGGTGAGGCTCGCCTTCGCCAGGGCGGTCTCGATGTCCACCACCAGCGCCATGGTCTTCTTCGCCGTGGCGGCGTCGTCCCCCAGCAGCTGGAGAATTCGCACCACGTGCTCGCGGTACTTCTCCCGGATCTGCTGCGACCGGGCGTCCTGATCCAGGTAGTCGTCCCGGTCGGGGAGCCCGAGCCCCCCGGCCCAGAACGCCGCGATGAACTGGGTCGCATCGCTCGCGTCCTGCTGCGAGCCGAACCCGAAGAGCAGCTGCGCGCTCGTCGCGGCCAGGTGCTGGGCTGCCAGCCACGTCGCGAGGCCGCGGCCGTCCTTCACCTTCGCCAGCGCGGAGAGCGCAGGCTCGAGCGGCTTGGCCCCCAGACCCTCGATGCGCGGCTCGTCCATGCACGCGGCGAAGTAGTCACCGACCTGCACCTGCACCGGGCTGCGGGCCGTGGACGGGTCCCCCGCCGTCTGGAGCAGGCCCCAGAGGTGCCGCTGGATCTCGTTCTGGAGCTTTCCGTAGACGCTCCACGTGGACTGGTCCGGCGGGATGGGATTGAGCTTCTCCCAGCCGCCGCAGGAGTAGGCGTAGAAGTCCACGCAGGGGTCCACGCTCCGGTCCATGAAGCGCGGGTCGAGGCCCGGGGTGTAGGGCAGCGTCGGCAGCGGCGTGTCGCGATCCGGTGGCTCGGCGGCGAGGGCGGTGCAGCCGGCGAGGAGAACGGGAACGAGGAGGCGTCGCATCGAGGTCCTGACGTTGAAGGGGTGCGCACGCTACCGGCCACGCGTCGGGCTCGAAACGACCATTGCAGCGAGCGGACCGGGCTAGCGCTCCCGGGACGTGGCTGAACATCCGTCCAGAACGGTGGAGGTCGGTCCTGCGTGACGGACTCCGTCCGGTCGCGAGCTCGAAGGCGACGGCCATGGCACGACCGCTGCTCCGGGGCAGCGGTGCTCGGTCTCGCTCCGTGGGGCCGACGGCCGGGCCATTCCGGTCCGGGTGCAGGGCGTGGAGGTGTAAGTGCTGACGACAGGAAAGCGGCTGGCGGTGTTCTCCATCCGGGAGGGAAAGGGTGGAACGGTGTGGGTTCGCGCAGGCTCGGCCTTCGTGAACCGGGATGGCTCGTTGAACGTGCTCCTGGACGTGCTGCCGCTCGATGGCAAGCTGCACGTCCGTGAGGCGGGCGACCGCCGCGAATCGACGGAGGTGGCCGCGGAGACGAAGCTCGCCGCGGTGGGGGGTGCGCAGTGAGCGGGCGCGGATTCCTCCTCGTTGCCGGGCTGCTCTGCACCGGTACCCCGCAGGCGGCGCCGGTGCCACCGGGCTCGGCCACGACCGGAAAGGCCAAGCGGACTGCCGGCACGGGCGTTCTGAACCTGAACACGGCCACTCTGGACCAGCTCGACGCGCTTCCGGGCGTCAGCCCGACGCTCGCCGCGGCGGTGGTGGCCGAGCGCGCGGCCCGCCCGTTCAGCCGTCCCGAGGACCTGATGCGGGTCCGGGGGATGAGCAAGCGGCGCTTCGAGCGGCTCCGCCCGCACCTCGCGGTCACCGGTCCGAGCAGCTTCGTGCCTGCCCGGGTGGGGGCAAGGAATCCCGGAGCCAGGTCCAGCGCCCGCCAGCACCCGGCCGCCTCGCACCCCTGAGCCAGCCTCCGGCAGGGCGCGGGCGGGGTGCGGCACCCGCAGAGGTCACCACTGAACCGCCCTTCTTCTGGGGCGTTCAGCGGCTGCCAGCCTATCTGGCAGCACCACTTCCCAGGAGACCCTGTGACGGGCCATGCTCCTGGGTGTCCAAGCAAGGAAGGACGGAGCGGGGTCCCGGGTTGTCGACCGGGCTTCCGCCCCCGCGCCCTCCGATTCTGCCGTGAACCTGCTGCACTCCGCCCCGGAGACCGATTCAGTATCCAGCCCGTTGCCGGACGCAGCGGCGGGCGAGACCGTCGAGCGCTTCCTGCAGACGGTGCGGCGCCGCCAGGCACGTGCCGTGGCGCTGGAGTCGGCGCTCCTCGCCTCGGCCGCGATGGCCTTCGGGGTGGCGCTGGCCGGGCTGCTCGCTCGTACCTGGCCCCGCGGCGTCCGCTGGGTGGTGGCGGCGGCGGTGGTCGTCGCGGTCGGGCTGGTGGCCGATCGGATCCGGCGGCACTGGACACGCGCCGCCGGCAATCCCTTCCGGACCGCGCGGCTGGTTGCAGCGAGGATGCCGGGCGTCTCGCTGGACCTCCTGGCCGTCCTCGAGCTGCGGCGGGCGATGGCGCACGACCCGGCCTTCTCCACCGAGCTGGCGCTGGCCCACCTGAGATCGGTGGACGCGCGGACCGCCCACCTCGACGCCCAGGCAGTGATGGACCGGGGAGCCGTTCGCCGCGCGGGCCTGGTTGCCCTGGGCGCACTCGCGACCCTGGCCCTGGTCTGCGCGGTCTGGCCGGACCGGATGCGAGCCCTGCTCGTCGAGCTCAGGCCGGCAGCGACCTCCGGCAGGCAGCTCGCGCGCGAGCCCATCACCAGCGAGCTGGAGGTGCTGTACCAGTATCCGGCCTACACCGGGCTCGCTCCCCGGACGGTGAGCAGCACCGGCGACCTGGCCGGTCCGAAGGGAACGGTGGTCCAGCTCCGCACCCGGGCGGACCGGGCGGTGAGCGGCGCACAGCTGGTGCTCAGCACCGGTCCGGTGGTTCCGCTCCGCGTCGAGCACGGTCGCGACCTGAGCGGCAGCCTGGTACTTCAGACGACCGGGACCTACGCCGTGGTCTTCACCGGCCGCGCCGGCCACGAGGTGGCCCGGGGGCCCGACTTCCCCCTCACCGTGGAGCCGGACACGCCGCCGCAGGCCACGATCCTGCTCCCGGGCTCGGAGATGGAGGTGGATCCGGACCAGGACGTGCTGCTCCGCTGGGAAGCGTCCGACGACTACGGCCTCTCCGACGTGGCGCTGGTGTGGACGGGCCCGGACGGGCAGAGCCACCGGCAGAAGCTGGCGCACGACGACGGACGCAAGAGCTCCGGGCAGTACCGCTGGCCCCTCGGCCCGCTCAAGCTCTCGGCCGGGGACCGGGTCAGCTATTCCATCGAGGCGCAGGACAACGACGCCGTGGATGGCCCGCAGAAGGGCTCGAGCCGGCAGCAGACCCTCGTTGTCTACAGCGCGGCAGAGCACCGCCGGGAGGCGCTCCGCCGGGCCACCGAGCTGTGGGAGCGGCTCCTCGCCCACCTCGCGACTCGCATGGAGGGACCCGACCGCGACGGGCGCAAGTCGGAGGACAAGGTCCGGTCCCAGGACCCGGTGGACACCTCGGGGCTGGTGCTGTCCGGTGACATCGTGGCCACCGCCCGGGCGCTGGCCCGGGAGCGTGACCGGAACGAGGCGCTGGTCTCCGCCCTGCAGCACGTGGGGGCGGACGTCGCCGCGCGGGTCCGTGCGACCGCGGACGCGCGCAAGCTCTGGCTCCGCCTCTTCGGGCGGCGCACCGAGCTGGACATGGACGGCCGGCTGACCAGGGTCGTCCAGGAGGAGATCGCCGCGCTGGAGAAGGACGCGCTCTATCTCGAGTCGCTCCTCGACCAGCAACGGCTGGAGGAGCTGCGTGAGCTCGCGGGCCAGATGGCCCGGGAGCAGCGGGAGCTGGCCAAGCTCATCGAGCAGTTCCAGAGCACCCGCGATCCCGGGCTACAAGAGAAGATTCTCCGCCAGGTCGCGGCGCTCCGGAATCGCATGGACGAGCTGGCCCGGCGGATGGCCGAGCTCCAGAAGAGTATCCGCGACGAGCACTACAACCTCGAGGCACTCAACGAGATGGCCCGGCAGCAGGACATGCAGGGCGGGCTGGACGACATCGAGAAGCTCCTGAAGGAGGGCAAGACCGAGGAGGCCCTCGCCCGGCTCCAGCAGCTGCAGGCCCAGATGAGCGACCTGCAGAAGCGGCTGGAGGAGAACGCGGAGAGCATGGGCGGCCGCGCCAACCCCGAGCTGGTGAAGCGCTACCGCGAGTTCAGCGACGCGCTGAAGACCACCACCGAGGAGCAGCGGCAGCTCGCGGAGCAGACCAAGGCCGTGCGAGACCGTTACCGCGAGCAGATGCGCCAGCGGATGAAGCAGGCCGCCGCGGGGCTCAAGGAGCAGCTGCAGAAGAAGGCCGATCAGGTGGCGCAGGACTACCTGCGGGTGGGGCCCAACGACCTGAGCCCCCGCGCGGACCAGCCACTGGAGCAGGCCAAGTCCGAGCTGGAGAACCTCAAGTCGGCACTGAAATCGGAGGACTTCGACCTCGCGGCCGAGGCGGCGCAGCGGGCAGTGCGACAGGCGGAGGAGCTCGCCCGCGCAGGCGAGCAGCAGCGCGCCCTGGACGAGGCGTACCAGAATCCCCCGGACGTCCGGGAGAAGTCGCGCCGGCTCGCCCAGCGCCTGGAGAAGGACGCCGAGGCGGTGCGTGACATCCGCCGAAAGCTGGATCAGCTCTTCCCTCCGCTCTCCTCACAGCTGGGCCAGGGGGACCGGCAGAAGCTCCAGGAGCTCGGTCAGGGTCAGCGGAAGCTCGGCCAGCGGGCGCAGGATCTCCAGCAGAAGATGCGTCAGCTGGAGCAGATGGCGCCGCTCTTCGGCGAGCAGGGTGAGGAAGCGCTGCAGCAGATCTCGGACCGGATGGCAGGTGCCACCGAGCGGCTGGAGGGCAAGGACCCCCAGCGAGGCTACGGAGAGCAGAAGGCGGCGCTGGACTCGCTCGAGCAGCTGCAGCAGTCGATGCAGCAGAGCCAGCGCGGCGGCGGCCGGGGCGGGCTGCCGCTCCCCCTGCTAGCCGGGGGTGAGCAGGAGGGGGGCAACGATCTGAGCCGCCAGAAGGTCGAGGTCCCGGACGCCGACCCCGAGGGGGCGCCGCGGGAGTTCCGCAAGGACCTGCTGGACGCCATGAAGCAGGGCACCCCCGAGCGTTACCGTGACCAGGTGAAGCGCTACTACGAGGAGCTGGTGAAGTGAGGCGAGCCGCCGCCGCCCTGCTCCTCGTGGCCGGCCTGAGCTGGGCTGCCCCGGCGGGGGATCTGCGCGCCCGGGTGCGGGCGCTCGAGGAGCTCCTCGACGACGAGGACTACGTCGCCGCCCGCGCCGAGCTGGACAAGCTTCGCCAGGGCAACGAGAAGAACGAGTCCTTCGACTTCTTCGCCGGACGGGTTGCCTTCGGCGAGGGTCGGTACGCGGACGCGGTGTCGGCCCTGGAGCTGGCCGGGGTCGAGGACCGGCCGGGGAGCTACCTCCGGCTCGCGAGGGACACGCTGGCCATCACCCGCGACCACGAGCGCGCGGAGAGCGAGCACTTCATCTTCCTGTACCCGAAGGGGAAGGACTCGATCCTCGCCCCCTATGCCCTGGAGGCCCTCGAGGCGCAGCGCGCGGCGCTGGCGCACGACCTGGGCCATGCGCCCCCGGGGAAGGTCCGGATCGAGGTGGTGAACGACGCCGCGGAGCTCGCCCGGGTCTCCACCCTCTCCCAGAAGGAGATCGACCAGACCGGCACCATCGCCATCTGCAAGTTCAACAAGCTGATGGTGACCTCGCCCAAGGCGGTGCTGCGCGGCTACGACTGGCTCGACACCCTCGCGCACGAGTACACGCACCTGGTCGTCACCCAGACCGGCCATAACTCGGTTCCCATCTGGCTCCAGGAGGCCCTGGCCAAGTACCTCGAGTCCCGCTGGCGCGGCCCGGCGGGGAAGGCGCTCCCGCCCTCGTCCCGCAGCCTCCTCGCCGAGCGGGTGCAGAAGAACGACCTCATCCCCTTCGCGCGCATGCACCCCTCGATGGCCAAGCTTCCCACCTGGAAGGACGCGGCGACCGCCTTCGCCGAGGTCTTCTTCGCCGCCGAGTACCTCCACAAGGAGCACGGGATGAGGTCGCTCCGGACCGTCGTCGAG
>JBKPMY010000137.1:0-3506 GCA_046732375.1 Myxococcota bacterium
GCTCTGTACAACTCCGACAAGCTTCATCCCAGCGTGGCGGGTTCCTACCTGTCGGCCTGCACCATCCTGCTGTCCGTCTATGGCAAGTCGCCCGTCGGCAATCCCTACACCGCCGGGCTCGATCGCAAGACCGCCGAGTTCCTCCAGCAGATCGCCAAGGAAACCGTCAACCAGTACCTTGGTCAGTGAGAGATGGCGGCTACCGGCTCGCCTGCCCGATGAGGGTCGACTGACGGGGGGCCGAAGGCGAGGAGCACCACAGCTCCGCCAAGGGCGAGCACGGCTCCCGCGCGCAAGATGCTGTTCAGTGCGGGCGCATCGGAAGCGGCGCCGACAGCAGATCCGCTCAACAGCTCCAGCGTCGCCGCCGCAATCGCGACGCTCACCGCACCCAGCATGACGAGACAGGTCAAGGTCACGCCGGAGGCGGCTCCCGCTTCCGATGGTTTCACCGCCGCCTGGGTTGCGACGTTCGCCAGCGCCCAGCCGAGACCGAGTCCAACCCCGGTGACGAGAAAGAACGGCGCGTAGAGCCAGAGCGACTCGACGCTCGTCAGCCCGACGATGCCAGCCGCGCTGATGAACATGCCGACTGCCATCAGCCGCGCCGCCGGAAGACGCTCGGCGAGCTTTCCGGAGAAGTAGCTCGCGGAACCGGTCCCGGCCGAGAGAGCCAGGAAGATCAGGCCGGATTGGAAGGGCGAGAAGCCTCGGGCCTGCTGGAGATAGAGCGCCGAGAATACCGCGACCAGGCAGAAGACGACATTCGAAAGCGATCCTCCGACCACGATCGCGTCGAAAGTGCGGTTACGAAACAGCCCGAGATCGACCAGCGGCGCTCGCACGCGCGACTCGATGCCGATGAAGGCACCGATCAGGACGACGCCGCCGATGAACGTGCCCAGCGTTGCCGGGGAGAGCCACCCCCATGCCTCACCCCGATCGAACGCCACGCTGATGCTGACCAGTCCGCCGGTGATGGTCACGACCCCAAGGACGTCGATGTGGCGCTCTGCGCCCTCGTTCCGGGATTCCTGGACAAAGCGAAGCATCAGCACGATTGCGGTGATGCAGAATGGTACGTTGATCAGGAAGACGCAGCGCCAGGTCCAGTACTCCGAGAACGCGCCGCCGACGAACGGGCCGACCGCGGTGCCGATCGCGGCGAAGCCGAGGACGATGCCGATCGCGCGACTCTGACGCACCCCGCTGAACATCGAAGACACCACGGCGATCGAGACCGGAAAGACCAGCGCGGCACCGATACCGTGAACCACGCGAGCGGGGATGAGCCATGAGGCGTTCGGCGACGCTCCGCAGGCAATGGACAGGACGCCGAAGATCGCAAGTCCCCAGACGATGATCCTGCGGCGGCCGAAGATGTCGGCCAGCCGGCCGGCAGTGACCATCAGCGCGCCGATGGAGATCATGTAGCCGCTGACCACCCAGTGGAGATCGGTGGAGGGCATCTTGAACTCGCGGGCAATGGCTGGAATCGCGAGATTCAACGCGAACCAGTCCATCTGCACGATCAGCATCGAGATCGCGCACGCGGCAATCACCCACCGTTCCGCGGGGGAGAAGCGCATCGACCCCTGGTTCGATACGTTGGAAGGCGGGACACCACCCGCCGCGTTCGACTGGAGCGGAGTGCTCGCGCGAACAGCCATGTCCCCTCCTTCGTGATCAACGTGGAGGCCCGGGGGCGGGTCCGAGCGGCGGCTAGCCCTTTTCGCAGGTGGAATCCAGCTGCTTCATCGGCGGCCATCGCCGGGCTAGCTTCCGGTCGTCCGAGGAATGGGACGCCCTCCCCCTCGCCGGGTTCAAGCGCTGGACCGGGCGAGCGTCGAGGCGGAGCCGCTCAGGTGAGGCTCAGCCCACCGTCGACCGAGAGCACCTGGCCCGTCACCCAGGTCGTGCTCGGGTCGGCGATCGCGACCACCCAGCGCGCGACCTCCTCGCCACTCCCCATGCGTCCGAGCGGCAGCTGCTTCCGGAGCGCCTCCTTCATGGCGGAGACCTCCGCGACCGGAAGACCGGACTTGTCGAAGCCCGGGGTGTCGACGGGCCCGGGTGCGATCGCGTTGACCCGGATCCCGTCGGGCGCCAGCTCGAGTGCCCACGAACGCGTCAGCGACTCCACGGCCGCCTTGGTCGCGCCGTAGAGTCCGCTGCCCGGAACGGCCTTGTGACCGGCTGCGCTGCTGATGTTGACGATCGTTCCGCGGCTGGCGCGCAACGCGGGCAGGGCCGCACGGGCGACGAAGATCGTCCCGTAGACGTTGGCCTCGAACTGACTGCGGACCATCTCGTCGGTTGACCGCTCGAGAGGAGCGAACTGAAAGAGGCCGGCGTTGTTGACCACCGCATCCAGCCGTCCGGCCTCACGCACCGCGCTCTCCACCGCAACGCTCACTTCCCTCGAGCTCGCGACGTCGGCGCGAAGCCAGCGAATGCCGGGGTGCCGAGCCCGCGCTTCCTCCACCGCCTCCTGGCGCCGTCCGAGCCCGAACACGGTGGCACCCGCCTGCAGGAACGCGACGGCAATCGCCTCCCCGATTCCCGAGTTCGCACCGGTGACGAGAACGACCTTCCCTTCGAACGCCTTCGTCATGGCTCGGCCTCCCAGGAACGAGGTCTACACCCACCGACGAGTGCGGCTCACCCGGGCGCGGGGGGCGAGCCGACGGGCTGGAGACTTGCCTCCTCCAAATCCAGGTCGCGCTCGACCGCCCGGCGAGCCTCGTCCCCGATCGACCCCTCGTCGCGGAGCCGCAGCAGCTCCCTTCGCTGGGCCTCGATCACCTCGCGCATCATTCGCCGGTACGACTCGCCGTGGATGGCAAGCTCGGGCGACTCGAGGAGCTGGAGCCTCTCCTGGAGGATCTCCCGCAGCCGCTCGGCCTTCGACCGCGGGACCCAGCTCTCCGCGAGCAGGGTTTCCACGTGCTCGGAAGCCGCCTTCGCCGCCGCCATCCGCGCCCGCAGCGTCTCCCGGGCCACCGTCCCGTCGTCCCGCAAACCCAGAACGCGGATCAGCGGGGCGAGCGTGAGGCCCTGCAGCAGCAGGCCGACGACCACGGCCACGAAGGTGATGAACTGCAGCTCGGCGCGGAAGGGAAACGGAGCGCCCGAGGGGAGCTGGAGGGGCAGAGCCAGCGCGATGGCCAGGGAAACCGCGCCGCGCAGCCCGGTCCAGCCGATCACCGCGAGGACCCGCAAGGACGGCATCGGGTCGCGCTTCCGGAGGCTCGGGCTCAGCCAGCGTGGCAGCGCGGACGCCGGGTAGACCCAGAGGAGACGCGCGACGATCATCGCCAGCGCGACCCAGAGCGCCGCCCACAGCACCTGTTGCAGGCCGCTCTCCCTGATCCCTCCCAGCACCGTCCGGAGCTGGAGCCCGAGGAGGATGAAGACCAGGCCATTGATCAGGAACTCGACGCTCTCCCACACCGCCCCGCCGGTGAGGCGCATCTCGTTGTCCAGGATGTCGGCCGACTTCCATC
>JBKPMY010000138.1:0-10938 GCA_046732375.1 Myxococcota bacterium
CCCGAGACGGGGAGGCGGGTCTCGTACAGCGTGCACTCGATCTTCAGCACCACGGTGCCGACGTTCTCCGTGGGCTGGGCCGTGTCGCCCTCGATCCGGCTCGGAGCGTCGATCGAGTTCCCCTACACCAGCCTCTCCGACCAGGGACAGCTCTCCGGAGAGGTCTCCACGGCCACGACGAGTCAGGGGAGCATCCGCAACGTCACCGCAGGCGGCTCCACGCTGGACCTCGTCGGTGTGGTGGGCGCGCAGTGGACGGCGCTCCGCTGGCTCCAGCTGGGGATCCTGATTCGCTCGCCGGGGCTGAAGCTGTTGACCACCGGATCCCTCAGCCTCGAGTCGCTCAGCACGCTCCCCTCGGGCAGCCGGCACACCTACTTCAGCGACACGGACGCTCGCTTCGAGTACCGGAGTCCGATGGAGGTCTCGCTCGGGGCCGCGTTCGAGTTCGGACGGGTGCAGTTCGAGGTCGACCTTCGCTGGCACGACGGAACGCGCACCTATCCGCTCTTCTCCTCGACCAACAAGGGAAGGCTGGTGGACACGACTTCCGGAGCTCCGGTGGTGAGCAGCTTCGACTTCCCGGGCCTGTCCTACCGGGCGCGTCCGGTCCTGAACGGCAGCGTGGGGGCGCACGTCTCCCTCACCCAGGCGGTGAATCTCAGCGCCGGCGCCTATCTGGACCAGAGTCCGGTGGATCTCGTTGGTCAGGGCTTCCGCCGGGTGGACCTGTTCGGCTTCCGGACCGGCGTGGGACTGCAGCAGGGCGCGTTCGGTGCCTCCGTCGGCGTCGGCTGGGAGCACGGCAAGGCGGCCAGCGACCTGGCTCCAGACACCATCCAGGCCGAGCACGAGGAGCTGACCCTGAACACCTTCAGCGTGCTCTTCTCGGTCTCGTACAAGTTCTGACGGCAGAGCCCAGCCGGATCGAAGGTGTTTGACACCTCCGAGCCCGACCTCCTCCGCAAGGCCCGTCGAAGGTGTTTGACACCTTCGGTCCGGACACCTTCGGTCCGCGAGCCGTCGTGGCGTCGCAGGCACCCGCTCGCCCGTCAGCGCGTGCGGACCCTATTCCTTGGGGTCGGACCCTCTTCGTTCCTCCTCAGGCGTCCGTCCGTGCGTGAGTCAACAAGCCGAATTCACGAGAGTTTCTCGGAAGGTCCATGAGGAACGAGCATCGCCCCTAGAATCGTGCCCGGACGCGCCGTCGCCCCCCGGCTGCTAGGATTGCCGCACTGTGTCAGAGACCACCGCCGACGTCTTCCGCGCCGAACCCGACCCGGAGTGGCGAACGCGCTGGGCGCGCCTGCTCACCACCCCGGAACAGGCCGTTCGCGCGCTGAGGCCGGGCCGGCGCATCTTCATCGGGTCCGCGGCTGCCGAGCCCACCCGGCTGGTGCAGGCCATGGTGGATGGCGCCTGGCAGCTCTCGGACAACGAGCTGGTCCACCTCATGACCCTCGGGCCGGCGCCCTACACCGCGGCGGCCTGCGAGGGGCGCTTCCGGGCGAACACCTTCTTCATCGGCCCGAACCTCCGGGAAGCGGTCCGCGACGGCCGGGCCGATTTCTCGCCCGTGTTCCTCTCGGAGATCCCCCACCTCCTCAAGTCCAGCCGGCTGCCGGTGGACGCGGCGCTGGTGCAGGTCAGCCCGCCCGACGCGCACGGGATGGTCTCGCTCGGCGTCTCGGTGGACGTCGTCCGGGCCGCGGTCGACTCGGCGCGCCTCATCCTCGCCGAGGTCAACCCCCGGATGCCCCGCACCCCGGGCGACACGCTGCTGGACATCCGCCGCTGCAAGCACGTCGTGGAGGTGGACGCTCCGCTCCCCGAGCGGGAGCCCATGGTATCCACCGAGGTGAGCCGCGCCATCGGCGAGCTGGTCGCCGACCTGGTCCCGGACGCGGCGACCTTGCAGATCGGCATCGGCGAGCTGCCCACCGCCGTGCTGTCGTCCCTCAAGGGTCATCGAGACCTCGGCATCCACACCGAGATGCTCTCCGACGGCGTGATGGAGCTGGCGAAGCTCGGGGTGGTCAACGGGCTCCGCAAGACGCTCGCCCCGGGGAAGATGGTGGCCAGCTTCCTTCTCGGAAGCGAGGCGCTGTACCGCTGGGCTCACGAGAACCCGGAGCTGGAGATGCGGGCCAGCGACTGGGTCAACGACCCGTACGTCATCTCCCAGAACGTCCGGATGGTGTCGATCAACACCGCGCTGGCGGTGGACCTCACCGGTCAGGTCGCGGCGGACACGCTCGATGACGGGCTCTACTCGGGCATCGGTGGCCAGGTGGACTTCGTTCGGGGCGCCTCGCGCAGCTACGGTGGCCGCGCGCTCATCGTCCTCCCCTCGCTCGCTCGCGGCGGGACGGTGAGCCGCATCCAGCCCACGATGCCCGACGGCTCCGCGGTGGTGACCAGCCGCGGAGACGTCCGCTTTGTGGTCACCGAGTACGGGGTGGCGGACCTGTGGGGCAAGTCGATCCGCGAGCGAGCCCTGGCGCTCACCGCGATCGCCCACCCCGACCATCGCGCAGACCTGCTCGCCGCGGCCAAGCAACGCCACTGGGTGTTCGCCGATCAGGCGGTTCCGAAGCCTCCGCTCGACGTCCGGTGCTGGGAAGAGAAGCTCCGGGACGGGCGGGAGATCCGCGTCCGCGCCGCACGGCTCACCGACGAGGCCAGGGTGCAGGAACTCCTGTACGGGCTGTCGCCGGAGTCGGTGTACTCGCGCTACCACCACCTCCGGACCCGCTACCCTCGCGACGAGATCCAGACGCTGCTGGATGCCGATCCGCAGCGCGGCTGCGCCTTCGTGGCCGAGCTACCCGAGGACGGCTCGCTCATCGGGCTCACCCGCTACGACCTGGATCCGGTGAGCGGGATCGGCGAGCTGGGCATCGTGATTGCCGACGCCTGGCAACGGAAGGGGGTGGGCTCGGCGCTGATGCGGCGGATGGTCGAGGTCGGAAGGGCGCACGGGCTGAAGGGACTCCGCGCGGACGTGCTGGCGGTGAACTCGGCGATGATTGCCCTCCTCCGGGACGTGGGTGCCGACGAGGTGTCGCCGCCGGACGGCGGGGTGGTGGACGTCGAGTTCCGCTTCAAGGAGTTCCAGCCGCCCGCGCCGGTGGGGCCGGTGACACCCGCCGAGCCGGTTCCGGTCAGCCGCCCGACGCAGCCGCAGCCGGTGCGGTGACGCGGAGCGGGTCCACCCAGAGGCCGAGCAGCACCAGCAGCGCGGTCTGGGCGATCCAGCTCACCGCGAGCACGGGCGCCGGTGGAGGCATGCCCCCGCCGAGCTGACCCGCGAGCTGCAGCATGGCGAGCAGCCCGAGCACGCCGAGAAGCACGCCGCGCCGCACGCGCGACAGGCCCGGGCGAGAGCGCAGGTAGAGCACCACCCCGCCCGCGAGGAGCAGCAGCTCGAGCGCGAGCGCCCAGGGCATGGCCTTCCAGAGCCCGAGGGCGACGTGGGAGGAGTCCTCGCCGAGCAGCGGAAGGCCTCGCACGTGCACCACCGCGTCGCAGAGGAAGTGCGAGAAGACCGCCGCTCCGGCGATCCATTCGCCGCCGCGCCCCGGCCAATCAGGAGCCAGCCGGCACCAGCCAGGGCCGCGGTGATGCCCGCCCAGAGCACGGAGCTGAGGAGACCGTGCGAGTAGGGGAAGACGAACTCGAGGGTGTGCTCCTTCGCATAGGTGGGGGGGACGATGACCTGCTCCATCCCGGCGAGCACGAAGACCCCGAGCAGAACGTCCAGCAGCATCACGGCTCCGAGGAGGGTGCCCAGGCGGAACCGCGGCGAGCGGGACGCGAGCGCGAGGCCGACCCCCAGGTGCCCGACGAACATGACCACCTCCGGCCGTGGGGGTCCCGGGAACCAGATGCCTCCAGGAGCCGCTCCTGCCCCTCGGTCGCGCCATCGTAGCCAGACGGGACCACCCGAGCAGTGCCGGTGCGGCACTCGAGCAGCAGGGCCCGGGGGGTCCGCCCGTGCGGAGGGATGCCCCGAAACTGGCCCGGGCACACAGGTCTCCTCCTCGGAGTGGCGTCGCCGGCGGAGAGAGTGGGGTCCACACCACAGGCGTCCGGCGCACGACGCCCTCCGGCCAGGAACCGTTGGCCGGCCGCGCGACGATGAATGCGGTCCGTTTCCCGCGCGTCCCCGAGTGGCGATCTACCCGCCTGTTGCTCCGGGGGGTGGCCCCGCTAGCCTAGGAGGCGCCGTGCGTTCCTTCGTCCTGCTCGCGCTCGTCTCGACGGCGTCGCTCGCCGCGCCTTCCTTCTCCAACGAATCTGCGGGCACGCTAGGGCGCCCGGACCTTGCCTCGTCCAGCAGGGTGCACACCCTGGTTCAGCTCGACGCCCGGCGCGTGGTGGCCATCGACGCGGCCGGCCTGGCTCGGCTGTGGGACGTGACCGAATGGCAGCAGCAGGGAGTCGCCTCTCCCGGGACGCGGGCGGTGGTCGGACCCGAGGGTCTCGCTCTCCCGGCCCAGCGCAGCGGCGGCTGTCTCCTCTCGGCCCCCCTCGCCACGACCGGCGACGGGCGGGTGATCACTGCCGAGGGGCTCGCGCTCCGGCTCTGTGATCCCACCGGTCAACGCCCTCCGCGCGACTTCCCGGTGCCCGGCGTGGACGGCACCACGGCGCTGGCCACGGCGCGGGATGGCTCCGCCGTCTTCCGCGCCACCCCGGAAGGAGACGTGGAGCTCATCCCCTTCGATGGCGGGGCGATGAGCCGTTTCCACGCCCAGGACGCGCGCATCGTGGCCCTGCAGCCCACCTCCGACGCGCGACTGCTGACGGCCGGCCAGGACGGGATGGTCCGCGGCTACGACCGGAACGGCGGCAGGTTCAACCTGGACGTGCTCCGGGGCCGCGGGCGTCCGTGCGACGAGTCGCTTCGCGCGCTGACCTTCAACGACGACGGAACGCTGGCTCTGGTCTCGGCGGTCACCGGCGGAGAGGAATGCGAAGAGGTCCGCACCGGTGGCTCGCTCCGGCTGATCGAGCTCCCCACCGGGCGCATTCGCTGGGAGCTCCAGCCGGTCCAGGTGACGGCGGCGCTGTTCGCGGCCGACGGCTCGGTGCTGGTGGCCGCCGCCGGCCAGGTCCGGGATCGGGTGGACCCCATCTCGACCACCCTCGTTCGTCTCGACGCGCGGAATGGTGCGCCCGCGGCCTTGCCGGCCGGCCATCGTGCGCAGGTGACGGCGCTCCGCTTCTCGCCGGATGGTGCCCGGCTGGCCTCGGGCGACGCTGCCGGTGTCTGGTCGGTGTGGGACGTGGGCACGCGGGCGCGGAGGCTGGCCGGCTCGGTCCCTGGTGGAGCGCTGGTGGACCTTCGCTTCACTCCCCAGTCGGACACGCTGGTGTCGCAGCACGAGGACGACTCGGTGCGCACGTGGCGCGTGGCCGACGGCGCGGCGGGCCCGGTCCTGGTGCCGCCCCCGGCTCCGGATCCGGCGCGAGCGAACCCGGCGTGCGCCTCGGCGCAGGCACACGTCGCGCAGCTGATGCGGCCGTCCGCGGACAGCGTGCTCGGGGTGCGCGACCCCTCGGTGTGGTCCGGCCTCCAGACGGTGCCCGAGCTGGTGCTCTCCTCCGACGGCGAGAACGTGCTGGCGCCGGTCGCCGAGGAATCCTGCGTGAGCCTGCTCCGGAGCGGCTGCTCCATCGGCTGCAGCCGCCACTACCATCTCGAGCGCATCGCGGTACGCACCGGGCGTCGCGTGCAGACCCTGCCGCTGGATCAGGAGCTGCTCGGGGGATGCGTGCCGCCGGGCGGTGCCTTCGTCACCCGCTCGGACAAGGGCGGCATCCAGCTCCGGGACGCGGACGGCGAGCCGCTGGCGCGGGCGGGTAGCAAGCTGGGGAAGGTGCTCTCCTGCGAGGCGACGCCAGACGGGAAGCGGATGCTGCTCGCCTCGTCCAGGCTGCTGGGGTTCTGGGAGGTGGGCCGGCCGACGATGCGCGACGGGGTGCCGCGCCGGGCCCGCACCGGAGGGCCGGTGGCGCTCTCTCCGCGAGGGGACGTGAGCGTGGACGCGGATGGGCCGGAGCTGCGGCTCCGGGCGTGGCCGACGGGTGCGGTCGCCGGGCGACTCACCCTGGCGCTGCAGGACGATTTCCCGACCAGCGCGACGTTCTCCCCGGACGGGCGGATGCTGGCGGTGGGAACCGCGCGCGGGGTGGTTCACCTCATCCGCATCGGCGGACCGACGGCGACCGCGCGGCGCCCATAGCGCCCGGGCTTCGAGGCGCCCAGGCGGGCGGGCTCACCCGGCGAGCAGTGGCGCGAGCACCGCCCGGTCGAAGTAAACCTCGTTCCGGACGAGCTGATCACCGCGAAGAACGACGAGGTCCATCCCGTCCGCCTCGATCGTCTGAGCGCCGCCAGGGCGACGGAAGGTTGCATGCCAGAGGAACGCCACGCCGCTCATACCCGCGAGCTCGAACAGCTCACGACGTTCCCAGGTCATCTGCCACGAAGCGAAGAGCTTCCGAAGGTAGCGGCGCATCGCAGCCCGTCCCTCGACATAGCCTCGAGTGTTCGGATCGCGATAGCGCACGTCCTCCGTGTAGCAGGCCACCACGCGCTCGACGTCCTGTGAGTTCCAAGCCTCCAGGAAAGCCCTGGTCAGTCGTTCCAGATCTTGCTCGGCCACTGTCGTCCTCCGATTCCAGGCCCAGGCCGCCATCACGAGTCTGACACGGTTCTGCCGTCCCTTGATGAGGCAGCCAACGTGTGGTCGAACCCGTTCCGGCAATCGAGGTCGACCGGTGGAAAAGCCACGCATCTTTCTTGGTTCTTCAGGACAGCAGGCGAAGCTGCTGGATGCCCTCACCCGCGGACTCGAGGAGGTCGCCCGGGTGGACCCGTGGACGACGTCCTTCAATCCGGGGACCACCACGCTCGAGCGCCTTCTCGAGCTCGCGCATGAGGTCGACTTCGCCGCTTTCGTGTTCGCCCGGGACGACTTCACGAGCACGAACACGCAGGCATCGCCCTCCACCGGAGCCGGTCAGGCATCCCCGCGAGACAACGTCGTCTTCGAGGCCGGCCTCTTCGGCGGGACCCTCGGAATGCGCCGCACCTTCATCCTCCATGCGAACGGGGCGAAGCTTCCGACCGATCTCCTCGGTCTCACCTCCATTCGATACGGCGAGACGACGACCCCTGCGCAGGTCCGGGCCATCAACGAGAAGCTCCGGAAGGCCATCGAGGACCAGGGCCCGGTCGCGCGTATCGACGGACTGTGGTGGCAGTACTCGTTGACGGAGCACGGCCCGCAAGAACCCTCCGTCCTGAGCTTGCTCCGGATCTCGCGAGACCGCGCCGGTGTGCTGGAGATGAGCGGGCGCTCCTGGCAGAAGGACGGCACCCTGTCGGCGAGGTACTGGAGCGAGGCGGCGAAGGAGAAGACCGAGCCCTCGGGGATCTTCTACTTCTGGAGGGGGGAACGGCCCCGGGACCCCACCGCGCCGCAGCTCGAGGGGACCGGGGAGGTCCGTCTGGAGTCCGCCGATCGCGCGACGGGGTACTGGATCACTCGCGCGGACCCGGCACCGCAGTGCCGGACCGCCGGTGTCTATCTGCGCGCGGACCCGGCCGACCTGAGCATCCTGGACGGCCGCGACGATCGGCAGCGCGCGAAGTTGATCGCCGACCGGCTCAAGCGCTGGAAGATGATCTCGAGAGGATGACCCGGAGCGCCGACGGTCACTCCACCGTGACGCTCTTCGCGAGGTTCCGCGGCTGATCCACATCCGTTCCGCGCAGGTCCGCGACGTGGTACGCGAGGAGCTGCAGCGGCACCGCGGTCACGATGGGACCGAGCAGTGCCGAGCTCGCCGGAAGGCGGATGACGTCGTCGGCCAGCGAGGAGACCTGGGTGTCCTCCTCGTCCACGATGGCGATCACCTTCCCGCCGCGCGCCCGGACCTCCTCCACGTTGCCGACGATCTTCTCGTACGGCACCTTCGGCTCGCGCGGCGCGAGCACCACCACCGGCAGCTTCTCGTCGATGAGGGCGATCGGTCCGTGCTTCATCTCGCCGCCGGCGTAACCCTCGGCGTGGATGTACGAGATCTCCTTGAGCTTCAGCGCGCCTTCCAGCGCCACCGGGAACATCGGCCCACGCCCGAGGAAGAGGAAGTCCTGCGCGGCGTGGTAGTCGCGGGCGATCCGCTTGACCGTTCCCTCGCAGTGAAGGGCCTCCTCCACCCGCTTGGGGATCTCGGTGACGTGCGTGAGCAGCTCCTGCGCCCGCCCCACGTCGAGCGTCCCACGCAGCCGCCCGAGCTTGACCGCCAGGAGATACAGCGCCGCGAGCTGGGTGGTGAACGCCTTGGTCGATGCGACGCCGATCTCCGGACCGGCGTTGGTGAGCACCGTCAGGTCGGCCTCGCGGGTCATCGCGCTGCCCACGACGTTGCACAGCGCCATGGTCCGCGCGCCGCGGGCCTTCGCCTCGCGGAGCGCGCACAACGTGTCCAGCGTCTCGCCGGACTGGCTGATCGCCACGGCGAGCTGTCCCGGCTCGATGAGCGGGTCGCGGTAGCGGAACTCCGAGGCCAGCTCCACGTCCACCGGGATGCGGGCCAGCGACTCGATCATCGCCCGGCCGGCCAGCCCGGAGTGCCAGGAGGTCCCGCAGGCCAGCAGCGTGATGCGCGACAGCTGGCGGACCTCCTCGGGCCCGAGGGTCCAGCCCTCGAAGAAGACGTCGCCCTCGGAGAGGAGCACCCTGCCGCGGAGCGTGTCCGCGAGCGCCCGGGGCTGCTCCCAGATCTCCTTGTGCATGAAGTGCTTGTGGCCGCCCTTCTCCGCCATCATCGGCGTCCAGTCGATGCGACGGGTGGGGCGGTTCACGGCACGCCCGGCGCGGTCGAAGACGTCCACCCGGGTGCGGCTCAGCACCGCCAGATCGCCCTCCTCGAGGAACACCATGTCCCGGGTGTGCTCGAGCAGCGCCGGCACGTCGCTGGCCACGAAGTTCTGCCCCTCGGACAGGCCCACGACCATCGGTGAGCTGTCCTTGGTGGCCACGATGCGGTCGGGGTCCTTCGCCCAGACCACGGCCAGACCGTAGGTCCCCTTGACCTGGGCGATGGCGGCGCGGACCGCCTCGGGAAGATCGTTACCGTTCCGGAGCTCGGCAGCGATGAGGTGAGCGAACACCTCGGTGTCGGTCTCGCTGGCGAAGACGTGACCCCTTTCCTTGAGCATCGCCTTCAGCTCGAGGTGGTTCTCGATGATGCCGTTGTGCACCACCGCGACGCCGTCATACGTGTGCGGGTGCGCGTTCTCGTCCGTGGGCCGACCGTGCGTCGCCCAGCGGGTGTGGCCAATCCCGAGCGTGCCGGAAGGCGGCTCGGAGCCGACGCGCGCCTCCAGGTTCTTCAGCTTCCCGGTGGCGCGCACGACGTTGAGCGTGCCGCCGTTCACCACCGCCAGCCCTGCGGAGTCGTAGCCCCGGTACTCGAGCTTCTTCAGGCCCGAGACGAGGATGGGCGCCGACTGCTGCTCCCCGACGTAGCCGACGATGCCGCACATGATTCGTTCGTTCCTCCGGCCCGGAAGCAACCGCTCCCGGGCTCCCCTGGACAGGGGAAGGTGGGCCCGGGCGGAAGCGCCGACAAGCTCCCCGGGCGAGACCTGAACACTATCTCCGTCCCGACGCCTTCGCGCGGCGGCGGCTAGGCCAGCCCTTCTTCACGATTCGAGGAGCACGGGAGAAGACCAGGGTGTCAGGAGGGACATCCTCGGTCACGGTGGTGCCCGCTCCCACGTAGCCCCCTTCACCCACCTTCACCGGGGCCACCAGCTGGCAGTCCGAGCCGATGAAGGCGCCGTCGCCGATCTCGGTCACGTGCTTGGCAAACCCGTCGTAGTTGCAGGTGATGGTGCCCGCGCCGACGTTCACCTTCGCGCCGATCACGCTGTCGCCGAGGTAGCAGTGGTGGTGGGCCTTGGTGCCCGGCCCGAGGCGGGCCTTCTTGGTCTCGGCGAAGTTACCCAGCTCCACCGCCTCGGCCAGGTCGCTGCCCGGCCGCATCCGGGCGAAGGGGCCGATGAGGCACCGCGGGCCGATCCTGGAGTCGGTGGCGACCGAGTACGGGAGCACGGTGGTGCCGTCGCCCACCTCGGTGGAAGTGAAGACGCTGCCCTGCCCGAGGGTGACCCCACTGCCGATGCGAGTCTTTCCCCGCAGCGACACGTTCGGCTCGATGATCGTGTCCGGACCGATGGTGACCTCGGCCTCGATGGTGACGCTCGAGGGGTCCTGCATCGTCACCCCGGCGCGCATGTGCTCCAGGTTGATGCGGCTCTGAAGCACCCGCGCGCACGCGGCCAGGTCCGCGCGGTCGTTCACCCCCGCGGTGTCCTCGAACTCCGCGCTCACCGAGCCCACCTCGCCCCGGCGGGCGGCGAGCGCCACCAGGTCGGTCAGGTAGTACTCCCCCTGGGCATTCGCCGGCCGGAGCTGGGCGAGCCCCTCGCGGAGGAAGGCCGCGTCGATGGCGTAGACGCCCGCGTTCACCTCGCGGATGGACCGCTGGTCGGCCGTGCAATCCTTCTCCTCGACGATGCCGGTGATGCGTCCGGACACCCGGAGGACACGGCCGTAGCCGGTGGGATCCGGCGGGACGGTGCTCACCAGGGCAAGGGGCCCGCCGCCGCGGCGAAAAGCATCGACCAGCCCACGCAGGGTGGACTCTCGAAGGAGCGGCGTGTCGCCGTAGAGCACCAGCACCGGGCCGCTCACGCCCTCGAGCGCGCCGAGCGCCGACCGGACCGCGTCCGCCGTCCCTCGCTGGTCCACCTGGGTCGCGAAGCGGAGCGGCTGGCCCGGGAAGCGCGCCTCGAGCGCCGCGCGCACCTGGTCGCCCTGGTGCCCGACCACCGCCACCACGGGGTTGCAGCCC
>JBKPMY010000139.1:0-6510 GCA_046732375.1 Myxococcota bacterium
GTCCAGGAGGGTGGTGAGGATGCCCCACTTGACCTGGACTCGAACCCCGTAAATCCCGGTCAGGGGAACCAGAACGAACGCCAGCCAGTGCGAGGCGCAGTACGGGCACGACACCAGGTATCCCAGCCACGTGTCCTGACCGCCCAGGCGGTCCCGGAGCGCCTCGAAGAGGCGCTCCTTGGTGATCGTCTGCGCGATGCCCATCACCACCGCCGATAGCGCGAGCAGCTGGCCGAGGTAAGACATGCAGGCAGGGTGGGGAGCGCCCCGGCCTCCGGCAAGCCCCGGGGCCTTGAGAGGGCGCGCGGCAGGGCAGAAGCTCGCGCGGACCATGCTGAGCCCCGAGGGATTGCAGGCACTGTGCAGGGCACGCGCGCGGCTCCGGGCCGGCACGGAGGCGCCGCTGCGCATCGGACAGCTGGCCGCCGAGAGCGGGCTGTCGCGCCACCACTTCATTCGGCGCTTCAAGGCCGTGTTCGGCGAGACGCCGCATCAGGTCCGGGTGCAGTCGCGGCTCGAGCAGGCCAGGGAGCTGCTCCTCTGCAGCGACGGAACGATCACCGAGATCTCGCTCCGGGTCGGCTTCTCCAGCCTCGGGACGTTCAGTGCGAGGTTCGCCCGGGAGGTCGGGATGTCTCCCTCCGCATACCGCCGGACGGCTGCCCGGCCGCGCCCGGAGGCGGCAAGCTGCTTCGCCCTGATGGCGGGCGAGCCCGAGGGGCGGAACAGCAATTTCGGAGAAGCGCGGCGACCTTCCCCGGAGTGAGACTGAGCACTTCCCCGGAGGACCCGTGCGAATCAGGCTGAACAGCATCTTCGTCGCCGACCAGGCCCGAGCGCTGGCCTTCTACACGGACGTGCTCGGATTCGTGAAACAGCAGGACATCCCCCGTCGGGCCCTACCGGTGGCTCACCGTCTCCTCGCCCGAGGGTCCCGACGAGCTCCAGCTGTCGCTCGAGCCGAACGTGAATCCGGCAGCTCGGACCTACCAGGAAGCGCTCTTCCAGCAGGGAATCCCGATCACCGCCTTCGAGGTGGACGACCTCGAGGCCGAGTACCGCAGGCTGAGCGCCCGGGGGGTGGTCTTCACCCGGGAGCCAACCGACTCCGGGGCGGTCCGGATTGCCATCTTCGCCGATACCTGCGGAAACCTCGTTCAGCTCTACCAGAAGCGAGAATGACCCTGCGCCCGGCGGAGCGGGAATGCGACATCCCCTCCGACGACATCCCGTCCGCGGATCCAGATGATCGTCAGGCCGACGAAGCTGGGTTAGCATTTCAGCCGTGAGCGAGGCTTCTGCCCCCAACGTTCGCACGCCGTACGTGCTCGTGGTGGACGACGAGGCGTTCTTTCGCCGCCTGCTGAGCGAGACCGTCGAGCGCCAGGGCTACACGGTGCTCGGCGCCCGCGACGCGAGCGAGACCCTCCGCTTCTTCGAGAAGGCGGCCGCGGACGACGCGCCGGTGATCGTGGTGCTCGACCTGATGCTGCCGGGCATGAGCGGCATCGAGCTGCTCTACGGGCTCGCGCGCCGGGTCGGGGCCCGTGTCCGGTTCATCCTCTGCTCGGCGCACAGCGCCCTGGGCCAGGTGGCGCCGCAGCACCCGCTGGTGTCCGGACGACTGGCGAAGCCGGTCGAGCCGGGCGAGCTCGAGTCGTTGCTCGCCTCGGCCAGCTCCTCGCTCGGCGCCACGGTCCACTAGGCCGCGCGTGGCTTGACTCGCCGCAGCGCGCGTCCTATTCCTGCGCGCCCTCGTGTCGGACGACCCTCACCGGCGTCCGCCGCGGGGGGCGTCACTCGCCCAGGTAGCTCAGTTGGTAGAGCAGGGGACTGAAAATCCCCGTGTCGGTGGTTCGATTCCGCCCCTGGGCACTGCTTTCGCGGGGCCGCTTCGCTTCCTTACTCGCCCCAGGACGAGGTCACGAGCTGCGCCTCGTCCGACCCGGGGCCGATGTCCGCGCCCGCCTCCGCCTCGTGCATCCCCGGGGGAACGTATCCGGAGCTCGACTGCGGCTGCGGCTGCCGCTGCGGCTGCGGCGCCAGGTGTCCGCCGGCCACGGCAAAGGTCACCGTGGCGGTGACGCACACGACCCCCACCGCAACGCTCTGCACCCACGTCCGCGTCCTTTCGATCTTCATGACTCGCTGTCCTCCAGCAACGGCGCTCGAATCGATCGCCGTCGGGACGACTGCGGTTGCAGCGTCGGTGCCGAGCGCAAGTGCGCGCGCTCAGCGCATTCTCAACCGCGTCGCGTGACCTCGACGGCTCCGAAGTGTCGCCGCGCGCGCAACCGTACGCGCCGTGCGCCAAGACCCTGGTGCGCGATCGGAGGGCATACGAAACTCCGCTCCCAGACAGGTCCGCCTACCGGTGATGCAGTCCGGGTCAGCTCCGCCGTCTTCTGCCGTTCGTTCGAGGATTTGGTCACACCACGACTGTCTCGCTGCGTTGGCGAGCGTCATCGGGCCTGCCTGAAACGTTCCAGCCGAAACATGTCGATCGGGTGCCTGGTCCGGCCATCGCACGCCAGATCCGCGAGGACCTCGCCGATGACCGAGGCAAACTTGAAGCCGTGCCCCGAGCACGGGCTGGCGAGGATGACGTTTGGATGGCGCGGGTCCCGATCGATGATGAAGTGTCCATCCGGAGTGTTGGTGTACATGCACGTCGTCGCCGAGAGCAGGTCGCCGTTGACCGTCGGGAGATTGCGCTCGAGGATCCCGCGTGCCTCGCGGATCTCGTCCTGGTCGACCTCGCGGCGGATGTCGGTTGGCGAGCACGACACGCCGGTGTGGTGGCGCGCCACCTTGATGCCGTCGTCGCCGAGGGCCGGGAACCCGTAGAACAGTTTTCCGGGTTCGTACTCGATGAGGAAGACCGGGAACTTGTCGGGTGCGAACAGCGCCACGTCGGTCGTGGGCCAGAACCAGTACAGGACGTTGCGCTCGACCGCGAGCGGCACGCTGAGACCCACCAGAAGCTCCCCCAACCACGGCCCGGCGCACAGCACGAGGTTGCCGGCGACGTACGTCCCCTGTGCGGTCTTCACCACGACCGAATCGGCGGTGGCGTTCCAGCTCACCACGGGCTCCTGCCAGCGGAGCTCGGCGCCGGCTCGCGTCGCAGCTGCGACGTGAGCGCGGATGCAGTCCTCGGGAAACAGCACCCCCGCGACCTTGTCCAGGACACCGATCTTGTCGTCTTCGACGGAGAACGCCGGGAAGCGGCGCCGCACCTCCCGTGCCTCGAGCACCTCGTGCGGCAAGCCGTGCGTGCGTGCGCTGGCGAGGGTCCCCTTGACGACACCGCCGTCGGGCGGACCGAGCATCAATCCGCCAGTGATCTCGATCAGTCGCTTGCCGGAGTCGCGCTCGAGCTCCGTCCACAGCTCGTTCGCGCGGCCAAGCAGCGGGACGTACGCCGGATTCTCGAAGTAGGCCTGGCGCGTCACGCGCGATCGTCCGTGGGACGATCCGCGGTCGTGCGCAAGCGTGAACTGCTCGAGGCCGACGACTCGCTTTCCTCGCCGCGCGACGTGGAACGCCGCTCCGCTCCCCATCCCGCCGAGGCCGACCACGATCGTGTCGTACCGGTCCATGGGACTACCACGCAAAGCTCAACCCACCGCCCGGAGCGTGTCGTCCAGCCAGTCGAGGATCTGCCGGTTGGCCATCGACCGGTTCAGGAACTCGCAGTGCATCCCGGCCCCATCGGCGTCCCGGAACGAGAGGAAGGCCTTCGGGCAGCGGAGCGCCTCGTACAGCTCCCGGGCATTCGACGAGGCCTGGTCGGACTCGGCGCTGGCGACCATGGTCGGGCAGCGGATCTCCGCCACCAGGGTGGGAGTGAGCTTCCACCTCGCCATCTCCACTAGCCATGAGGCCAGATCGGGGGCCCCGTTGGTCCAGTAGCCCCGCTGGACGATCTTCCAGTGCAGCGCACGGTTCTGCGCAAGAAAGGCCTCGACCTTTCGCGCGTCGTCCGGGGCGATCTCCGGTAGCCGGGCGGCTGCGGCAGGCCCCAGCACCCGCCCCAGTCCCTCGACGACCTTGATCCCCACGTCGATCTGACCAGGATCGGCGATGACCGCCGCCAGCCGGTGCTCGAACGCGGCGACCCGCGGCGCCATGTAGCCGCCGAGACTCCAGGGTTGGTACACGATGCGCCGCGGGTCGATCCCCTCCAGGTGCAGCGCGGCGTCCACGACGGGAGTGACCACCTTCTCCCAGTCGTGCCGGAGCGGCAGCCCTTCGTTGATCAGCAGCCGGCCCTGCCCCGGCCCGTCGTGGAGCAGCACGTGGTAGCCACGCCGGAGCGCAGCCACTCCGATTCCCAGGTAATTCTCGACGAGCGTGGAGTCCCACCCGCCGCCGACCAGTATCAGCGGGCGAGTCTCCCGACCTCCCCCGTGGGCCCGGAAGAGATACGCCGGTAGCTTGGTGCCTTCGTAGCGAACCTCGACCCGCTCCGCGGGAGCGTCGCCGAGCAGAGCGAACTTTTCGAAGGTCTCCATCTGGAGGTCAAAGGCGTCCACCAGACGGGGATCGACCGGAGTGCCGTAGAGCGGGTGATAGGCGATGCCGAGAAACGACGCGGCCCGGAGATAGCAATCGCGGGCCGTCGCGCGATGACCTCCGGCGGCGGCCGCGTCGCCCTCCTCGATCCGCCGCCGCGCATAGCCGGCGAATGTCTCGAAGAACGACCCATCGTCACCGGGCTTCGTCTGACTGGCGAGCAGCTCGACCTCGCCAATGTCGCCACCCCCGTACGGGGCCAAGCCCAGGGCCCAGGAGGCGAACTCGTCGTGGAGCGGATCGGGAAAGAGCGGCATGGGCAACCCCCGGGCGGGTGGTGGGTGGCACCGGGGAGAACCCTCTCCAATCGAGAGCCTTCTGTCGAGACCTCCGGTCGCGACGGGTTCACCGGCAGTGGGCGGAAATCTCCGGTCGAGTCTCCCGGCTGGTCAAGGAGGGAGTGGCTCCTCTGGAAGCTGGCAGCCGGTCGAGCGACGATCTCGCCGGGGACGAGCGACTCGGCCGCGGTTCTGACCTCGGCTAGTGCGGGGCGGGCGGCGCGTAGAGCCTGGGCTCCTCGTCCCACTCGAAGAGATCGAACGCCTCGGCGTCCTCGTCCCTGCTCAGCTGGCGCACCGGTCGTGCCGGAGTCCCGAAGGCCAGCGTTCGCTCGGGGATGTCGCGGGTCACCACGCTCCCCGCGCCGATGATCGACCCGGCTCCGATGGTGACCCCGGGGAGGATCGTCACCCTCGCGGCGATCCACACCCCGTCGCCAATGACGATCGGCGCCGACCTGACTGGACCGGCGCGCCTCGCCGACGAACCGAACACGTGGCTGGCAGTCACCAGCACCACATGGTGCCCGATGGTGACCCGGTCGCCGATGGTGATGGTGCGAGTCAGGTCGGCGAAGAACGGCGCGTTCAGCCAGCAGTCGCGGCCGATCGTGAGCTGGCCCGTGATGGGCCCGGGGCCGATCAGCTCCAGCCGCCCGGCGAGCAGGGAATGCGGGCCGATGGAGATCCCCGCCAGCCGGTACAGCGAGGTGCGAAGGCGGGGAAACGCCAGCTGTGGCAGGAGACGCGCGGGCAGATCGGCGATCCAGAGTCGCGGATGCAGCGATGCAAGCTCGGACCGCAGCGCTCGCCGGGCGCGCCTGACGAAGGGTCCGCCGCCGTCTACCCTGGGAGGAACGAACGACCTGGAAGGACCGACCGACAAGGGCAGGCTCGATGGCAGGTCAGCGTCGCTCGGAGCGAGTGAACACCAGGACCGTGTTGGTTCCGCCGAAGCCGAAGGAGAGGCTCATCACGGTGTCCAGCGGTGCCTCACGAGCCTCGTTGGGCACGTAGTCGAGGTCGCACTCCGGGTCGGGAACCTGCTGGTTGATGGTGGGCGGCATCACGCCATGCACGAGGGCGAGGATGCTGAAGGCCGCCTCGGCGCTCCCGGCTGCTCCCAGGAGGTGTCCGGTCATCGACTTGGTGGAGCTCACCGGAAGGCGCCGTGCGTGATCCCCGAAGGCGGTCTTCAATGCCCGGGTCTCGTGGACGTCGTTCAGTGGAGTCGAGGTGCCGTGGGCATTGACGTATCCGACCCGCTCGGCGTCGAGCGCCGCGTCGCGGAGGGCGTCGCGAATGCAGCGCGCGGCCGGAGCGCCGTCCTCGGTGGGCTGGGTGAGGTGAGAGGCATTGGCGTTGGCGGCGTACCCGGCGACCTCGGCGAGGATCGGAGCCCCGCGGCGCCGAGCTTGCTCCGCTTCCTCGAGGATCAGGACGCCGGCCCCCTCCCCGAGGACGAAGCCGTCTCGCAGTCGATCGAACGGTCGGCTTGCGCCCTGCGGATCGTCGTTGCGACTGGAGAGGGCATTCATCGCCTCGAAGCCCCCGATGCCCAGCGGCGTGACCGCGGCCTCGGCGGCCCCGGCGATCACCGCATCGGTTCGTCCAGTCCGGATCGACCACAGCCCCTCACCGATCGCGTGAGCAC
>JBKPMY010000140.1:0-10299 GCA_046732375.1 Myxococcota bacterium
GCGCCGCCCTTGCCCTCGGCCGCCTTGGCATCCGCCGCTGCCGGGGCCGCACCCGGGGCGCCCGCCGCCGGAGCACCGGCCACCGGCACCGCCGCCGCCACCACCGGAGCCACCTCCTCCTTCTCCGGCACCGAGACCACCGCGAGGGTGTAGTTGACGTGGCTCTTCACCCGGACGCCCTCGGGCAGCTTCACCTCGTTGATGTGCAGGGACTGGGCAATCTTGAGGTGGCTCACGTCCGCCTCGATCTTCTCCGGGATCGCCGCGGGCATGGCGAAGACCTCGATCTCCCGGCGGCTCTGGGAAAGGATGCCGCCCTCGGTCACGCCCACTGGCTTGCCGGTGAGGACCACCGGGACGTTTACCTTGACCTGCTCGTTCTCCCGCACGTCGATGAAGTCGGCGTGGAGCATCTCCCGGCTGACCGGATCCTGCTGATAGTCCTTGAGCAGCACCAGCCGCTCCGGCTGCCCGTCGAGCTTGAGGCTGAGCAGGGTGTTGAACTTGTGCGGCGTGGCGATCGCCTTCTTCACCTCCACCGGGTCCACCGCGATGTGGACCGGATTCTCGAGGTGGCGACCGTAGACGACGGCGGGGACCAGCCCCTCGGCGCGGAGCCGCCGCGCAGAGCCCTTGCCCGCGCCATCGCGCACACGTGCCGCCAGGGTGTTCCGGGTGAGTGCCATGGTTCTTCCTCTTTCAGCGTCGATGCCTGGACCGGCATCCCACCCCCTGGTGGGCCCCGGGTCCCGGCGAAGGGCGCTCTACTTGCCAACCTCGGGGCCGGGGGTCAAGTCGGCGGCCCAGGGGTCACCCTGGGTGAAGCGCCCGGGACGAAGAGCCATTACGTCATGCGGGTCCCCGTGCCGCCCATGTTCCCCAGCCGTTTCGTGCATCTCGACGAGGCCCGCCGCCGCTTCGGTCCCCGGGTGGACCGGATGGGTGCGCTGCTCGGCGCCGGAGATCCGCTGGCCGACGCCGCGGTGGAGTGCCTCTCCGACCGGCCGGCCGACGAGCGCGAGCGGTGGGTCGACCAGGCCCTCCAGGGCGATCCCCGCTCCCTCCCCGCGGAGCTTCGCGCCTTCCGGGAGACGCTCTGCGCGCTTCCCTTCTGGGCCGACCTCGACCGCGCTCGGCGGGGAGGCGAGGTGCTGCTCAGGACGGGCTTCTTCGGCGGCATCGTCCTCGGCTTCCGCTGCCTGGTCGCCGGGTACTGCAGCCCGGCGGGGAACAAGCCGCTCGCCTTCTCGGGGCGACTGCGCGAGGCCGCACCCCGGCGCCTCTCCGAGACCAGCCGCTTCGTGAGCCTGGTGTATCAGCCGGGCTCCTTCGCTCCCGGCGCGCCGGGATGGGTGGCCGCGGCGCGGGTGCGGCTGATGCACGCGCAGATCCGGCGCCTGCTCCGGCAATCTCCCCGCTGGGATACCGCCGCCTGGGGAGAGCCGATCAACCAGGTGGACATGGCCGGGACGACGCTCCTCTTCTCCCTGGTGCTGGTGGACGGGCTCCGGATGCTCGGCTTCCGCATCGAGCAGGAGGAGTGCGAGGAGGTGCTGCACCTCTGGCGCATCGGCGGCTGGGTGCTGGGCGTCGACTCCGAGCTGCTCTGCGCCACCGAGCCCGAGGCCCGCGTGCTCTGGGAGCTGCTCGAGGCGACCCAGGAGCTGCCGGACGCCGACTCGGCCGCGCTCGCGACGGCCCTGCTCGAGTCGCCGCTCCACGAGGCGCGCTCGCCGGAGGAGCGCGCACGGGCCGAGCGCTTCCTGCCGGTGGCCTACGGCATCGGTCGCTACCTCATCGGCGATCGCCACGCTGACGCGCTCGGCTACCCGCGGACTCCCTGGCGACTGGCGGCGCCCGCGCTCCGCACCTTCATCTCCGGGACCGGAAGGCTCGTGGGGCGGCTGCCGGGGGTGGACCGGCTCACGCTCGAGGCCGGTATCCGGTACTGGCGTCGCACGGTCGAGGTCGGGCTCGCCGGCCGCGAGGCGCGGTTCGAGCTTCCCCGGCGCGTCAGCCGCGCTTGAGAGCCGACGACACCGGCGCGGGAAATTCATTGCGCGGAGAAACCCTCGTCGCGGCGATCCGCCGGTGGGCGGAGGAGCCCCGAGACTTCCGCACAGTGCCCCACGCCGGAGCCACCGAGCGAGCGTAGTACCGTTCTCCTCCACGTGAGCTCGAACGGGAACGCGCTGGAGGGGTGGACCGCCGGTCGCTGGCAGGTGGAGCGGCGATTGCGGAGGGGGCGAGTGGCAGATGCGTTCCAGGTGCGCGGCCCGGAGGGCGAAGGGCGCGTGCTGAGGCTGCTCCACCCGGTGCACGTGGTCGATGCTCGAGCGATCGCCCGCTGCCTCGACGAGGCGCGTGCGCTCCTCTATCCACCTCACCCGGGCATTGTCCCGGTGGAGGATGCCGGTCAGCTGCCCGACGGGCGGGTGTACCTGGTGGGTGAGGACTCGGAGCTGCCGCTCTCGCTCGAGGCGCATCCGGGGCTCGGGCCCGATGCGCTGGTTTCCATCGCCGAGAACCTCGCCCCAGCGCTGGACGCGCTCCACGGCAAGGGGCTCCTGCACGGCCAGCTCGACGTCGATTCGATGGTGGGCGATCCGCCGCGGCTCTCCGGCGTGGGCTTCGGCGTCTTCCAGGGCGGCACCACCCAGGAGTGGACCGGCGGACGCGACCCCGGCCGCCGCGTCGACCAGGGTCTCCTGGGCCGGCTGCTCCTCGCGCTGGCCGGAACCGGCCCGGAGTGGGCGGGGATCCGCGCGATCCTCGAGCGCTGCACCTCGGTGGACGACGCGCTGCCCTTCCCCAGCGTGAGCGTGCTCGCTCGCGCCCTTCGCGGTGCTTGCGCGCCGGACCCGATGGCCGAGACGCGGCACGTGCCCGGGCCTCCTCCGAGCGTGACGCTCGGCGTCCGGGAGAGCGTGCCGACCTCCGTGGGGCCGTACCGCGTGCTGGGGCTTCTGGGCGAGGGCGCCATGGGCCGGGTGTTCCGTGCGGAGCGCGACGGCCGTCAGGTGGCGGTCAAGCTGCTCCGTCGCGAGCACCTCCGCTCGCGTCTGCTCCTGGATCGCTTCTTCCGCGAGGCCCGCGCGGTGAGCCGGATCCGCCATCCGCACATCGTCGAGGTGCTGGAGGTGGGGGAGGAGCGCGGGCCGGAGGGGCTCGAGCGCGCCTGGTGCGTGATGGAGCTCCTGGAGGGCAAGACCCTGGGCGCGCTCTTCCGCGAGCGCGCGCTGGACGTCGGACGCACGGTGGAGATCGCGGCCCAGGTCTGCGAGGCGCTCGAGGCGGCCCATGCCACCGGCGTGGTGCACCGGGACGTGAAGCCGGACAACGTCTTCGTCGTGTGCCGCCGCGGTTCGGACTGGGTGAAGCTGCTCGACTTCGGCATCGCCAAGCTCCTGCGCGTGGGACCGGAGATGAGCCGCACGCCGGCAACGGTGATCGGCACGCCGCACTACATGGCTCCGGAGCAGGCGACCGGAGCCCCGGTGGACGGGCGGACGGATCTCTACGCGCTGGGGGTGGTGCTCTACGAGATGCTCGCCGGTCGCCGTCCGGGCCGGGTGCGTGGAGCGCCCGAGCCACTGCCGACGGAGACACCCGCGGGCGAGGCGATCCCGAAGGGCCTGGTGCGGCCGATCATGGACTGTCTCGCGACCGACCCCGCCTCGCGCCCTGCATCCGCGGCGGCGCTTCGCACCGCGCTGCGGGAAGCGGTCACTCGAGATACTTCTCGACCAGCGCCAGCACTTCGTCCAGGTCGAAAGGCTTCTTGACGTAGCCCACCACCCCCGGCAGCTGCGCGGCGCGCTCGACCGTCTCGTTGGCGCTGATGAGCAGCACCTTGTCCCCGGCTCGATCCTTCCTCCGTGCCAGCTCCTCCAGGAACGCGAAGCCGCTCATCACCGGCATCATGAGATCGAGCAGCACCAGGGCCGGCGGATCCACCTGCGCCAGCGCGGCGAGGCCCTCGGCGCCGTTGGTCGCGGTCACCACCGCGTGACCGCCAGCGTCGATCATCTCCTCCAGAACCTCGCGGATGTCCGGATCGTCCTCGACGATCAGCACCGTCTTCGATCGGCTCCGGGAAGGCATCCTCTCTCCGCGACGAGAGCCCGCTGTGGTCCACGGACGGAGCGCTCGCACCCCGAGCCCGCGCTCCGCCAGGACCAACCCGGGATCCAGCGGCTTCCGAGTATGACGGAACGTTGCCGCCTCCGCCAACGACCGTCCGCTGCCCAGAACAACCCAGGTGGGCGCATGCGCGAGAGAGGAGGCGGCGGTGCGATGCGAACGCCGAGACCACTTGGATCGACCGGATGATCGCGCCGCAATCGCGGCCGAGGCCTGGGAGCGACGACGGAGCGTGGCCGTCGTCACGTGACGGCAGAGCGACAACGGGATCGGCCGCGAGGGCTAGCGAGGGACGGATCGATCCAAGTGGTTTCGGCGTTTGCCTACACGAAGAGCGAGCTGAGCGAGTCGCCCGAGTAGATGCGCTGGATCGCGTCGGCGAAAAGCCGGGCAGTGCTGAGCTGGCGGATCTTGGTGCAGGCCGCGGCGGCGGGGCCGAGCGGCACCGTGTCGGTGAACACCGCTTCCTCCAGCATGGACTCCTGGATGCGCTTCACCGCCGGTCCAGAGAGGATGGGATGCACCGCGTAGGCGACCACCCGGCGGGCGCCCTCGGACTTCAAGGCCTGTGCCGCCTGGGTCAGCGTGCCGCCGGTGTCCACCATGTCGTCGATGAGCACCGCATCCTTGCCGCGGACGTCTCCGATGAGGTTCATCACCTCGGACACGTTGGCGCGGGTGCGCCGCTTGTCGACGATGGCCAGCGTCGCGTCGAGCCGCTTGGAATAGGCCCGCGCCCGCTCGACACCACCGGCATCGGGCGAGACGAGGACCAGCTCGTCCGTCGCGGGAAAGGTGCGGCGGATGTCCTCCAGGAACACCGGCGAGGCGAACAGGTGATCCGAGGGGATGTGGAAGAAGCCCTGGATCTGCGCCACGTGCATGTCCATGGACACGACGCGGGTGGCGCCCGCGGACTCGAGGAGATCGGCCACCAGCTTCGCGGTGATGGGCGTTCGGGGGACCACCTTCCGGTCCTGCCGCGCATAGCCGAAGTAGGGGATGACCGCGGTGATCGACTGTGCCGAGGCGCGCTTGAGCGCGTCGCACATGATCAGCAGCTCCATGATGTGGTCGTTTGCCGGCGGGCAGGTGGACTGGACGATGAACGCGTCCTGGCCGCGGACGTTCTCGCCGATCTCGATCTGGATCTCGCCGTCGGAGAACCGGCCCACCTCGGCCTTCCCCAGAGGGCGCTTCAGGTGCTCACAGATCCGGCGGGCGAGCGGGAGGTTGGAGTTTCCAGCGAAGACCTTGAAGTCGCGCGCCGTGGGCATGGATGAGATGTGGCTGTTCACCTAGACCACTGCCGACCGATGTGGAAGTCCGGCGAGCGGCCGTGAACGCTACGCCGCGCCGAGATGGGCCGCGCTCCTCTCGTACTGGTCGAGGATGACGCGCTCCATGCGCGCGCGCATGTCGGTGTTCAGCGGATGGGCGATGTCCTTGTAGGTGCCGTCCTTGCGCTTCTTCGCCGGCATGGCGACGAACAGCCCCGCCGAGCCCTGGATCACCTTCAGGTCGCGGACCACGAAGCAGCCATCCAGTGTGATGGTGACGTAGGCCTTCAGCTTTTCCTGGTCGACCGGAAAAATCTTCACGTCCGTGATGTCCATGGCCGCCCCTCGCTGGGGGAAGCATCCGTTGGGCATCAGACGGAAATCAAGCACCACCGCTTACCCAGCGTGCGAGCAGGCAGAGGTGCATGACGCAGACCCCCCCATAGAGGGCCAGCCCCCCGGCCAGGGCCCGGCGGGCGAGGAGGACCTGCCCCGCATGGTGCTGGAGGATCAGCACCGCAGTCCCGACCGCGAGCACCTTGCAGAGAAAGAACCAGCCCGGGCCACCGTCGTAGGCCAGGCGCATCAGGGGATTGAGCTCCTCGGCCACCCCGGCGCTCAGGAAGAGATGGGTGAAGACCCCGTCCACCAGATTGAGCAACACCAGGATCACCGCACCCAGCACGCCTCTCGTCACGCCTCGCCTCCGCCGCCGCCGCCTCCCCCAGGTCCAAGAACCACGCCAGCGTCGAACCCCGTGGAATCCCTCGCTGAGGGGCTGCGGACCGGGGCGGTAGAGTGACCGCCATGGCTGAAGACTTTCCGGTCTCCTGGGCGCCCGGGGTGAGGGTGCTCTTCGGGCAGGCAGCCCTCGCCACGCGCGTCGCCGAGCTGGGCAGCCGGATCACCTCCGACTACGCCGGTCAGCCGCTGACCGTGCTCTCCGTGCTCAAGGGAGCCTCTCTTTTCACCGCCGACCTGGTGCGGGCCATCGACCTGCCGCTGCGGCTGGAGTTCCTCGGGGTGGCCTCCTACGGCAGCGGGACCACCTCCAGCGGCGAGGTGCGGATCACCAGCGATGCCGGAACGCCGCTCCACGACCGCGACGTCCTGGTGGTGGAGGACATCGTGGACACCGGGCTGACCCTGCGCTTCCTGCTGCAGGCGCTAGCCGCGCGCGGGTGCCGCAGCGTCCGGACCTGCGCGCTGCTGGACAAGCCGTCACGGCGGGTGGAGGCGGTGACGGTCGACTACACCGGCTTCGTGGTCGAGGATCGCTTCCTGGTGGGCTACGGGCTCGACCACGACGAGCGGTGGCGAAACCTGCCCTTCGTGGGCGTGCTGGAGACGGCTTAGATGAAGGCGCCGATCATCGCGAGGGCGAAAGCCGGGGTGGGTGGGGCCTGCTGCGCCTCGCCCTCGAGCTTCATGGACTGAGCTCCGCCGTACTCGCCCGGTCCGGCGAGCTTCACGAAATTGAGGGACTTGGTGCCCGTGCGGACGCGGATCTCGGGCTCCGTGACCTCGATGCGAACGATGCGGTCCTGGACGGACCCGACGATGGTGGTCATTCCGCCTTCCCGGTTGATCGACAGGCGGATGTTCGCTCCGACGAACTGGCCGCCCTGGAAGGTGGCGTCGATGGGGGTGGGGGTGGCACCTGCGGCGTTGATGGTCCCGCCCCAGCTCCCGTCCGCTCGTTGCGAGATGTGGACCTTGGGGCCAACGACCTGATTGGCGTTGAAGCTCGCGCCGTTGCCCGAGGCGACCACGATGCTCCCCGTGGGCTTGAAGTCGGCCGCGGCGCCCGAGCCCGAGCCCGATCCTCCGGCGCACGCGAGCACGACCATCGCGATCGACAGAACTGTGGTGCGGATCCTCATGACGGAGATTCCCCCTGATTGCGTCCTTGGGGCGGACGCTTCCCTTTGGGCGCCGCAGCATCGCCGAGCGCCCGGTCGTGCCACAAGCCTTTGCTGCTCGCTCAGATGAACGCGCCGACCACCGCCAGGGCGAAGGCCGGAGTCGGCGGCATCTGCTGCGCCTCCCCCTCGAGCGTCAGCGACTGAGGGCCGCCGTACTCTCCCTGACCGGCGAGCTTCACGTAGGTCTCCGAGCGGCCGGTGCGAGTGCTGGAAGCGGTGAACACGCGGATCTGCGTGGGGCCCAGCTCGAAGCGGACGATCCGGTCCTGGACCGAGCCGAAGATCTGGGTATACCCGCCCTCCCGGGTGATGGTGAGCCGGATGTTCGCGCCCACGAACTCGCCTCCCTTGAAGGTGGCATCGATGGGCGTGGGGGTGCGGGAGCTGCCGTAGATCGTCCCGCCCCAGGTACCGTCGGAGCGCTGGTTGAGCTGGACCTTCGGACCGACGACGCGGGTGGCGTTGAACCGGGAGCCGTTGCCGGAGGCCACCCGGATGCCGCCGGTAGGCTCGAAGTCCGGCGAGGCCCCGTAACCCGAGGCGCCCTCGGCGCAGGCCAGCACGAGAGCTGCGAGCGAGAGGAGTGTGGTGCGGATTCTCATGACGGAGGTTTCCCCCTTCTTGACGACGGCTCCCCTCGGCGGCGGAGCATCGCCGAGCGCTCGGGGCGGGGACAAGCGCTAGCGGGCTCCGCCGTCCGGTGTCACGCGGCCAGCGGTCGTCCCGGAGCCGGGAGCGGAGCCGGGTCCTGTCGGGACTGCGGGCGTTGACCCATCCGCACTGTCCGAGTCCAGCGTGTACACCGCACGACGCAGCGCCTCCTCCAGGGCTGCGGCCGGGGCCTCCACCGCCCCCAGCATCCGGTGCGCCGCCCGGGCGTGGCGGCCACCGCTCTCAGCGGCGATCCGCAGCTGGGTCACGGCCTCGGCGATGTCCCGCCTTGCCTGGTCCAGCCGGGTGCGGGCCTGAAAAAAGGCCACCTCGGCCTCCAGTCCTCTCAGGGTCTTGCGCTGCTCGTCGGTGATTCCTCCCAGCTTCTGCATCCGCCCCAGCGCCACCAGCCCCTGGGACAGGACCGCCGGGTCGTCGGAGACCAGGCGGGGTCGGGCCAGGCCCTCCAGGAGCTGGAAGAGCGCGCGATCCATCGCGTCGCGCTCGTCGAACCGGGCTCCCTCGAGGCCGGCGGGGCTCCCCCCGAAGAGCTCGAAGGGCGCGTAGGCGGCGGCCAGGGCCGGGTCCGACGGACGGTATGGCTCGGAGCCCACCGGGAGCATTCGTCCCTTCATTACGAGAAGCTTTCCGTCCTGCTGTTGCAGGGTGAAGGTCCGGGCATTGAGCTGGGAGAGGAGGAACCCGACAGCCCCGAGCAGCGCGAAGACGAGGAGCGTCACCACCAGGCGGGTGAAGGCGCGCCCGGCGCGGCGGCCGAGTGAATCCGAGGTTGAGGACATGAGGGTTGTCTCCTGAACACCGATATACTCCCGTCCCGAGAACGTCGGCCTTGAACCTCACCTTCCGCCGCCTGGGCGTCAGTGAGCTGCTCCCGCGCTACATCTTCGCCGAGAGCCTCTTCGTGCGCCGGCGCGTGCTCGAGGTGGGGGCAGTGTCCGCGACCGGAGGAGCATCGGCCGAGTTCCTCGTGTCCCGCGGCGCGCGCTTGGTGGTGGCCTGCGACGACGACCTCACGGCCGTCGAGGCCGCCCAGACGCGCTCGGGAAGCGAGCGGCTGCGGTTCCGGCCCGCGGTGTTCGACGACCTGCCCCCCGGCGGGTTCGATCTGGTCCTGGTCGCGGACCTCGCGCCGTACGTCCGCGCCCCTGCGTTGCTGGCCCAGCTCGCCGAGCAGGTGTCGGGGACCGGCGTGCTGGTGGGCGGGGTGCGCAACCCGGCGGGCCTCGCGCTCGCCCAGCTGATGGAGCCGGACGGCGACGGCGCGCCGCCAACCTATGGCCAGGTGCTGGACGCGCTCGCCGCGCACTTCGCCCACGTGGAGACCGCCACCCAGAGCCCGCTCCTCGGGTACCAGCTGGCCTTCGAACGGAGCGAGGGACTTCAAGTAGACGGCTCCCTGGCCGGATCGGGGGAGGCGGCGTACTACGTGGTCCTCGCCAGCCGCGAGCGGCTCCGCGCGGTCGACCCCACCTGGGTCCAGCTTCCGCCGGCGCCCCTGGCCTTCACCGGCGGACGGCTCGACGAGGTCTCCACCCGGGCAAGGGAGTGGGAGGAGCGGGCGCGCCGGCTGAAGACCGCTCTCGGCGAGGCGCGGGAGGAGCTGGGGCAGGCCAGGGCGGACCTGGAGGCCACCCAGGGCGCGCTGGAACGGGCCCGCGAGGAGGCGGCCCGGGTGCAGGCCGAGGACGAGGTGCGCGGAGCGGCCGCGCTCCACCCGGTCGTGCAGGACGAGCTGGCTGCCCGCATTCGGCGGCTGGAGGCGGAGCTGCAGCTCGCCTCGGATCGCGCGGCGGAGGCGGAGCGGCGACTGGCGGCCCGCGCCGCCGAGTCCGAGGCGGCCCGGGTCCAGGAGCGGCAGCAGCAGGCCGAGGTGCTGGCGGCGCAGGAGTCCGTCCGTCTCGAGCGGGCCCGTCGGGAGGAGCTTCAGCGACAGCTGGACGATGCCCGGACCAAGCTGACCGCGGCCTACGACGAGCTTCGCGGCGTGCGGGAGGAGCTCACCCGCATCCGCACCGACACCGAGCGAGGCCGGCTCACGCTCGAGGCCCGCGGCTCGGAGCTCGCCACTCTCGAGGAGCGGCTATCCCAGGCCCGGGAACGCGAGCTGCGGCTCGCCGAGCAGCACTCGCTGGTCCTCACCGCGCTGGAGGGGAGTCAAGGCGAGCTGGCCCAGTCGCGGAGCCGGGCCGAAGCGCTCGAGCAGCGCACGCAGTGGCTCGAGGCAGAGCGGGTGCGCGAGCAGCGCGGGGCGGAGGCGGACCGTGCTCGCTTCGAGGAGC
>JBKPMY010000141.1:0-8338 GCA_046732375.1 Myxococcota bacterium
GGCGTGAGGAAGACCTGGTTCTGCTGCCCGTCCGGTCCGGTCAGCATCCGGTAGGCCTGGCCCTCTGGGGTGAACAGCACCGGGGCGCCACGGCCGCGCCGGCGGCGGCGACGGCGGCGACGGCCCGAGCCGGGAGCCTGCCCGGGAACTGGACCCGGTCCACCGGCCGGAGCGGGGCTCTGCCCGCCGGACGCCTCGGCCTCGTCGGGCCCGTCGTCGTCGGTGCCGTCGTCTCCGTCGGTATCCGGCGCCTCGGGCGCGTTGGCCGGGGCGGGGAGGGTGTCGAGGGTATCGTTTTCGTTGCTCATCCAGTGCTCACGAGGGGTGAGAGACCTGGCGGCGGAAGAGGGCGAGAGCACGAAAGCGCTCACGAGCCCCGACCGGTCCGTCAAGCCCCGGAGTTCGGCCTCGCCAGCCAGCCCGGGAATTGGGCCCGACCTGACGAGGACCCCCTTACCATAGCACGCACCCCGCCCGGATGCAGGCGATCGGCCTCGCTTCGCCCGCTCCCGAACACGGGCTACTGCAGCTGCAGCTCGAACGGCAGCGCGGCCTTCATCCCTGGCTCGAGCAGGAACAGCGAGGGGAGCCCCACCCTGCGCGCGAGCCGCGGGAGCGCATCGGGCTCCGGCGCCGTGCGCTCGGCGTCCATCCCCAGCCCCAGCTGGGTGAGCACCCCGTTCTCCCCGGCCAGCGCACCGAACAGGCCGACCGGGCCGCCGTAGGTCACGAGCTGGAGGTCCTCGCCGTCGGGGACCCCGGCGCGGCGTCGTGCCTCGGCGATTGCCTGGGGGAAGCCGCCGAGGGCATCCACCAGCCCCCGGGCCAGCGCGTCCTCGCCGGACCAGATGCGCCCGCGCGCCACCGCGTCGACGTGGGCCCGGTCCATGCCCCGGCTCTTGGCCACCTCGGCGACGAAGTCCTCGTAGAACGCGTCCACCCAGCGCTGCGCCGCCGCCTGCTCCACCGGCGTCCAGGGCCGGTACAGCCCGAGGATGTCGGCGAGCGGGCCGCGCTTCAGCGTCTCCACGTTGATGCCCAGCTTCTTCCCCAGACCCTCCAGGCCCGGCTTCAGGACGAAGACTCCGATGCTGCCGGTGAGCGTGGTCGGCTCGGCGAGCACCCAGTCCGCTCCCATCGCCGCGTAGTAGCCGCCCGAGGCCGCCGAACCTCCCATCGTCGCCACCACCGGCTTGCGGGACCGGGCCCGGAGAACCGCCCGGTAGATGATGTCCGAGGCGAGCCCGTCGCCGCCGCCGCTGTCCACCCGGACCACGATGGCCGCCACGCGCGGATCGGTCTCGGCATCACGGAGCGCTCGCTGGATGGTCTCCGCGCCGGCCGATCGGGTGAAGCCGAGCGGATCGCTCCGGCTCTTGCCGCCGGTGATGGATCCGATGACCGGCACCACCGCGATGCGGCGGGGCTCACCCCAGCGGCGCTCGGGCGGCGTCGGCCAGTAGGTCCCGATCCACTTGCCCTCGGGGACCAGCGCGGCGCCTGCGCGGTCCAGCTGCGCCGGATCCACCACGTCATCGGCGAGCTTTTCCCGAACCGCCAGACGCGGTGGGAGGAGACCCTCCTCGAGCACCTTCCGGAACTGCTCCGGGGAGAGCCCGCGGGCCTCGGAGACGAGGCCCTCGTAGCGACGCATCTCGGAGTCCAGGAAGGTGTCGAGCGACTCGCGCTGCTCGCGGCTCATGCTGGCCCGGGTGAGCGCGTCCGGCGCGTCCTTGTACGGCCCCACCCGGGCGACGTCCCACTTGATGCCCAGCTTCTGCATCGTGTCGCCGAGGAAGATGGCGTTCGCCGTCAGCCCGTTCACCTCGAGGAACGACTGCGGCGAGACCCAGATCCGGTCGGCTCCGGTGGCGACCAGGTACTCCTTGTCGCCGCCGGAGAGCAGCACCACGGCCACCTTCTTTCCGGACTTCCGCAGCCGCACCAGCTCTCCCCGGAGCTCCTCCGCCTCGGCCATGCCCACCGGGAGCCGGTCGATCTTCACCACCAGCCCCCGGAGCGTCCGGTCCTCGACCGCGCGGTGGAGCCGGCGGAGCAGCCTCAGGTAAGGGTCTTCGTCGCGGATGCCGAACAGGCCGAGCGCCGAGCCCCCCTCGCGAAGCGCCGTGTCCAGGTCGATGAGCCCCACCCGCTGACCGAACTGCTCCAGACCGCGATAGCGGGCCGTCGAGAACCGCGCCTGGACGAGGTGGTCGAGTCCGTTCGGTCCTCCTCCGAGCGCGTACGTGCCACCCGCGTGCGCCGAGTTCAGGGTGACCGACACCTGCCAGAACCATGGGTCGCCGGCCTCTCGCCAGCTCTTGGTGACCGACGTCCCGACCACCACCCCCGGGATCACCTCGGCCTGGGCCACCGCGCCGACCCGGCTCTCGCCGAGGCGATTGAAGTCGGGGAACTGCCAGTTGGCACCGAGGGTCAGCCAGTCGCCCCAGGGCCGGACCCCGAACGCCAGCTCCCAGGTTCGTTCGCCGGTCTCGTCGCCGATGTCCTTGAGCGCGAGCCCCAGGGCGAGGTACCGCGTCGGCCTGCTGGACAGGCCAAGGTCCCAGGTGTTGGGTCCGGGCGTCGTGCCGAGCCTCGGGGTGTAGACGTTGAAGCTCGTTCCTGCGCTCAGCCACTGCCCGCCGGCGGAGAAGGTGTACGACGTCTTCTGGTACCCGTCGCGCTCGGTGCCGGCGTACGGCCCGCGTACCCAGTTCAGGCCGACCCCGAATCCCACCCAGTCGAAGAAGGTGCTGCCGAAGTACAGGCCGTCGACGATGGAGTCGAGGTCGAGGTTCCGCTCGTGCTGGTAGATCAGCATCGGACCGCCGATGAACTGCAGCCCCGCGGGGTTGACTTCGGGCGCGGTGACCTCGTCGGCCAGCGCGGCGTTGGTGGGGGGGAGGGTGGGGCGGAGCTCGCCGATGGCCGAGGCCTGGGCGAGAGCGAGAGAGGGCAGGAGCAGCGCGATCGGCGCGAGGCGGCGGGTCACCCCCCCTGCTTGGCCCAGGTCCAGGCCCGGAGCAGCAACAAAGCGGTGGGCTGACACCGCGGTCCGACACTCCGGCCGCGCCCCCCGTTTCTTGCCACGTGGGCGCCCACCGTTAGGATGCCCTCGCTGCTGCAGGGTGCTACAGGGGAAAACCGCGCGGATTTCCTCGCCTTCTTTCCAGGCGGGCGGGCGCCCGGAGCGAGGCGATGGCACGACAGGACACGGCAACGAAGACGCGAGGAGGGAAGCCGCCCCCCGGCAGGAATGGTGAGCTCGACCTCGGTGGAGGCGGCGGGGGTGACACGCCCGCGGCGCTCCACGAGGAAGCGCGGCGCCGATACCTGAACTATGCGCTGAGCGTCATCACCTCGCGCGCGCTTCCGGATGTGCGCGACGGTCTCAAGCCGGTGCAGCGCCGGATCGTCTACGGGATGTACGCCGACTTCCGGCTGACACCCGACGCCAAGTATCAGAAGTGCGCCGAGGTCTGCGGTCAGATCATGGGCCGCTACCATCCCCATGGCGACCAGGCCATCTACGACGCGCTGGTCCGCATGGCGCAGGACTTCTCGCTCCGCTATCCGCTGGTCGACGGGCACGGGAACTTCGGCTCGCTCGACGGCGATGCGGCCGCGGCCTACCGGTACACCGAGTGCCGGATGACGGCCATCGCGACCGACCTCGTCCGCGAGATCTCGAGCGAGACCGTTCCCTTCCGGCCCAACTACACCGGCACCAGAACCGAGCCGGTCGTCCTCCCGGCGATTGCTCCGCAGCTCCTGATGAACGGAACCACCGGGATCGCGGTGGGGATGGCGACCAACATCCCGCCGCACAACCTGACCGAGCTCAGCGATGCGCTGACTGCGCTGGTGAAGGATCCGAAGCTCGAGACCAAGGACCTCTTGAAGTTCATCAAGGGTCCCGACTTTCCCACCGGTGCCCAGGTCCTGAACTCCAAGAAGGAGCTGCGGGAGATCTACGAGACGGGTCAGGGCGCCGTCCGTGTCCGCGGCGAGTGGAAGGTGGAGCAGCTCGCGCGAGGCGGGCAGCAGATCGTCATCACCTCCATCCCCTACGCCGTGAACAAGGCCAACCTGGTCGCGAAGATCGGCGACCTGGTGCGCGAGCGGAAGCTGTCCCCGCTCACCGACGTGCGCGACGAGAGCACCGCCGACGTGCGGATCGTGCTGGAGATCAAGCGGGACGCAGGCGCCGAGATGATCATGGCGTACCTGTACAAGCACACCCCGCTGCAGACGAACTTCAACGTGAACATGACCGCCCTGGTCCCTGGCGAGGACCCGGAGGTCGGCACGCCACAGCGGCTCGATCTCAAGGCGATGCTCCAGCACTTCCTGGACTTCCGCTTCGAGGTGGTGACGAAGCGGCACGAGTTCGAGCTCGCGCAGGTCAAGAAGCGGCTCCACGTCCTCGAGGGGTTCGAGAAGGTCTACGACGCCCTCGACGAGATGATCCGCATCATCCGCAAGTCCGACGGCAAGCAGGATGCCGCCGCCAAGCTGATGAAGCGCTTCGAGCTCGACGCCGAGCAGGTGGACGCCATCCTCGAGCTGAAGCTCTACAAGCTCGCCCGGCTGGAGATCCTGGTCATACAGAAAGAGGCCAAGGAGAAGCGGGCCGAGGCCGCGCGGCTGGCCGGAGTGCTGAAGGATTCCCGGAAGCGCTGGGCAGTGGTGACCGACGAGCTGGCCCAGGTGAAGGAGAAGTACGCCGATGCCCGCCGGACCAAGATCGGCGGCGGGGGCGACGACGTCGAGTACTCGGAGGAGGCGTTCATCGCCGACGAGGACGCGCACGTGGTCCTCACCCGGGACGGCTGGGTGAAGCGGGTCCGGGAGATGAAGGACCCGAGCACCACCCGGCTCCGCGAGGGCGACGAGGTGATGGCGGTCGTCGCCGGCTCGCTGAAGAGCAACCTGGTCTTCTTCTCCAACTTCGGGTCGGCCTACGTCACGCGCTTCAACGACGTGCCCGCCTCCACCGGCTACGGCGACCCGGTGCAGAAGCTCTTCAAGTTCGACGACGGTGAGCGGGTGGTCGGCGCGCTCTCGCTCGATCCGCGCATGCCCCGCCCCGAGCTGCTCCTGGGCGTGAGCAGGCGTGGCTACGGCCTCCGCTTCCCGCTCGCGCCGCACACCGAGGTTTCCACTCGCTCCGGACGTCGCTACGCCCGTCCGGGCGAGGGCGACGAGCTGGTCGGCGTGGTGCCGGTGGGCCCGCGCGACCTCCTGGCGGTGGTCACCGAGCACGCCCGAGCCCTGGTGACGAAGGCGAGCGAGATCAACGAGCTCGCCGGGCCCGGCCGCGGGGTCACGGTGATCAAGGTCGAGCCCGAGGACCGGGTGCTGGCCTTCCTCTGCAGCGCGGACAAGGAAGCCCGCATCGAGCTCGAGACCTCGAAGGGCAAGAAGCTCGTGCTCTCGCCGGCGAAGTACGAGGTCAGCGCGCGCGGTGGCCGGGGCCGGGAGATGGCGCGGAAGGAGACGGTGAAGCTGTTGCCCATGCCGCTCCAGTGGACTCCGCTGCCTGAAGAGAAGAAGGAGGAGCGCTGAGCATGGCGACGGCGAAGAAGGCCACGGCGCGCGGAGGGGGCTACAGCGCGAGTGACATCCAGGTCCTCGAGGGCCTGGAGCCGGTGCGCAAGCGGCCGGCGATGTACATCGGTGGCACCGACGTCACCGGGTACCACCACCTTCTCTGGGAAATCGTCGACAACAGCGTCGACGAGGTGATCAACGGATACGCCGACCGCGTCGAGGTCACGCTCCACAAGGACGGGAAGACGGTCACCGTGACCGACGACGGCCGCGGAATCCCGGTGGACGTGCACCCGCGCTACCGGAAGCCGGCGCTGGAGATCATCCTCACCACCCTGCACTCGGGCGGAAAGTTCGACCAGGGGAACTACCTTCACTCCGGCGGTCTGCACGGCGTGGGCAGCTCGGTGGTCAATGCCCTGAGCAGCAAGCTCACCGCGGAGGTCCGCCGCGAGTCGAAGCGGTGGGAGCAGACGTTCTCCCGCGGCAAGCCCAGCTCGAAGCTCCGCTCGACCGGCCCGGCGCGGGGGACGGGCACCGCCATCACCTTCACCCCGGACACGGACATCTTCGGGGAGAAGGTCCGCTTCGATCCCGAGCTCATCCGCGAGCGTCTGGAAGCCAAGAGCTACCTCCACAAGGGCATGGAGGTCGTCTTCCGCGACCAGAGCGCCTCGCCGGCCACCGAGGTGAGCTACCGCCACGATGGCGGCATCGAGGAGTACCTGGGCAAGGTCATCGCCGAGCGCGGGAAAGCGCTGGTCCCCGCCGGCGCCGCCCCGTTCTATGTCTCGCGCGAGGACCCCCGCCTGGAGCTGGCGGTGGCCTGGACCGAGGCCACCGACGAGCACGTCCGGAGCTACGTCAACGGCATCCCCACCGCCAATGGCGGGACGCACGAGGCCGGCCTCCGCTCGGGCCTCGTGAAGGCGGTCCGGAACTACATCGAGACCCACGAGCTGACGCCCAAGGGCGTGACGCTCACCGCGGAGGACATCCGCGAGGGCATGGTGGCCATCCTCTCCACCTACGTCATCGAGCCGCAGTTCCAGGGCCAGACCAAGGGCAGGCTGAACAACCCGGAGATGGCGGGGCTGGTGGACAACGCCGTTCGCCCGGCGCTGGAGAAGTGGCTCAACGACAACCAGTCGGTGGCCGAGTCGGTGGTGGCCCGCATCACGCTCGCCGCCAGGGCACGGGAAGCGAGCCGCGCGGCGTCGCTGGAGGTCACCCGGAAGAGCGCGGTGAGCCACAAGCTCAACCTCCCGGGGAAGCTCGCCGACTGCGCATCGACCAACCCGGCGGATAGCGAGCTGTTCATCGTCGAGGGTGACTCGGCCGGCGGCTCGGCCAAGCAGGGGCGGGATCGACGGACCCAGGCCATCCTCCCGCTGCGCGGCAAGGTGCTGAACGCCGAGCAGGCGTCCACCGACAAGGTGGCCAGCAACAAGGAGCTTCAGGACATCGTCAGCGCGCTCGGTTGCGGCATCGGACCGGACCTCAATCTGGAGAAGCTCCGCTACGGGCGGGTCTTCCTCCTGATGGACGCCGACAGCGACGGGCACCACATCGCCACGCTGCTCCTGACCTTCTTCTACCGGCACCTCCGTCCGCTGATCCAGAACGGCATCGTCCACATCGCCCAGCCGCCGCTGTACCGGATCGACATCGGCAAGGAGACGTACTGGGCCATCGACGAAGCGGACCGCGACCGCATCCTCAAGGACAAGGCCAAGGGGAACGCCAAGCCGAACATCACCCGGTTCAAGGGTCTCGGAGAGATGCCGGCCGACGATCTGAAGGCGACCACCCTGGATCCTCGACGGCGCCAATCGCTCCGGGTCAGCATCGCCAACGAGCTGGAGACCGATCGGGTGATCAACGACCTGCTCGGCAAGGACGTCTCGGCGCGCTTCAAGTTCATCATGGAGCGGGCACGCGAGGTCGAGGGCGAGGAGCTCGACATCTGACCGAGGTGACTCTGCGGTTCGTCGTCGTGGGCTCGCCCGAGTACGCCGAGGAGGTCGACCTTCGCTGGCGCGTGCTCCGGAAGCCGCTCGGCTTCGAGCGGGAGGCGGTGGCTTTCCCGTTCGAGGCGGAGAGCCTGCATCTGGTGGCGATCGAGGGCGGGAGGGTCGTGGGCTGCGTGCTCTTCCATCCGGAGGGGACGTCGACCGGTCGGCTGTTCCAGATGGCCGTGGAGCCCGACCGCCAGGGGACCGGTCTCGGCACCCGCCTGGTGCAGACCCTCGAGGACGAGCTGATCCGCCGAGGCTTCCGCGAGGTCACCCTCCACGCCCGGGACACCGCCGTCGGCTTCTACGCCGGGCTCGGCTACGAGGCATCCGGCCCCCCGTACGTGGAAGTCGGAATCCCGCACCAGAACATGCGCCGGGACCTCCCCGCCCGCGGAGCCTGAGCCGCCGCGGATCGGCTCCGAGGTCCACTGCCGGGGTTGCGCCCGGCAGCCGGCCATCAGTCCAGTCTGGATGAGGACGAGGATCCCCCTCACGCCGCGGGGCCCGGCCGAACATCCCCTTCGCTGTAGCCCCGCCCCCTCAGCTTCGCGTGGGGTCGAGGCCGCATCGGACGGAGGCATTTCGCCCGGCCGAAGAAAATTGCAGGAAGCGATCGAGAGGCGCTCGCCGGCGCGGACCGGTGGGAACGGACCTTGCTTCGGGGCCTCGCTGCGCGAAGGGCGAGGAGCAATCCGATGGGTGCTCGTCCTTGGCTGTTCGTCGTCATCGGTCTCGTTCTCGCGTGGTCGCTCCCGGTGCGAGCG
>JBKPMY010000142.1:0-23100 GCA_046732375.1 Myxococcota bacterium
GGTGAGCGACGTGAGGCCGGGCCACTCGCGACAGGACGCAACGAGCCCCTCCTTCACACCATGCGAGAGGATGTACCGGATCCGTCCGAGCAACGCTTCGTCATCAAGGACCGGTTCCGCTGAGTAGCGCCGTTCCCAGAACCCGCCTCGCCAGCCGACAAGCGTGCCGACCTTCTTCGAGATGTTCGTGAGCAGATGCTGCATGAATTCCGAGAGGTTTCGCTCGGGAGCCCGGACCAGCAGGTGCACGTGATTGGACGCGAAGGCGAACGCAAACAGCTCGACCCCTGTGAGCCGGATCGCGCGAGCAAGTACGCCGCCGAGGACCTCGTTCGTCCGCTCGGACGGACGGAGAAACAGGCGTCCGTGCAAGCAACGCATCGTGACAAAGTACGTGACTCCGGACTCATAGATTCTGATTGGTCGTGCCAAGTGCCCCCCCTCGACGAGGCGACGACTCCAGAAAGCACGAATCAAGCCATCGAGGTGCCAGACACCTCGTCAGGGACACCTCGTCAGGACACCTCGTCAGTCAGTCAACGAGTGGTGCCACCTGGCACCGCGGGCAGAAGTACGTGCTCCGTGCCTCGGGGCCGCGCTTCTCACGCGCGATGGGCGCCCCGCAGACCCGGCAGGGCCGCCCGGCGCGGCCGTAGACCCAGAGCCGGGCCGACGGCTCGCCCCCGCGCGTCGTCCGCCGCAGGCCGGTGTAGGTGACCATCCCGCTGCCGCTCGACTCGAGCACGTTCATTCCTAGAAAGCGGCGAGCCGTTCGCACCAGCCGGAGCAACGTCGCGTCGTCGAGCGCCGAAACTGGCGTGAAGGGGTGCACTCGCTCGGCGAAGCACACCTCGTTCTTGAACACGTTGCCGATCCCGGCGAGCGCCCTCTGGTCGAGCAGCGCGTCCCCGATGTCGAGCGTTCCCCGCTGGCGGAGACGGCGCACCGCCTCGTCCTCGTCGAAGCCAGCATCCAGCACGTCCGGCCCGAGCCGTGCCACCGCCGGGTCGCGTGCCAGCTCGCGCCCGGTGCGGAACTCGGCGACCGGCACGTCGAACCCCACCGCCTGAAAATCCGCCGTTTCCACCACCAGCCGCATCGACGAACGCGGCCGCTGCCACCGCTCCCCCGGCCGGTACACGTGCCAGCTCCCGGCCATCCGTAGGTGGGTCCTCAGCACCAGGTCGCCAGAGAATTCGATCAGGAGGTGTTTTCCGACGCTTCGGACCCGCTCGACCGTGCGACCGGCGATAGGTGCGTCGTCGTCCACCCGCGACAGCTGCGCGAGCACCGTCTCGAAGCGCACCACCGGCTTGCCCGCGAGCGCCCGGTGGAGCGTCCGCGCGGCCCGAAAGAGGGTGTCTCCCTCAGGCATGGGGCATCGGCCGGGAGAGCGTCACCCGGCGCAGGTGGAACCCGAGCGACGAGGGCGTGAAGCCGGCCTCCGACAGGTAGAGGGCGAGCGGACTCTCCGCCGCGGGCATGCCATTGACCTCCTCGAGCAACATCCCCCCTCGCCGATCGACGAGGCCCCGCGCCGCCACGGTCGCAAGAGCCGAGGCCACCGCCCGCGCCACGCGGCCGCGGTCGGGCTCGGTCTCTGGCAGCCACAGCCAGGCCTGGCGACCCCCGCGACCGAGGAAGGCTCCCAGGGCTCCATCCACCAGCACCACCTGGGACCCCGCCGAGCGCGACGGCCCCCGGGCCGGAGCGCCGTCGAGCGCCGGCCACCGCAGGAGCGTTCCGTAGGGGTTCGCCGGGTCCGTGGCCGCGAGCACCGTCACCTCGGGCTCCTCGGGGAGTTCCCGGAGCGAGCGCAGCAGATCGAGCACCGGCGGCAGCGCGAACTGCACTGCCCCCACGCCGGAGACGAAATAGCCGCGTCGCACCCGCCCGCCCTCCTCGAGGGACCGGAACACCGGGTACACCCCCGAGAATCCCCCCGGAAGGCCCTCGGCCTGAGCGACCTCGCGGGTGACCAGCCCATAGCGCGAGAGAAGTTGCTGGGCCGTCGCTGCCGCCCACTCGGTGCCGCCGACCGCCGCAGCGGTGCGCTCCTCCACCAGCGACCACCGGCCCTCGGCCGATGGTGGGAGCGTGCGCCGGCTCCGGAAGACGTGCCCGCCGGTTCCAAGACGACGGCTGCCGCGCTCAATCGCGGGCGCGGTGTAGGCGCGGAGCACCCGGAAGGTGTCGTTGGTCACCAGGCCCTTCCAGACCAGATCCCACAGCGCCTCGAGCGTCTCGCGAGGAAAGCCGCCGCCCGCCGCCTCGTGCAGCGGAGAGAAGAAGCTCGCGCCCTTCGCCCGGAGAACCTCGAGCACCGAACGCGCACGCTCGGTGAGCGGCTCCACGTCGAGGCGCGGCCCCGGATGGCGGAGCAGCCGGGGCAGATGGTCGGTCAGGTAGAGGGCGATGCGTCCGTCGCGCTCGCCAATGGGCTCGAGCCCCACCCACGCCACCTCGCCCGCCGCCACCAGGGTGTCCAGCTCGCCGGGGCTGTACCGCTCGACGCGGGCGGGGAGAATCTCGCTCTCCAGCACCGAAGCGGGCAGCGCACAGCCCTGGAGCCGCTCCACCACGTCAAGGACGGCGTCCAGCCCTGGCCGGGGCCGAGCGATGCCGTGCCAGTGGGTCAGGAACCGCCCGAGAACCCGCGGCTCCACCGGCTCCACCGCGTGCCGCGCCCTCGCCAGCGAGCGGCGTCGGACGACCGCGAGCACGTCCACATCACACCACTCCCGCCGCGTTCCGCCTGGGCGGAACGCCCCCTCCACCAGCCGGCCGCGTCGGACCAGCGCCTCGAGCACCGGCTCGATCCGCGTCACCGGGAGCCCGAACCGCGCCGCCACCTCCTCGAGGGTGAACGGAGCGTGCGTGCGCGCGTGGCGGGAGACGAGGTCCCTCAGCGGATCACGAACCGGGAGCAGCAGCGCCTCGGGCAACCCCGGCGGAAGCGGCACCCCCAGCGCGTCGCGATAGCGCCCGGCGTCCTCGGCCGCAACGTGGCGCTGGACGCCGGCCACCGGAAGGAGCACCGCCCGGCGAGCCCGGACCAGGTCGTCGATCCCGGAGGCCACCAGCGCGCTGGTACACCGGCTGCGCAGCTCCTCCGAGGAGAGATCTCCCACCCGGAGCAGGAGGTCGTGGATGCCATCCGTCCCCCGGGCACGGAACCGGGGCTCGAGCTGCTGGAGCTCGGCTTCCACCGCAGCCAGCACGTCGGCGTCCAGCAGCTCACGGAGCTCCGCGTCCCCGAGCAGCTCCCGGAGCTGGCTCTGGTCGATGGAGAGCGCCTGCGCCCGGCGCTCCGCCAAGGGCGCGTCGCCGTCGTAGATGTAGTTGGCGACGAAGCCGAACAGCAGCGAGGCCGCGAACGGCGAGGGTGTCGCGGTGTCGACCGTGGTCACCCGCATCGAACGATCGCGGAGAGCGCTCAGCATGCCCACCAACGCGGGCATGTCGAACACGTCCCGGAGACACTCCCGGTAGGTCTCGAGGAGCAGGGGGAAGGTGGGGAACCGCGCCGCGACCGCGAGCAGGTCCGCCGCGCGCTTTCGCTGCTGCCAGAGCGGGGTCCGCGCGTCGGGCCTGCGCCTGGGGAGCAGCAGCGCTCGGGAGGCGTTCTCGCGGAACTTCGCGGCGAAGAGCGCGGTGGAGCCGAGCTCGCGCAGCACCAGCGCCTCCACCTCCTCGGGAGACGGCAGCAAGGCATCCACGTCCGGCGCGAGGTCGGACTCCGGGAAGCGGACCACGATTCCGTCGTTGGTCCACATCGTCTCCACGTCCAGCCCGAGCCGGTCGCGGACCCGGGCGGTCAGCGCCATCGACCAGGGCGCGTGCACCCGGCCGCCCAGGGGGGAGAGGATGCACACCCGCCAGTCCCCCAGCTCGTCGCGGGTGCGCTCGACCACCAGGGTCCGGTCGTCCGGGACGTCGCCGGTCGCCCCGGACTGATCCTCCAGGTATTGAAGAAGGTTCTCCGCCGCCTGGCGCTCCAACTGATGGTCCCGGACCAGACGCGACACCGCCGCGGTCCGCGGGACCTCGCGGAGCTCGCGGATCAACCGGCCGATGAGCTGGCCGGTCTCGAGCGGCCGCGACGCAGCGTCACCGTGCCAGAAGGGCATCTTCCCTGGCTGGCCCGGTGCAGGCGAGACCAGCACCCGATCGTGGGTGATCTCCTCGATCCGCCATGAGGACGCTCCGAGCAAGAAGACCTCGCCCACCTTACTCTCGAACACCATCTCCTCGTCGAGCTCCCCGACCCGGGCGTGGGCCTTCTCGCTGCCGGCGAGGAACACCCCGTAGAGGCCCCGGTCGGGGATGGTGCCGCCGTTGACGATGGCGATCCGCTTGCTGCCCTCGCGCGCGATGACGGTGTTCGCCAGTCGGTCCCAGGTGACGCGGGGGCGGAGCTCGGCGAAGTCGTCCGAGGCAAACCGGCCGGAGAGGAGGTCGAGCACGTTCTCGAACACCGTCCTGCTCAGCTCGGCGAAGGGTGCGGCCCCGCGCACCGCGGCGTAGAGCGCATCGACGGCCCAGGGTTCCACCGAGGTCATCGCGACGATCTGCTGGCCGAGCACGTCGAGTGGGTTCCGCGGATGCCGGGTCGACTCCACGCGCCCGGCGGTCATCGCCTGGGTCAGCGCAGCGCAGGCCACCAGGTCTCCGCGGTACTTGGGGAAGATGACCCCGGTACTCGGGGCATCGATGCGGTGACCGGCGCGCCCGATGCGCTGCATGCCGCTGGCCACCGAGGGCGGGGCCTCGATCTGGATGACCAGGTCCACCGCGCCCATGTCGATGCCCAGCTCGAGCGAGGAGGTTGCCACCAGCGCCCGGAGCCGACCCGCCTTGAGCGCGTCCTCGATCTCGCTCCGCTGCGCACGCGCCAGGGAGCCATGGTGTGCCCGCGCCAGCGGCTCGCCAGCGAGCTCGTTCAGCGCCGCCGCCAGCCGCTCGGCGATGCGCCGGCTGTTGACAAAGATGAGCGTCGTCCGGTGCTCGCGCACCAGATCCACCAGCCGCGGATGGATGGCGGTCCAGATCGAGGTGCGGACCTGCCCCTGCGCCGCGGGCCCAGACGGGATGTCGATCGGCTCGCCGATGCGGGCCATGTCCTCGACCGGCACCTCGATCCGCAGCTCGAGCGCCCGGCGAGTCCCGGCGTCCACGATGGTGACCGGCCGCCACACCGGGGCGAGCGCGGGCGCGGCGAACTCGGTGCGGAGCTCCTCGCCGGCCGTCTCGTCCGCGGTGATGGAGGGCTCCGCTTCCGGTACCCCGACGCGAGGCCTGCGCGCCGAGCCGCCAGCGGTGGTGCTCGGTGCGGTGGAGTGCTCGGCGGGTGAATGGCTCGCCAAGCTCCGGGCGCCGGTGCCGGGCGGCAAGCCGTGCGCGGAGCTCGAGCCCCCGACGTCGACGGTCGTGCTCGCAGCCGGGCTGCCGCTCCTGGCATCGGAGACCCCCGCGCTCGCGGAGGAATCCGCACCTGCCCCGGCCAGCGAACTCTGCCCCGAGGGCGGCTCCCCGGACCCGTCGGGCACCCCCCGCACCATTGCGCCACCGAGGAATCGCGCCACCTCGTCCAGCGGCCTCTGCGTCGCCGACAGCCCGATGCGCTGCAGCCGACGCCCGGCCAGATGCTCCAGGCGCTCCAGAGACAGCGCCAGGTGCGCACCGCGCTTGGTCGGCACCAGCGCGTGGATCTCGTCCACGATGACCGTCTCGACGCTCCGGAGCGCCTCGCGGGCGTTGGAGGTCAACAGGAGATACAGCGACTCCGGAGTGGTGATCAGGATGTCCGCAGGCTCGCGCTGGAAGCGGGCCCGCTCCCGCGCCGCGGTGTCACCGGTGCGGACCGCGACTGTCGGCAGCACGTGCGCGTCACCCCGGCCGGCGGCGACGTTCGCCACCCCGATGATGGGCGCGCGCAGGTTCCGCTCCACGTCCACCGCCAGCGCCTTGAGGGGCGACACGTAGACCAGCCGGCACCGGCGCTCGCGCGGCGGGGGTGGAGCGAACATCAGCCGATCGATGCAGGCCAGGAACGCGGCCAGGGTCTTCCCGCTCCCGGTCGGCGCGAGCAGCAGCGCCGAGTCGCCGCGGGCGATGACCGGCCAGCCGAGCGACTGGGGAGGCGTCGGTCCCGCGAACGAGGCCCGGAACCAGTCACGGACCGCAGGCTGGAAGTGGGCGAGCGGATCGGCCATGGAGAGGCCGAGAGTCTAACGAGCACCGGCTGCCCGGACCGCTCTGGATCAGCCCGCCGGGCACCAGCCCACGGCAGTCCCGGCTCTCGCCAATCGCCCGGTCCAGTCGAGAGGCCACCCAGGGGCGGGCCCACCCCACCAGCACGTCCGCACAGCGATCGAGCGGAACGGCCTTGCGCGATTTTCCATCGTGGGCACGGCCCGAGCGCAGCGCCAGCAGCATTTCATCATGGGAGTCCTCCCTCTGGGCCCCTCGCTCGGAGAGCACGCGCCCCCGATGAAAGCCCCCGAGATGCCGCGGAAATCACTGGCCCTGACCGGTCCCGGGGCGAGGTCGTCTCCGGAGCAAGCTCTCGTCCTCTCTCTTCAGCCGAACACGTCCGGGCCCACGCCGATGCCAAGCCGGCCGTGGAGCGGGCACCCAGGACCCGGGAGCGAGCCGGCGCAATGTTTGCGCACCTCGGGCCAACCCGGACGCGCGAGGGAGGACGTTTTGCTCACGATGCAAGTTGCCCCGAGAGCGGATGATGGTTTCCCTTGCCGATCGGGGGGCCCTGCGCGAAGCGAGGCCCGGCCGGAACTCTCTGAAGGGGTCATCATGAAATCGAAGTCAGTCATGGGCGTCCTGGCGGCCATTGCGGTCGCAACGACGCTGCTCGTCCCATCCCTCGCTGCCGCCCAGTCGCCGCCGCACGACAACTACTTCGCGGTCAAGTTCGGGCCTTACTTCCCGGGCGAGACGAACGGGCTGGACGCGGTCGGCAACACGTTCAAGCAGGGCTGGCCGACGAAATTCGAGGTGGACGGTGCCATCGGCCACTACTGGGACTGGTTCGGGCTCCAGCTGAGCGCCGGGTACCTGACGACGGGCAACGACGACTTCAGCTTCAAGACCTGGCCGGTCCTGCTGACGGCCAAGGTACGTCTCCCCATCGGAGGCTTCATGGCTCCCTACGGCGAGGGAGGAGCGGGCGTCGGCATCAGCTCGGTGAGCGGCATCGGGGGGGCGGACCAGACCAAGGTCGGCTTCGCCGCGATCGCCGGGGCGGGTGTGGAGTTCTATCTTGGCCAGTTCCTCGTCGGCGCGGACCTCAAGTACCTCTGGCTCGACCCTGGGTTCGCCGCCGTCAACGCGCCGAATGCCCAGGGCGTCGTCGACTCGTTCAAGTTCAACGGCATCACGGTCCAGGGCTACGTCGGCTTCCTGTGGTGACCGACGCCGCTTGACCTCCCCGTCGCCGGGGTGATGTCACCGCGGTCCCACCGGAGGTGACGGCACATGGCGACGGGGCAGGGAACGACCTGGGTAATGGTCGCGGACGGGCACCACGCCCGGGTTCTCGAGGTCGAGGACGCGGGGCTGGTGCCCCGCCTGCGCTCCACGGTGAAGCCCCCTCCCCCGGAGGGGCAGCACCGCTCGCCGGAGCACGTCTGGCGGCACGGAGAGGATCCGCGCGCCGAGCACGAGGAGAAACGGTTCGTGCACATTCTCGTCCAGACCCTGGAGCGAGGGCTGGCGGATAGCCACTTCCGGCACCTCGTCGTGGTCGCGCCTCCGCGCATGCTCGGAGTCGTGCGTGAGTCGCTTTCCCGTGGCCTTGTGGACCGGCTCCGGTCGAGCCTGGCAAAGGACTGGGGGCGCGTTTCCGACGCCGATCTCCCGCAGCAGGTCCGTCCGCTGGTGGAGATCTGGCCTCGCTGAGCCGGGCGGAGCCTAGACCTCGTCGGGCTTCGCGGACACCGGCTTCGGGTCGCTCAGGTGCTCGACCTGGCGGAGGTGATCCACCGCCTCGGACACGGCGCTCACGCGCTGCAGCGCCTCGGCGCGGGCACCGGGCTCGAGCAACTCGCAACGCGCGCTCAGCGCGGCCACGAGGCCATGGATGGCCCGGAACGCGTCCCGCAGCACCTCGACCCCGGACGAGGGCGTGAGCGCGGGGTTGCCACCGGTCTTGACGATCGCGGTCTCGCCGGAGACCAGCCGCGCGGTGCGCGACAGCACCCGGTCCATCTCCATCCAGCGCTGGACCAGGACGTGGGCCAGCTCGCGAACCTCCACGCCGTCGAAGGGACGCTTGAGGACGACCACCTGGTCGCGATGCCCGAGCGCCTCGGCGGCGACGTCCCACACCTCGTCGGCGTTGGGCGAGACCAGGACCACCTGCAGCCGGGGATCGTCGACCAGGAGGCGGCCGGCGATGTCCAGCGCGTCGTCCGGGTCGTCCGCGAGGTCGAGCATCGCGATGGCCGGGTAGGCGCCAATGCGGCGCAGGCGCCGGATCTCGTCCAGCCCGTCGGTCCCGCGGTAGGCGAACCAGACCTCGAAAGGTGCGGCCTCGGGGGGAGGGGGCGGCTCACCGCGTTCCTCGGCCTCGAGCGCCAGGTCGCGGGCGCCGCCGGGCACCAGCATCTCCAGGAGCTGGAGGAAGAAATCCTGTTCGGTCCCGAGGAGGACGATGCGGCTGTTCACGGTGCAGGGATGTCTGCAACAGCCGATCCGGCGAGAAGTCCCGACACCCTCGGGGGTTGCGAGTCCACAGGGGGGGTCAACCGGGCCCGTCAGGGTAGGCAGGACAGGTCGCTGGCCACCCACACCCCGGCGCTGCTCGGTTCGGCCGATACGTGGAGCCAGACAGCTCCTATTGGACCTCGTCAGGGGGACTCCTCACGGAACCCGAACGTGCCTGGCGCCTCGTAGTCCCTCGTAATGACAGGCCTAAACGCGGTGCCAGACACCTCGTATTGGACACCGCGTAATGGGCTCAAACGGGGCGCTGAACGTGGTGCCTGAACGTGGTGCCAGACCCCTCGTATTGGACCTCGTCAGGGCTCAATCGGCTGCCCGACGACGTGCCAGACACCTCGTTAGGGACACCTCGTTGGGGAAGACACCTCGTGACTGACTGCTCCCTTGTTGGGGAGTTCGTCCTCAGCCCAGGGTCCAGGTCCGGCCGAAAAACGGGCGCCGCTCACTTTGCTTCGTCGACCACTGGGTTCCGCAGCACGCCGATCCCAGAGATCTCCACCTCGAACACGTCCCCGGCCTTGAGCCACACCGGCGGCTGCCGCTTGCTCCCTACCCCACCCGGAGTCCCGGTGGAGATCACGTCGCCAGGGACGAGCTCGGTGAACGTGGTGATGTAGGCGATGAGCACCGAGATGTCGAAGATGAGCAGGTCCGTCGTCGCCCGCTGCATCTCGGTCTTGTTCAGCCGCCCCACCAGCGTCAGACGGGAGGGATCGGGAATCTCGTCGGCGGTCACCATCCACGGTCCGAACCCGCCGGTTCCGATGAAGTTCTTCCCCGGCGTGAATTGGGTCGTGTGGCGCTGCCAGTCCCGCACGCTCGCGTCCTGATAACAGGAGTAGCCGGCCACGTATGACAGCGCGTCTTCCCGGCGCACGTGGTGCGCTGGCTTTCCGATGATCACCGCCAGCTCCGCCTCGTAGTCGAGCTCGGTCGAAGCCCGCGGCCGCACCAGCGGCTGATCGTGCCCCACCTGGGTGTTCGCGAACCGGGTGAAGAGGGTCGGAAACTCGCTCTCGCTCCGACCGGTCTCGTCGCGGTGGGCCACGTAGTTCACCCCCACGCAGAGGATCTTCTCCGGATGGGGAATGGGCGGGAGCCAGGTGATCTCGTCGAGCCCGTGGTCAGCCGACGCGCCCTCCGTTGCCCGTCGCACCTCGCCCAGCGCCCCCGCCGCCAGCGCCGAGCGCAAGGTAGGGTAACGCCCGTCCAGACGGGGCACCGCGTCCACCACCCCGCCCTCCACCACCTGCCCGAACCCTTCCCGTCCCCGGTATATCCAGCTCGCGAGCCGCATGGGGGCTGGAAGAGCGCTTCGCGGACCGCTCGTCAAGCACCACGTGGACGATTTAGAAGCTTGCGTCTGTGGACAAGGAATCCTTCCTCTCCCTGGCACGCACCTGGGCGGCCACGGTCACGGTGGTCACCGCACGCCGGAGACCCACCGCCACCACTCCCGAGGCGCCGGAGGTCGATGGGTTCACCGCCACGGCATTCATGATGCTCTCGCTCGACCCGCCCCTGCTGGCGCTGGGCGTGGGCCGGGACTCCGGCGCGGACGACCTGCTCGAGGACGCCGACTACCTCGCGGTGAACCTCCTGTCCGAAGGCCAGGCCGAGGTCAGCCACGCCTTCGCCCGGCATCACCGCGACCGCGGCGACGCCTGGGAGCGCTTCCCGTGGAACCTGGATGCTCACGGCACCCCGCTGCTGGCAGGCACCACCGGGGCGTTCAGCGCCCGCATCGTCGAGCGCCAGGAACGGGGAGATCACCTGCTGGTCCTGGCGGAGGTCACAGCCGTCCACCGGGGTGACACCGAGCGGACTCTGGTGTACCAGAACCGGGCCTATGGCCGCCTGAGACCGCTGTAGCCCTTCCTGGAGGATGCACCCGGCAGCACGCGCTTGCCCGAGCGCGGCGAGCCGATGAGTTCTCCTCCTTCCCGCGGTCCCCGCAGGCACGCATTGCCCGGAGTCACGATGGACGCCGCACCGAGCACCACCGCCACGCCCGCCACCACCGTCTCGCTCTGGTCCGAGCTCCGGGAGGCCCTGCGCGGTAGCCACCGCGACCTGACCGAGGCGCCGCTCGGGCGAGCGCTCTTCGTGCTCGCCGTCCCCATGGTGCTGGAAATGGTCATGGAGTCGGTGTTTGCGGTCACCGACATCTTCTTCGTCGGCCGGCTCGGCGCCGACGCCCAGGCGACGGTCGGTCTGACCGAGACGATGGAGACGATGGTCTACGCCCTCTCCTTCGGGCTCTCCATCGGGGCCATGTCGCTCGTCGCCCGCCGGATGGGCGAAAAGGACGAGGAGGCCGCGGCACGCACCGCGGTCCAGGCCATCTTCCTCGGGCTGCTCTTCGGCATTCCCCTCTCCATCGCCGGCGCCGTGTTCGCGCCCACCCTGCTCCGGCTGATGGGCGGCTCGCCCTGGGTCCTCGAGCACGGCGTCCACTTCACCCGCGTGCTGCTCGGCGCGAACGTCTCGGTGTGCCTGCTGTTCCTGATCAACGCCATCTTCCGGGGCGCGGGCGACGCGGCGACCGCCATGCGGGCCCTGTGGCTCGCCAACGGGATCAACATCGTGCTCGGCCCTTGCCTCGTGTTCGGGCTCGGTCCCTTCCCGAAGATGGGCGTGGCCGGAGCAGCGATCGCGACCTCCATCGGTCGCAGCACGGGAGTCGTCTACCAGCTGTACCGGCTGACCCGAGGCGACGGCCGGCTGACGGTCCGCTGGCGGCACGTCCGCCTCGAGGCGCGGACCATGCTCTCCGTTCTGAGCCTCTCCGGGGCCGGCACGCTCCAGACCGTCGTGGGGATGACCAGCTGGATCGTCCTGGTGTGGATCATCTCCCGCTTCGGGAGCGAAGCCGTCGCCGGCTACACCATCGCCATCCGGCTCGTCCTCTTCGCCATCCTGCCCTCCTTCGGGCTGGCGAACGCCGCGGCCACGCTGGTCGGCCAGAACCTCGGGGCGAAGAAGCCCGATCGCGCAGAGCGCGCGGCGTGGAAGGCCGGAGGCATCAGCGCGGTCTTCCTCGGGACCATCGGACTTCTGTTCATCGCCTTCGCGCCTCAGATCGTGGGCATCTTCACCAGCGATCCGGCGGTGCTCGCGCACGGCGTGCACGGGCTGCGGATCATCTGCGCGGGGTTCGCCTTCTACGCCTACGGAATGACCTTCACCCAGTCGCTGAACGGCGCCGGGGCGACCTGGGCTCCCACCTGGCTCAACTTGCTCTGCTTCTGGGCCTTCGAGCTTCCGCTGGCGTGGGTGCTCTCGGTGAATGCCGGGATGGGGCCCACCGGCGCATTCATCGCCTGCTTCGCTGCCTTCAGCCTGCTCGCGGTGGCCAGCGGCGCAGTGTTCAAGCAGGGACGCTGGAAGACGGTCGCCGTCTGAGCTGGTGACCCCGCACGCGCCGGGGGAGGTCGGGCAAAATCAAGAACCCGCCTCCCCGGTGGCCAGACACTGCGCCTCCAGCCACCAGGGGGCGGGCTTGAAACCTTGCGCCGCTCTCGTGCGCGCGGCCCTGCTTGCTACGCCGCGCCCAGAGAGGCGACGCCTTGATTATGCTCGGTCAAGGCATCACCTCCTTCCGCCCCGCAGGGCGAGCTCGATCCTGTCGTGGCGAAGGCGCGCACGCAACGTTTCTTGCGACCGAGCATGGGCTGCCTGGCAGTGAGCCTGGACGCTCGCCGCGGCTCCTGGAGCATCCCTAGGCCGGGCTTGACGATTCTTCTTCCGCGCCGGGATTGCAGCCGGGTCGCGACAGCGGCAGAAGCCCCTCCGGCGCCGGGTCGCCCGGGTGACGGGCGTGCGGCAGCACGGAGGAGGAGCCGATGGCCAGGTGGACCACCGAAGTGACGCTGGACGTGGCCTGGGGCGAGATGGATGCGCTGGGGCACGTCAACAACGTCCGGTACATCGCCTGGGCAGAGACCGCGCGCATCCGCTTCTTCGAGCAATTCGGGATGTCCACCCGGCCGGAGGATCCGGTGGGGCCGATCCTGGCGCGCATCGAGACCGATTACCTTCAGCAGGTGGAATATCCAGCACGGGTGACGGTGGGCATCCGCCCGGAGAAGGTGGGGAACACCAGCCTCACCCTCGCCCACGAGATCTGGATCTCCGGGCAAGCCGAGCGGGTGGTGGCACGGGGCCGGGCCGTGGTCGTGATGATCAACTACGCGACGCAGGAAAAGGTCCGCGTTCCCGATGAGATCCGCGCGGCCGTCGAGTCCGACTGAGTGGCAAGAAGGACCGAACGAACGGACAGGAGGACACCATGAGCAACGCAGTGGGCTGGTTCGAGATCTACGTGCAGGACATGAAGCGGGCGAGGGCGTTCTACGAGGGCGTGTTCGGGGTCAAGCTCCAGCAGATGCCCAGCCCGGAGTTCGAGTACTGGATGTTCCCGATGGAGCGGGAGGGAAAGGGCTCCGCCGGCGCGCTCTGCAGAATGGAGGGCTTCCCCTCGGGCAAGAACAGCGTCCTGGTCTACTTCACCTGCGAGGACTGTGCGGTCGAGGAGGCGCGGGTGAAGAAGCTCGGAGGCAAGATCGAGAAGCCGAAGGAGTCCATCGGCGAGTACGGCTTCATCTCGCTCGTCTACGACTCCGAGGGAAACATGGTCGGGCTCCACTCGCGAAAGTGAGCCCGCTGTCCCACGCTCAGGGCTGCTCGCGGGCGAGAGCCCGCATGGCCTCGGTGACGTCTGGAAGCTGGGGCACGCTGGCCAGCTCCAGCGGATCGGCGAGTCCGATGCCGGGCACGAACTTGCCCGCGAGCAGACGCGGCGGGGCGAGCAGCTCGTAGAACAGCTCCTCCACCGTCCGCCGGAGGAGGTGCTCACCGAAGTTGGTCACCTCGGTGTCCTCGTTCACGAAGAGCGCCCGCCCGGTCTTCTTCACCGACTCGCGAATCATCTCCCAGTCGTACGGCCACAACGACCGGAGGTCGATGACCTCCACCGAGATGCCCTCCGCCTCAAGCGCCTGAGCGGCCTTGATCGACAGCGGGAGCATGCGCCCGTAGGTCACGACGGTGAGGTCGGTCCCGGGACGCACCAGCTTCCCCTTGCCGATGGGCACCGTGTACGCCTGCACGTCGGGCCACTGCGGCTTCCACTGGGTGCGGTCGCCGAGGGGCGCGTCGATCATCTTCGACAGCACGCGGTCGTCGCCGGGCTCGCCAGGGATGAGCTCCTCGCCCTTCATCCGGAGCAGCGCCTTCGGCTCGAGCACCATCACCGGGTTCTGATCCTGGCAGGCCGAGAGCAGCAGTCCGTAGGCGTCGAGCGGAGTGGAAGGCATCACGATCTTCCACCCTGGAATGTGGGTCATCGTCGCGTCGAAGCTGTGCGAGTGGTAGAGACTCCCGCGGATCCCGGAGCCCACCGGGGTCCGCACCACCATCGGCACGCTCCAGTCGCCGTTGCTCGCCCAGCAGGTATTTCCCGCCAGCTTGAGCAGGTCGATGGTGTTGAAGATGTAGTCACAGAACTGGATCTCTGCGACGGGCCGCTGCCCGGCGAGCGCCAGGCCGATCGCGCAACCGATGATGCCCCGCTCGTCGAGCGGGCTGTTCCACGCGGTCTTCAGCCCCTGGGTCGCGGTGAAGACGCCGCCGAGGGGCGGCCCCACGTCCTCGCCGAACACGTCCTTCACCCCGAGGTTCTCCTCCGCGTAGTGCAGGGCGAGCCGGATCGCCTGCGCCATGCTGGCCATCAGCGATCCTCCGCGTAGATGTGCTTCCAGATGGTGGACGGCTCGGGCAGCGGCTCGTCCCGGACCTGGCGGGCCTTTGCGGCGATCTCCTCGGTCCAGCGGGCGCGCACCTGGTCCATCTCCGCCCGGGTCAGAACGCCGTGCGCCTCGAGCTTCTTCTCGAACTCCAGGATGCAGTCCTGCTCGGCGGTGACGAAGTTGGCGCCCGAGGCGCTCGAGTGGCCGTAGAGCCGCGACACGTTGGCTTCGAGCAGGAAGGGCTTCCGCTCCTTGCGCACGTAGCCGATCGCCTTCTGCAGCTCGAGATAGCTGCTGATCGGGTCGTTCCCGTCGATGGTCTTGGCCTGCATCCCGAACGCTCTCCCACGGTCGGCGATGGTCTTGCAGCCCTGCTGGGTCGAGGCGGCGGTGGAGATGCCCCAGTGGTTGTGGGTGACGACGATGAGGATGGGGATCTCGTTCCCGGGCCGGCTGCTCCACACCAGGCAGCTGGCGAAGTCGCCCTCGGCGGTGCCCGCGTCACCGCCGGTGACGATGGTGATTCCCTCCCCGCCGTGGCGCCGCTGAGCCAGCGCGGTCCCGGGGGCCATCGCGTACTGGACCTCGATGGGGCTGGTGATGGGAACGATGTTCCACTCCCGCTTGCTGAAGTGCCCGGCGAAGTTCCTCCCGCCCGAGTACGGGTCGCTAGCGGTGTTCTTCATCTGCCGGAGCGCGCCGATGGGGTCCTCTCCCAGGGCCAGCAGGGTCCCGCTCTGGCGGTAATGACCGTGCAGGTAGTCGAAGGCGAGTCCCTGTCCCTTCTTCATCAGGAGCCCGAGGGGGACGTTGAACGCCTCTTCCCCGGGCCCGCCGATCCAGAAGTAGCCGTGGCCCTGGCGGTACATCTGGATGAGGCGCTCCTCGAGCACGCGAGCCTCGACCATCAGGTCGTGCATGCGGGTGAGGAGCTTGGTGTCCAGCGGCAGGGGTTCCTTGACGAGCGTCGGGCGCCCGCGCCTGGAGGCTGGTTCGGTCATGGCGCCCGGCCCTATAGCACCCCTGGGGCCGGCATATGCTGCGAGGCAGCCCATGATCCCTCCCCTGCTCGAGGCCGTCCGCGCCCGCGTCCGCGACGTTCCGGATTTCCCCAGGCCGGGCATCGTCTTCAAGGACCTGACGCCGGTCCTCGCCGACCCGCTGCTCTTCCACGGGATCGTCTCGGCGCTTGCCGCCCGGGTCGCCACACTGGACGTCAGCGAGGTGGTGGGCATCGAGGCCCGGGGGTTCATCCTCGGGGGTGCGCTCGCTGCCACGCTGCGTCGTGGCTTCGTGCCGGTGCGGAAGCCGGGGAAGCTCCCTCGCAAGTCGCTCCGCGAGGCCTACGGGCTGGAGTACGGCGACGACGCCCTGGAGCTCCACGTCGATGCCCTGGTGCGGAACGCGAGGGTGCTGGTGGTCGACGACCTGCTGGCCACGGGAGGCACCGCTCTGGCCACCGAGAAGCTCATTCGCCGGGCCGGCGGCACCGTGGTCGGTTTTGCCTTCCTGGTCGAGCTCGTCTACCTCGGGGGCGCCGAGCGCCTTGGCTCGGACCGGGTGGTGTCCCTTCTCACGTACGAGCGCCCCTGAAGATTCGCCAGCCGTCGAAGTTCGTTCGAGGTGTCCGTTCGAGGTGTCTGGCACCTCGTCCACTACGAGGTGCGTCCATTACGAGGTGTCTGACACCTTGTTTGCGGACACGTTGTTTGCGGACACTCGTGACCGGCGGCGATCTGACGGCTGTCGGCCCCCCGTTCCAGGCGTCCACGTTCGAGGTGTCCGGCACCTCGTCCTCGGGCATCTCGGCCCTTCGACCACCCAGTCCTGAGCCGTTATGAGATCTGACACCCCATCTCGTAGCCATTAGGAGATGTCATTACGAGGTGTCTGACACCTCGTCTCGACACCTCGTCTCGGACACCTCGTCTCGAGTCAAGGTCGGCCTGCTGGCCCTGGACGAGCGAAAATCTGCCTCCTGATCGTGCCCCCTGCTCCTGGCCAACCTGGGATCGTCGGGATCAACTTCTTGTGGCACGACGGCTGCGACCCAAACCACCGGTCATCCACTCGCGCAAGCCGGTTCCTGAACTTCGTCGCGCTGAACAACGGCTAACACGAGATGCACCACGAAGAGCCCGGACTCCACTGGAGCCTGCTCCCCGAGCCCACGCGCAGCGCATCCGCCCCGGCCTGCATCCGTCGCTCGAGCAGCCGTCGCTCGCGGCGTACGTCTGGCAAAGCGGACGGCCCAACGCGTGAGCGGAAGCGTGGGCGGTGCCTGCCTGCCGACCAGGAAAGGTCAGCAACCGTCTGCAGGCAGCCGCCCACGCTCCGCCACGCCCACGACCCCCACGCCGCCCTGTCGGGGTTCCTTGCGAACGGCGGGCCAGCTGTGACGTCCCCTCCCCCCGAGGGCATACCCGCCCGGCAAGGAGCGTGAGGGAGCAACATTTTCCGGAGCCCGACTGGAGTTTCGTCCCGCCCGGCACCATCGTGCCCGCGCCATGGCAGACACTTTCACGGCCCTGGTCGCCGAGCAGGCGGACGGGCGAACGCTGGTCAAGTCCACCGCGGTCGAGGAGACCGCCCTGCCCCCGGGCGACGTCACCATCGACATCGCCTACAGCTCGCTCAACTACAAGGACGGGCTGGCGCTCACCGGCCGGGGAAAGGTCATCCGCAAGTGGCCGATGGTCCCGGGCATCGACCTCGCGGGCCGGGTGCGCTCGAACTCGAGCTCCAGATTTCGCCCCGGCGATCGGGTGCTGGTCACCGGCTACGGCCTCGGTGTCAGCTGGTGGGGCGGCTTCTCGCAGCGTGCACGGGTGAAGGACTCGATGGTCCTGCCCATCCCCGAGGGGCTCGATGACCGGAGCGCGATGGCCATCGGGACCGCGGGTTTCACCGCGGCGCTGTGCGTGCTGGCGTTGCAGGAGCACGGCACGCTCCTGACCGACCGCGAGCTGGTGGTGACCGGCGCGGCCGGCGGCGTGGGGTCGATCGCGGTCGCCCTCCTCGCCGCGCTGGGCAAGAAGGTGGTCGCCTCGACCGGCCGGACGACCGAGGCCGAGTACCTGCGCAAGCTCGGCGCCGCGGACATCATCGGCCGCGACGTGCTGTCCCAGAAGGGGCCACCGCTCGCAACCGAGCACTGGGGCGGCGGCGTCGACACGGTCGGAGGCCAGACGCTGGTCACCCTCTGCAGCCAGGTCGCGTACCGGGGCGCTGTCGCCGCGTGCGGGCTCGCCGGTGGCTCGGATTTCCCGGGCACGGTGTTCCCCTTCATCCTCCGAAACGTGGCCCTGCTCGGCTGCGACTCGGACATGACTCCGATGGAGGTGCGGACGCGCGCCTGGGATCTCCTGGTGAAACACCTCGGGAAGCTGCACCTCGAAGACGTCACGCAGGAGGTGCCGATGTCCCGGCTGGTGGACTTCGCTCCTCGCATCGTGGATGGCCAGGTGCGCGGGCGCGTGGTGGTGAACGTGAATGCCTGAGCACTCGGTCCTCTTCACCCGCCGGTTGCCGGACGCGGTCGAGCGCCGCGCAGCACGCGACTACCGGCTGGTTGCCAATTCCGAGGACCGTCCGCTCACCGCCGACGAGCTGATCTCCCGGAGCAACGAGGTCGACGCGGTGGTGTGCACCGTGGCCGACAAGATCACCGCAGGCACCTTCCTCCAGCTCCCGGCGCGAGTGCAGATCGTGGCCAGTTTCGGCGTGGGAACGGATCACCTCGATCTCGCGGCGGCGAAGGCCCGGGGCGTGGTCGTGACCAACACCCCCGAGGTGCTGACCGACGCCACCGCGGAGCTCGCACTGCTCCTGCTCCTCGGCGCGGCACGGCGCGCCTACGAGGGACAGGAGATGCTCCGCGCTGGTCGATGGACGGGCTGGGGCCCGACCCAGCTCATGGGCCGTCAGCTGAGTGGCAAGCGCCTCGGCATCGTGGGCATGGGCCGCATCGGGCAGGCCATGGCCCGGCGCGCGCGCGGATTCGGGGTGGAGATCCACTACACCGACCAGCAGCGCCTTCCACCGGAGAAGGAGGACGGAGCGGTCTTCCACGCCACCCTCGAGGAGTTGCTTCCGCTGTCCGAGCTGCTCTCGCTGCACGCTCCGGCAACCCCCGAGACCCGGCACCTCCTCGACGCGCGTCGACTGGCCCTGTTGCCCCGCGGGTCGATCGTGGTGAACTCCGCCCGCGGAGATCTGGTGGACGACGAGGCGCTGATCGCCGCGCTCCGCTCCGGTCAGGTGGGGGCTGCCGGGATCGACGTGTTCCAGGGCGAGCCGGCGATCCATCCCGGTTATCGCACCCTGCAGAACGCCTTTCTCCTGCCACACATGGGCAGCGCCACGATCGAGACACGCGAGGCGATGGGGTTCCGCGCTCTGGACAACGTGGACGCGGTGCTCTCCGGTCGTCCGGCGCCGGATCGGGTGGCCTGACCACCGGGCGGGCATTACCCGCCTGCCGTGGCCCACCTCTTCGAACCGCTCGCGCTGCGCTCCGTCACCCTCTCCAACCGCGCCGCGGTTTCACCGATGTGCGAGTACAGCTCCGACGACGGTTTCGCCAACGATTGGCACCTGGTGCATCTCGGCTCCCGGGCCGTGGGTGGTGCCGGGCTGGTCCTCACCGAGGCGACCGCGGTCGAGGCGCGCGGGCGCATCTCCGCGCGCGACCTCGGGCTGTGGAAGGACGCGCACGTGGACTTTCTGTCCCGCATCGTGCGCTTCCTCGAGAGCAACGGAGCGGTCCCGGGCATCCAGCTGGCCCACGCCGGGCGGAAGGCGAGCACCGCGGTTCCATGGGAGGGCGCGGCGGGCGTGCCTCCGGCGGCCGGTGGTTGGGAGCCCATCGCCCCGAGCGCGGTACCGTTCTCCGAGCGCACGCTGACCCCGCGAGCCATGACGGTCGACGACGTGGGCGAGGTCGTTCGCGCGTTCGCCGCGGCGACTCGACGCGCAGTGGCCGCGGGGTTCCGGGTGATCGAGCTGCACTTCGCCCACGGCTACCTGGTGCACGAGTTCCTGTCTCCGCTGTCCAACCGGCGTCAGGACGCTTACGGCGGCGGATTCGAGCATCGGATCCGGCTCGCGCTGAATATCACCCGCGCGGTGCGGGCCGAGTGGCCCGACCGGCTTCCGCTTCTCGCACGGCTGTCCTGCACCGACTGGGTCGAGGGTGGCTGGACTCCGGAGCAGAGCGTCGAGCTGGCGCGACGCCTTTCCGCCGAGGGTGTCGACCTCGTGGACTGCAGCTCGGGCGGGCTCGTCCCCTACGCGCGCATCGACGCGGTTCCGGGATACCAGGTGCCGTTCGCGCGTCGGATCCGCGCCGAGGCCGGCGTGCGCACTGCTGCGGTGGGACTGATCAGCACTCCCGCTCAGGCCGAGGGAATCGTGCGCGACGGGGACGCGGACCTGGTGATGCTGGCCCGGGCGATGCTCCGGGATCCCTACTGGGCGATCCACGCGGCCGACGAGCTCGGCCACTCCGAGGCGCGGCGCATCCCGGTGCAGTACCTCCGGGCCTACTGACCAGCGCGGGCCGCCTCGGGAACCGCCGTGGTCGGCGGACGCGAGGACTCCGAGCGAGCTCGGCTCGTCGATCCGAGCCTCGCCGAAGCTGGAGCGCGCCCGGCGCGCGCGGAAGAGGTCACACGCCTCGCGGGGTCCCTCGATCCGGCCATCCGACCGGAGGGCCTCGATGTCACGAACCGGGACGCGACGCTCGAGGTGCGCCCTGCATCCAGGGCTGCTAATCCTGTCGCTGTCGGTGCTGCCGGCCTCTGCCGCTCTGGGTAACAGACTGCCGCCGCAAGCTCGGGGCCGAAAGGGGGCGGGCTGAACCGGAAAACGCCCGAGCATGCCTCCGCCGGTCGGAGCATCGGGTACGCTGGAAGCTTCGGGGAGGCGGGAGGCGAGCTGGCCGGGGGCTCACGCGCTCGCTCCAGGAGATGGGCCGGTGAGGTGCAGGTCCCGAGGAGCTCGGATGAGGACGGCGTCCGTGGTGCTCTGCCTCCTGGCGATGCCCGTGGCGGCGCAGGGGGCCGGGTCGGTGGCGTCGCCACCTGAACCGTCCGGGGCACCTGCCAGCGGCTCCGCGCCCGTCCAGGTCCCCGCCGCGCCGCCCGCTCGCGACACCGCTCCGGTCATCGAGCCCCCAGCATCCGCACCGCCGGTACCCATCGTGGCCCCGGCGGCCGAGCCCTCGGCCTCCGCGCCGTCGGCACCCATCACGGCTCCCGTGGCCGAGCCCTCCTCCTCGGAGGCACAGGCCGCCGTCGTGCCTCCGGCAACGGCTCAACCGGGTCGGGCGGTCACGACGGCGGGGGCCACACCCGAGCAGCACCAGCACCTCGGACTCTTCTTCCACATCGACACGGGTGTCGGGTACCTGCGGACCACCGGCTCGAAGGGTGGCACCAGCTTCGCCACTCAGGGCGCCGCGGTGGGGATCGGGCTTGCGGCCGGATGGGCTCCGAACGACGACTGGGCGCTCGCGCTCGAGTTCTGGAGCTGGAGGACACTCACCGCGAGCAGCCTCGGGCCGGACACGTCGGTGGAGCTCCAGGCGCTGGGACTGAACGTCACTCGCTACGTCGTCCCGATCGGCATCTTCGCGTCCGTCGTGGCATCGGGGACGCGCCTAGTCATCACGGACGCCAGCGACTACGTCGAGTACCGCAGCTCCGACATCGGGTTCGGCCTCAAGGTCCTCGTGGGAAAGGAGTGGCCCGTCAGCTCCTGGGTGCGCCTGGGTGTCGCAGGACAGCTGTTCCTGTCTGTCAATCGAGACGGGGGACAGACGCTGCGCACGCTCGGGGCGGGCCTGATGTTCTCCTGCACGGGGATCTAGGCGAGCCGGCTCTCGATGCGTTCCGGCACCGTCCGGTTCGTCCGATCCCCCGTGCAGTCACTGCAGGCCTGTTGAAGCTGGCCTGATGGCATCGGGAGGGTTCCCCGCCCTCACAGCGGTGGGGAAGGAGTGGTGGGTCGGCACCCACTGGGGACTGGGCGTCGCCGTGGAGGGCTTCTTCGCGTCCAACCACGACAACGGCAGCGGCACCTCCACGTGGACCACCGCCGGCGCCGGCTTCCTGTTCCGCGCGACGTACAACTGAGCCTGATGAACGCGGTCTCTGAACGAGGTGTCTGGCACCTCGTCAGCAGGCACCTCGTCAGCAGCACCTGGTCTGCGCACGTCGTCACCTCGCCTCGCCGCCTCGGCCATGGGTGGCGAGGAACCCCCGGCATGTGGGTTCTGGACCCCGATACGAGGTGTCTGGCACCTCGAACCGGGCACCTCGAACCGGTCGGTGTGCGCCTGACGGATGGCTTCCGTTGTCGACAATTAGGGGAGTTGCGCCTTGAGGTCCGTCTTTTGCATCCGTAGCGGTTGAAATTTTACGAACAGAGGAGAGGGCTGGAAAACCTCCAGCTGTCCCACAGGGTGAAAGCGGGAAGGCCGCGCACCGCGGGTCAGCCGCTCCACTCATCATCCGCGCGAGCCGTGACATGGCGCTGCAACCGCTGAAGCCGTCGGTCCCCGAGACCAGCCCGGTGCTCGAGCACCTGAGCGCGCTGCCCGTGGCCGTCCTCGAGACTGACGAGGACGGGACAGTCCGGATGTGGGCCGGTGCCGCCGAGCGGATCTTCGGCTGGAGCGCCGAGACGGTTCTCGGCAGCAACATCGACGCGCTCTCGCTCGTTCACGAGGCGGACGTTGCCTTCGTCGACGCGGTGCTAAGCCGGCTGAGATCCGGCCACGATCGTCACCTCGTCCATCGAAACCGCGTCCGGACCCGCTCGGGAGAAGTGCGCCACTGCGAATGGACCCGCATCGCCCTCGGAGGCCGTCAGGGGCGCGGCCCGGCTCTCCTCTCCTACGTCGTCGACATGACCAGCCTGGTGGAGATCGAGACCACCGCGCTCGCCGCCCGCGCCGACCTGGATCGCTGGCTCCTTGCCAACCCCGAGGGCTGCTGCGGGCTCGACCAACAGTGGGTCATCACCTACTGGAATCCAGCCGCCGAGCGCATGCTGGAGCGCAGTCGCGCCGAGGTCGTCGGTCGCGAGGTTTGGCAGGTGTTCCCTAGGCTACGCGGCACGGTCTTCCACCGCGCCTTCGAGGACGCTCTGGGAGACGGGCACCTCCGGGTGGTGGAGGACCACGCGCCCCCGCCCCACGCCGGGGCCTGGTACTCGGTGACCGCGGTCCCCTCCGCCCGCGGGCTGAACGTGTTCTTCCGTGACGTCACCGGCCGCCGCCAGCTCGAGCGCGATTTGCTCGCGGCAGAGGCTGCCCAGAGAGAGGACCACCACCCCTAGCGGGTCCGCGGCCGCGGCGGGAACGAGTGCCCCCAGCAGGGTGGCCATCACCAGAGTGAGCGTGTCCAAAACGAGGTGTCTGACACCTCGTTGAGGTGAAAGTTTTACATCGGGGAGAAGTTCCCCCTCGTTCTCCACAGGTGAGAGCGGGAACACTCCGCACCCTTCGGGAGTCAGCCGCTCCTTCCAACATTGCCCAGAAAGCCGCGACATGGCGCGCGCACGTCCGAGGCCGTCGGTCCGCAAGAGCAGCCCGGTGCTCGAG
>JBKPMY010000143.1:0-7354 GCA_046732375.1 Myxococcota bacterium
CCCGCGCACTCGCCCCTCGGGCCCGAAGTCGGGAGTGTAGGTGGCCCGGACGTGGAGGGGCAGGGCGCCCTGACGCTCGATCTCGACGTCGAAGGAGACGGTTCGACCCTCGAGAGCGGCGCGGACGTGCGGGCGCACGCGAGCGTAGGTCTCCTCGCCCATGACCTCGCGCAGCGTCCGGCCCTGGAGCGGCGGTCGCGAACGGAAGTACTGGGTCTCGTAGAAGCGGTTGCTGAAGACGTACCGCTCGTCGGAGTCGACGTAGAGCAGCGCGGCGGGCATGGTGTCCAGGACCAGCCGCAGCCGCTCCAGCTCGGTCACCGGACTGCTCACCCCCCTGGACCGCCCAGTGACTCCCTCGACACCCGACCGCCCCTCGGAGAACGGCGACATCAGATGCAGTGTGTCCTGACGGGCCCGGATGGGCGCACGCGCTCGCAGTGAGCCGCGATGTGGCTGCTCGGCAGCCGACAGTCAGGAGTGCCCGACGATCAGCGAGTGGATGTGGGCTCTTCGAGCAGATCGGGAAGCGTGTCCAGCTCCTCGAGGGATTTCCGTTCCGCCGGTACTCCGAGCCATGCCGCCACGGCGGCCGCGGCGAGCATCAGGCTCGCACCGAGCGCGTCTCCGAGCGCGACCTGCACGCGGCTCCCCGAGGCGATGAGCACTCCGAAGAGCGCCGGCGCGAGGAGGCCGCCCGCGGCAGTGCCCACCGCGTAGAAGAGGGCGATGGCCAGCCCTCGCATCGCCGCCGGGAACAGCTCGGAGACGGTGAGGTAGGCCGCGCTCGCCGCCGGAGAGGCGAAGAAGAACACCGCGCACCAGAGGATGGTCTGCGTCTCGGCGGTGAGCCATCCCCGGGCGAACGCCCAGCCGGTGGCGAGGAGGAGCAGCCCGGAGACGGCGTAGGTGAGGCCGATCATCTTCCGGCGCCCGACGGTGTCGAAGAGGTGCCCCAGCAGGAGCGGGCCGGCCAGGTTCCCGAGCGCGAAGGGCAGGAGGTAGAGCCCGATGCGGTCGGCCGGCACGCCATAAAACTTCCCCAGTACCAGTCCGTAGGTGAAGAAGACCGCGTTGTAGGCGAAGGCCTGGGCCACCATGAGGGACAGACCCAGCACCGCGCGGCGCCGGTGGCGACGGAAGAGGATGCGGGCGATGGCGGCGTAGTCCAGGCCGGCGCCGGGCCGAAGCAGCAGCGTGCCCGCAGGTGGAGGGAGGGGCCCGTGCTGCGCCCTGACCTCCTCCTCGATGTCCCGGACCAGCTTCCCGGCCTCCTCGCGCCGCCCATGGAGCAGGAGCCACCGGGGGCTCTCCGGCACGTGCCGGCGGACGAGGACGATGGCCACCCCGAGCAGCGCCCCGAGACCGAAGCACACCCGCCACCCGAGCCAGGGCGGGAGAACGTGGGGATCGAGCAGCACCAGGGTGGAGAGCGCGCCCAGCGCCGTGCCCGCCCAGTAGGTCCCGTTGATGGCGAGATCCGCCCGGCCCCGGACGCGCGCCGGGAGCAGCTCGTCGATGGCGGAGTTGATCGCCGCGTACTCCCCGCCGATGCCGGCGCCGGTGAGCGCGCGGAAGACCGCGAAGCTGACGAACCCGGTCGAGAGCGCGGTGAGCAGCGTCGCCACCAGATAGACCGAGAGCGTCACCAGGAAGAGGCGCTTGCGGCCCACCAGGTCCGTGAGGCGGCCGAAGACGAGCGCGCCGAGGATGGCTCCGGCCAGATAGGCGGTGGCGGCTCCTCCGACCTGCTGCTCGGTGAGGGCGAGCGTGTCCGGCCGAACCAGAGCTCCGGCCACGGCGCCGACCAGGGTGACCTCCAGGCCGTCCAGCACCCAGGTGACGCCGAGGGCCACTACGACGCGCCAGTGCCACGCCGACCAGGGGAGGCGGTCCAGGCGTGCAGGGATGTCCGTCTCCACCAGCGTCGCGGCGTCGGTCACTGCCCGGGAGAGTGGGGCCGTTTCCTCGGCGGGGGAACGGGCAGCTGCTCCGGCGGTCGGAAGCCGATGTTGCACAGCGGATGGAACGCCGGCGTTCGGGGATGCACGCCTGCAGTCGGTGCGCAGCTTCCAAGGCCTCGATCATCCGGGAGGCTCACACATGAAAACCATCTCCTGGCTGGCAGCGGGCGCGCTCGCGCTCGCCGTCGGCTGCGCGTCCAGCAACACGACCGGGCCGTCCGGCACGACGACGGCGCCGTCCACTGCGACCGCGCCTCATCCGGCCGTCAGCGGGCCAGTCGCGACCGCGAACGGCACCATCCAGAACTACACCACCGGGCCGAGTGGCCAGCAGAACGGCTTCACGCTCGCCACCGGGCAGAGGGTGCACTTCCCCGAGTCGATGGCCTCGAAGGTCTCCGATCAGTTCCCGCCCAACACCCAGGTCAAGGTCGAGGGGTACATGATCAAGGACGCCGAGGGCCGCCCGGTGCTCGAGGCGAACACCATCAGCGCCCCGGACCGGAACGCGAAGCTCGATCTGACTGCCGCGGGGGCTGCAGCGCCCGAGCCGGCGCTGGGCGGATCCGGGCCGGCCGGAGCACAGCCGGTGACCCCGTCCGGGTCCCAGCCGGTGAGTCCGTCCGGGTCACAGCCGGTGACTCAGCCCCCGGGGACGCAGCCCGCGACCCCGAGCAATCCGTCCGGGGGACGCTGAGGAGGCCTTCGTCGGCGGCATCAGCGCTTGACGATCTTCCCGTCCTTCATCACGAACGACACCCTCCGCAGCACGCTCGCGTCGGCGAGCGGATCTCCGGGCACGGCCACGAGGTCCGCCGCCATCCCCGGGCGGATCGCGCCCCGCTGACCGTCGACGCCGAGCAGCTTCGCGGCGCTGGTGGTCATGCTGCGGAGGATCTCCGCTGGGGTGAACCCTGCCTCCTGGAAGCTCTCGATGCCTCCGATGGAGAGCGTCCCGCGCGTCTCTCCCGGCGCGGGGAAGACGATGTCCGTCCCGTAGGCCATGAGAACCCCCACCGCCCGCGCGCGCTTCAGCCGCTCGACCACCTTCTGGTGGTAGTCCGCCATTCCCATGGCCTCGGAGGCCGGACGACTGAAGTCGGTGCCCACCAGGTACACCCCCTTCTTCTTCATCAGCTGCAGGGCCTCGGTCGAGGCGGTGTACGCGTGCTCGATGGACGCGACGCCTGCCTCCGCGGCGATCCGCACGCCGGCCTCGGTCGCGGCGTGGGCGGCGACACGGAGTCCGGCCCGGGCGGACTCGGCGATGAGCAACTTCACGTCCTCCACCGAGTAGAGGTACGGCTGATCGTCCACGACGATCTTGATCACCTTCGCTCCGAACAGCGCGTTCTTCCGCACTGCCACGCGCATCTCATCGGGCGTGTCGGCGTAGAGGTACTCGGGTTCGCCGAGGTCCGGGCGATCGGGCTGGATCCCGTGGTACTGCCCTCCCAGTGGGCCGATGATCCGGCCCGAGTTGATGATGGTCGGGCCGGGAACCATTCCCTCCTCGATGGCACGCCGAAGGTCCGTGTCGGCGTAGTTGCCGGCATTGCCCAGGTCGCGCACGGTGGTGAACCCCGACTCGAGCATGTCGCGGGCGTTCTTCGCACCCACCAGCGCCCGGCGGGCGTTGGTCTCCAGCAGCGTGGACGCGAGCAGCCGCTGGAGCAGCTCGTTCAGCCCCTTCCCGCCCTGGGTCGTCATCGTCAGGCAGAGGTGGGTATGGGCGTCCATGAGCCCGGGAAGGACCGTGCGGTCCGAGAGGTCCACGACCTGGGCGCCGGCAGGCGAGGTGACGCTCGGGCCCACGGCGCGGATCACGCCGCCGTCGATCAGGATCTGCTGTGCGGTGCTGACGGTTCCCGTCGCCGGGTCCACCAGCCGGCCGGCGCGGATCAGCACCGGCTGCGCGCGGGCGGCGAGTCCCACGGCGAGCAGCAACAGGGCTGAACGAAGCTGAGGTCGGCATTTCATCGTCCGTGGAACCTCCGGCAGGGAAGGGCTCCTCTTATCCGAGGGCTCGGCACGCCGTGGTGCTTTCCCGACCCCGCGCCCACCTGCGCATCGGCACGACCCTGGCGGACATGGCGCTCGTTGCACGCACAACCATGTGGCCCCGTACGCTCCGGGGCGATCATGAGCTCGCGTCGACGTCTTCTGCTGGCTCTGCTCCTTCCGCTCGCGGCGGTGTCGCAGGCCGGCTGCTCCGAGGCCTCGGGCCGCACCCAGGGCGCCGAGCCCTGTCCGAAGACGAAGTACGACTCGATGTACTTCGCCGTGGATCCCTCGGGCAAGGTGGTGAAGTTCCCCGAGGAGGAGCTGGAAGTTCACCAGCGCCGCGGCTTCAAGCCGGCGACGCAGGAGCAGGCGAAGGCCCTGGTCCGCCGGGAGTGCCCGGCCGGCTTCCGCTGAGGTCGCGCGCGCCGGCCACGCGCGCTGTCCACCACCGAGCGTTCCCCCGCAGTCCTCCACCGGCGTGGCGGCTCTCCGGGAACAACGGAGGTCCGCCCAGGTGTCTCACGGGGCAGCAACCTCGAAAGGAACGCCTCGATGGGAGCGAATTCCAGGGTGACCGTGGGTCTCTTCGCGCGGCTGGTGGCGAAGGAGGGCAAGGAGCGCGCGGTGGAGGATTTCCTCCGCTCGGGCCTCGAGCTGGCGCAGGCCGAGGCGGGGACCATGCAGTGGTACGCGGTCCGGTTCGACCAGCGCACGTTCGCCATCTTCGACACCTTCGCGAGCGAGGAGGGTCGCCAGGCGCACCTGGCGGGCCGCATCGCGGCGGCGCTCATGGCGAAGGCGGGCGAGCTGCTGGCCGAGCCGCCCCGCCTCGAGCGCCACGACATCCTTGCCGCGAAGACCTGAGCCTTCCGACCTCGTCTGACGCCTTCCGGCGTTCCCGGTCCGAGGCGCCGGCGGACCGCCCCCGGCCTGTCTCCTCCCCGGTCCGGCCGGTAGAGTGCCGCGCATGACGACCGCCGGGGGCGATGCCTCCGCCCGCGCCGCCACGCCCACGCACGCAACGCGCACCCTCGCCGTCGCGGGGCTCGCCCACGCGCTGCATGACGGCTACACCGACGTCATCTACGTCCTCCTCCCCGTGTGGCAGGCGGAATTCGGGCTCGGGTTCGGCCGGCTGGCGATGCTCCGGGGGCTCTATGCCGGGGCGATGGCCTTGCTGCAGCTCCCCGCCGGGCACCTCGCGGCGTTGCTCGGCGGCCGGACGGTGCTCGCCGCGGGCACCGCGCTCGCCGCCCTGGGCTACGCGCTGGCCGGGGCAGCCGGAGGGCTCATCGGTCTCTGCGTGGCTCTGGCCGTGGCCGGAGCTGGAGGAAGCACGCAGCACCCCATCGGCTCCAGCGCCGTCTCGCGCGCCTATGGGCTCGGGGCCCGCGGTCCGCTGGGGCTCTACAACTTCAGCGGTGACCTGGGGAAGGCAGCCGTGCCGGCCGCGATGTCGCTGGTCATCACTGCCACCTCGTGGCGTCACGCGCTCTGGACGCTGTCGGCCCTGGGGCTGGTCGTGGCAGCGGCGGTCCTCGCGCTCATGCCGTCGTCCCGGCCGGAACCCGCCGGATCCGGGACGATCTCCCGCCCGGGGCCGGCCAGTCCCTCGGTCGGCTTCCGGCTGCTCGTCGCGATCGGCGTGCTGGACACCGCGGCGCGGATGGGTCTGCTTACCTTCCTGCCATTCCTGCTCCAGGCGAAGGGCGCCTCGCTCTCCACGGTCGGGCTCGGGCTGGCGCTGGTGTTCCTCGGCGGCGCCGCGGGGAAGGCCTCCTGCGGATGGCTCGGCCAGCGTCTGGGCATGCTCCGGACGGTGCTTCTGACCGAGGGCGGCACGGCGGCGTTGATCCTGGCGGTCCTCGCGCTACCGCTCTGGCCCGCGCTGGCCCTGCTGCCGGTGCTCGGGACGATGCTCAACGGCACGTCCACGGTGCTGTACGGAACCGTCCCGGAGGTGTCGGACGGCGCCCGTGCCGAGAGTGCGTTCGCGCTCTTCTACACCGGGGTGATCGGGGCCGGGGCCGTGGCGCCGGTGGGCTTCGGCGTGCTCGGCGACGCCGCGGGGCCGGGATGGGCGACCGTGGCGACGGCGGCGTCGGCGCTGGGCACCCTTCCGCTGGCGCTGCTCCTTGCGCGACGGCTCCCGGCGCCCTCACCCGGCATGCGCTGAACGGCTGGCATCCCTTCCGCGGCCCGGCCGCTTGACGGACGTCCGTCCGTGCGCCGAGATCTGTCCCCAGGGGAGAGCACGTTCGGGGAGGGTCGTCCGGTGCGCGCTTCCGTCTGCCTGTTGCTCGTCTCGCTCGGCCTCACCGGCTGCTACGCGAGGAGTTACGACTCCCGCCAGCCCTTGGTCGACACGGCGAGCGGACCCACTCACGCCTCGATGATGGCCACCCGCCGCGCCGGTCCGGCGCCGTTTTCGCGTGACGACCTGGAGGACCTCGGAGGGCCGGTCATCCCCGAGGCGACGATGATCGCCATCTGGTGGGGCCAGCCCGGGCGCTTCCCGGCGGACGCGATGTCCGGGATGGACACCTTCCTCAGCGGCCTGGACGGCTCGCGTTACCTCGCCGTGGTGGACCAGTACGTGCGCCAGCCTGCGAAGACGAGGTTCCTCGGTCACATCCAGGAGACCTCGCCCTCGCCCACGCACTCCCCATCCACCGAGGAGATCGTTGCCAAGGTGTGCCAGGTCCTCCAGGAGGCGCGGCAGGTGCCGGACCCGACCACGCTCTACCTGGTGTTCACCGACGGATTCCCCGAACAGTCGAACTTCTGCGCCTGGCACGACGGCGGGCGGTGCCCGGACGGCCGGAAGATCCGCGTGGCGTACATGCCGAACCTGGCCGACGCGCCCCAGTGCGATCCGGGAGACCTCTTCCGCTGCAACGGGGTGAGCCAGCCCACTCGGGCCCTGGCCAACGTGACTGCGCACGAGATCATCGAGATGCTGACCGACCCGGACGGGAACGGGTGGCTGGACCGGACGGGCGAGGAGATCTCCGACAAGTGCGTGTGGCGCTTCGGCAGCTGCGTCACGCTCGGAAGCACGCGGTGGCAGCTGCAGAAGAACTGGTCCAACGCCGACCACGGCTGCATCCAGGAGAAGGCATCCGCGGCGCCACGGGTGGCGAGCGCACCCTCGCGGTAGCCCGGCCGGGGCGTGTTGCCCCTTGGTCCCATGCGCTTCGGGGCACCTCCCGGGGGCGTTCCTTGGCAGAGTGCGGGCCATGACACCCCCGCGGTTCCTCCTGGTCGCGGCGATGATCTGCGCCTGTGCCGGCTCCTCGAAGGAGCAGGCCAAGCCCGCCCAGCCTCCACCGGCGCCTCCGCCAGCCGCCATCACGGTCCAGCAGCCCGGCGCCGCACCCGTGGGC
>JBKPMY010000144.1:0-16382 GCA_046732375.1 Myxococcota bacterium
GGATGCCCGCTCCGCAACCGACTAGCAACAGCAACACAGCCCCTGCTTCGATAGGTTTGTGCATGTTGCACCCCCACTGTTCTGCGGGGAGGCAAGCTACAGGGCTGTCAATGGGTCGGTCAAACCACAGCCGGGCAGGCAGGGTCCCGCCCGCAACCCTTTGAGTCTACTGGGGCGGACTGTCGGAAATGCGTCAAGCGTCAACGGTGGTCGAGCCACTTCCCGGCGGTCGAGGGACCGGGCGTCGGCTCCATGCCGGACGTAAGCGCGGCGCGGAACATGGGCCCGCCGCTGCGACGCCGGAGGCCTCTAAGCCCGCTCGCGAGCGAGGCCTCTCCCGTGCCGTACTCCCCGGGTTCCACCCCCAGGCGCTCCAGTCCTGCTCCCCGAAGACGAGCCTGGCCTTCTCCAGGAGCAGCTCCATCGCTCGCTCCGGTGTGCTGTTCGGCTCGGGGCGAGCGATGTGCTCGTCGCCGCACCAGCCCCAGCATTCCCAGGGGTGACATCGCTCACGGCCGCACCGAATTCAACCACTGAGTCCATACGAGCCAAGCCATGCAGCAGTACCCAGCGAGGAAGAAGCTGGCCTTCGAGACCCAGAACACCTCCCCGGGCCGTCTCCATGCGCGAGTGAGGTTCAGTTCCCTGTCCGCTTCGAGCTTGTGGTCCTCGAACCTGGACATCTTCGAATCCCAGATGAATGCTTGGACGAAGTACTGGAGGAAGTCGCAAAGAAGCGCGAGCACCAGCAGGACGAACCGTTGCCTGAGCGAGCGGCCCAACCTTGGTCAGTTTCGCCTCGCTCAACGCCCAGACAATCGCGATTCCCGCAACCGAGAGCGTCCGAACCCGCTCACTCACGCTGCCGGTGGTGTCGTAGAAGGCGTCGCGCACCTCCCCAACAGTCCTCACTTCCGCCTCGGTCCCGTGTGGAGCCCGCGTACGTCACGCGAGCTGCGTCGCTTGGCCTTCTTCGGTCCGAACCGCGCCGGGATCCGGCTTGCCCACGTTCTGGTCTTTCGGCCTCCCGCGCTCTTCCTTGTCGCCTTCTTCTTCGTGGCCATCAACTCCTCCCGTCAGACGACGGTAGCCGGCGTTCGCTGGAACGAGCCAAGGCGTTGATGTCGGCGACGCAGCACCGTCCGCGCGTCCGGATAGCGGCAGGCGTGGCCCGGAGGCGCGTGGCAGTCTGGGGCGTCACCCGCAGGTGCCCGAACGCCGCGAACTCCTCGGCCGGCTATGCTCTTCGCGTCACGCCCTTCTTAGGGCGACGGGAGGCGGACCAACGTTCTGAACACGGTACCGCGCAACCCTCCATCGCTCCGGCCAGGAACGCGGGCGGGCTACACCGGGCGCCGGGGAGCGAGGACGCGGGTGCTTGCCGGCGCCTTGCGAGACGTAAAGAGCGCGCGAAGTGTCGTTCCTACCAGCGCGCAAATCCGGCCCCCGCAACTCCGAAGTGCTGAAGCCCTACCGACCCCTATGGCGGTGGGGCTTTGGTGTTTCTGGGGACCGAAACAGCAAGCTCGACCCGGACGTCGAAGCCCGGTTCTAGGTCCCGCTGGGGTTCCTGCGTTTCGGCTCACAGACACCCGGCACGAACGGCCCGAGCGACCCATCGGGCTTCTGGGGCGCGTACTCGATCTCCACCTTTGAGAAGTTCAGCGATACCGTCTCGAGCGGCAGGTCGTCCGAGCTTCCTGTCGTGTTGTAGGAGCTGATGAGGATGTCCGTCAGCTTGATCTTGAGATACTCCTGCTGATCTTTCCCGGCCTTCCTGGCCACGAACATCGCCTGACCCGGACTCTTCCCGTCGCAAGAGGCCATCGCGAGCAAGGGCGACGCCTTGTCCATGGACTTCACGATCTGGAAGTCGTGGTGCGTCGTTCTCTCCCGGGAGGCACCCCCCCCGGTCGTTCCTCCCGGGGAGGTCGCCCAGCTGAACGAGAGGACCTCGATCCAGTCCTTGTGCTTGTCGTCCTGGCTCTCACCGTCGATTCCGTCAATCTTCAAGAAGTAGTCGACCGCCATGTGCGCCTCCGTCAGGCCAAAGAGATGTCGAACAGGAGCGAGCGGCGAGCTCCACTGCCGGGCGCCTCTCGCACCACGCAAGTGCCACGCGCCCCGGTGAAGCGGCCGGTGCCGCCGAGTACTGCATAGCTGCGTTCGGTCCGGTCGCCGCCTGCCGGTCCGACCGCGTACAGCGCGCCATCCATGAGCTGCAGGCTCTGGATCTCGACGCCGCCGGCAGCTCCACTCGGGAATCCAGCGCGCCCGAGCGCCTGTGCACAGAAGCGTCCCACCTCGACGCCGCTGGCAGCATCCATGAGGACACCACCGAAGGCGATGGCGGTGGTGTCGACGACGCCGTCGACCGGCGCGGGCGCGAGGGTGCGGCCACTCCCGAGCAGCGTCCAGGCATTGCCCGTCGCCGCCGTCGACCTGGTCGAGGCGGGCCCGCTCGGGGCAGCCGCTGAGGCCTGACCACAGGCCGCCACTCCAACGGCGCCGCCCAGGACGATCGCCGTCTGCATGAGAAGGGTCCGTCTCGAGGACGACCCCGGGGGGCTCGACTCCATGACTCAGCTCCTTTCTTCGATCACCGTCGAATCGTCCGGCACGAGAAAACCCAGTGAGAGGAACCGGCGCGCCACTGTGAGGACCGAACCGCGCTCGGCTCCGCCCTGGTTGCAGAGCGCGCCAACCGCGTCGCCGAGCGTGCGGCGACCGTCGCAGAGGCGCAGGAGCTCGAGGGCGTGCGCATCGAGCAACCCCTCGAACCGGAGCCCGTCCGTCAGCATGACGCGCCCCTCCTCGAGTTCGTAGCGCCCGTCGGCCGGCGCCAGGCGCTGCTCGACACGGTGCCGGGGCTCGGCACGCCAGCGACCGGCGAGCAATGCCGCCTCTCCCCTGTCGTGGAGAAGCTCCTGGGCGGCAAGCATGCGCAGGATCTGCTCGGACGCCGGGCCCTGAGTCCGTGTGGGTAGTTCCTCAGCCTCGAAGAAGACCTGCGCTCCGGCCCGGCGCCGGAGAACGAGCGCTCCCAGCCCGATCGCGGCGATGCCGAGCTTTTCGAAATAGGTGGTCCAGTGGTCGAGAGCATCCTGGTAGGCGACGCGGTCATGGCTCCGATTCCAGGTGGCCGCGTACTCGAGCGCCTCCTGCGAGCCCCGGTAGAGGAGCAGCGCGTCACAATCCGTGCCCTTCGTCCAGCGGCGAGGCGGCGCCGACCACTCCTCACCATCGGCCAGTGCCCAGTTGCAGAGAACCGTGGCGTGACCGCCTTCCTCGAGGTGAGCCGCCGCTCCGGCAACGACCTCGGCCGAGACCGAATCACCCTCCCGCCCCGCGTCCCGGAAGACGAAACGCGATTCCGGTGAGATGACATAGGGGGGGTTCGAGACCACGAGGTCGAACCGTCGCCCGGACACCGGCGCGAAGAAGTCGCCCTCCAGCCACTCCACGTTCTCCACGCCGTTGAGCCGGGCGTTGAAACGCGCAAAGGCCAAGGCGCGAGGGTTCTTGTCGACGCCAGTCACGCGTTCCGCATGGCGGGCGAGCAGCAGGGCCTGGACGCCGTTCCCGCATCCCATGTCGAGGGCCGATCGGACGTGGCGGCGCACCGTGACCTGAGCCAGGTTCTCGGTGCTCGGGTTCACCCCGAGGACGTGGTCGCTCTCGGGGCTCATGCCATCCTCGATGCTGTCGTGGGCCAGAAGGAGCCCATCGAAAACAGCGAGGCCGAATCGGGCGCGGATCCGGCCGTCGCGCCTCTCCGTCAGACCCATCTCGTCGAGCTCGTCCAGATCGAGGGGCGCCACCGCCGCTCGCGCCTCCCCCTCGTCCACCGGCACCCGCAGCCCGAAGAGTCGAAGCAGGACATGGAGCGGCGCCGCCGATGCGAGACGCCGGAGGTAGAGCGGTAGGTCGGCGCGGCGGTGGGCGTCGAAGAGCGGCCCGCCGAGCGCCGCAAAAGCCTCGCGCCCCAGGTAGCCGTGCCCAGCGAGGACGCGCTTCAGGTGCGGTACTCCGGCCAGCTCGGAACGGACCAGCATCCCCCACCTCCAGATCGGCACGTCCCCGAGCGTGGAACGGTAGTTGAGGGCGCTCAGGAACGGCAAGCGCAGAGGTCAGGGACCTTCAGGGCTTCGGTGGGTCTGGTGGGTCGGATCGACCTCGCATGGCCCGGCACCGCCCGTGCAAAGGGGAGGGCCGTGCCCGTCTTGGTGGGGCGGCCATCGAGACAGGAGGCGGGGAACCAGGATTCGTGAAATGCAGACAAGTCCAGGAAGCCCAAGTGAGTCCGAGTAGTTCCGAGCCAAGCCAACGGAAAGCTTGGAGTCGTGTTGAACTTCGTTGCGGCTGGTCGAGTTGACCTTCGCCCTGGTGAACGCCGGAGCATCACCGCCCGCACCACTGCTGACTGCAATGGCGGAGCGGTAATTCCTCGCAGGCGGCTTCGAGCGCATTCCCCCTCGGCGGTCCTGGCGGCCATCGCCTCCACGGAGGAGTTCCGGGGGTCCCGCTGCGCGACGCGGCCCGCCTCATACTCCTGCTGGAGGGGACGGAGGGTGACGGTCCTTCCCGCCCTCGAGCGCAGGGACGGCCTGCACGAACGCGGCAGAGCCGCTCCGCTTGCCCCAGGGACCACGGATTCGCAGGTTGTCGAGCGCCATGGCTTCCGAGTGAGATGCACCACCAAACGGACGAATAGGAGACCCAATGGACTTGTTGACCATTCTCGTCATCGTCCTCGTCATTCTCTGGCTGGGCGGCTACTTCGCCTTCCACATCACGAGCGGCCTCATTCATCTGCTCCTGGTGGTCGCGGTGGTGGCGCTCGTCGTCCGCCTCTTCCAGGGCAGACGGGCCCCCTGACTCGCCTGAGCTGCGCGCAACGCCAGCGGGACGCGCCTGCCAAGGGAGTATCGCAGGCGCGTCGCATCCTCTGCCAGAAGCGCTCCAGGACTTCATCCCTCTCGAGTCTCAGACGATCGTCTTCTTCGACGAGACCATCCTGGTCGCGAGCCGTGCCCGCTCGCGGTCGAGCCACGACGGGAGGCCGCGAGGCCAGCTCATGCCCGACTCGTCGTCGTGCTTCCGCGTGAGCGTCGCGGCGTGGACACTGGCCGGGCCCGAGGGCTCGCCCAGTGCACACCTCGGCCCGAGCCTCCGCGGAGCCATGACCTTGCTCACGCACGAACTCCATCCCTCCGTCGTCCACCTGCCCATCGCGCTGCTCCCCTCGGCTGCGGTGATGGACGCGATCGCCGCGGGCGCAGGGGACCCGACGGTGGATCGAGTGGGCTGTGGACTGTGGTGGTCGGTCTCAGTGGCGGGACTGCTTGCAGGGCTGAGCGGGATGGCGGCCTCCCAGGAGGTGCGGGCGGAGCAGCCACGGGCGCGTCGACGGATGCTGCTCCACGGGCTCGGCAAGGCGGCCATCCTCACCACCGCGCTGGGGGTGACGCTCTGGCGCTCCAGGCGCCGGGCGAGCTGGGTGACGGCCGGCCTCGGCCTGCTGGCCACCGCCGCAGCCTGCGTGACGGGCTACCTCGGCGGCGAGATGGTGTACTCGGACGGCGTCGGCGTGAAGGCGCTAGGGGAAGGCGCGCTTCAGGGGGTGGGCGACAGTCCGCCCCTCTTCAGCAGCCGGGGGCTGTCGGCGCTGCTCCGGGACGCAGGTCAGGGGGCGGCGTGGCTCGCCCGGAACGCGGGCCAGGCCTTCCGGGCGGATGAGAGCGCTGCCCGGGCGATGCTGCCCGAGCGCTGAGCGGCGGCCCCTGGTTGGCGCGGTGGCAGGCTCGAAGGACGGTCAATCTCGGACCTGCCTCGGCGTCGAGCCTTCTTCGGGGCGCGCGGTGGGCGGCACGTTTCCCAGCCCGCCTGAACCGGCCCTCGGTCCGGGGTTGCACCGGCCGAGACTGTACACATGTTCTCCTCCGCAGGGAGGACAGCCCATGACGGACCACAAGACAGCGGCAGCGTCCGCCGAGTCGAACACGCAGAAGGACCCGGACAACTGGGTCTCGGGCGACGAGCCAATGACGGGGGCGCAGCGCTCTTACCTGCATACGCTCGCCGAGGAAGTCGGCGAGGAGGTGCCAGAGCAGCTCACCAAGGCGGAGGCCTCGAAGCGCATCGACGCGCTCAGAAAGCGAACTGGAAAGGACGCAAGTCGCGGGAGCAAGGAGGGCTGAGTGAGTCGGCCTCGGAACAAAAAAGGGCGCAGTCGAACGAGTGTCTTGCCCTTCCTGGGGTGAGTCGCCCGTGCACAGCCCGACGGCAGTGGTACCGACGCTGGTGGGTCTGGGCTGTCGCCGCGGCGTTGCTGCTCAGCCTCTACGTTCTTCTCCAGCTGTCCGCAGTGAAGGCGACGGCCCGGCCAAGAGACGGGATGCTCTTCCAGCTCCTGGAGCGCATCCGCCCCGGCGGACCCCCGAGAGACAGCTCCGGTCGCTAGCGGGCTGAGGTTCGCAGTCAACGTCCGGCGTGCTTCCCACAGCCGTTCCACATCTCTTCCCCAGTTTCTGCGCAGTTGTGCGCCGAACGCGCACGAGCCGTCGCTTCAACAGGCGAGACGCCGAGCGTAGCGAGGCGCGCCATGGACGCTTTGCTCAGCATCCTTGTTGTTGATGATGACCGCGACATCCGGGAGACATTGGCCGAGGTGCTCGCCGACGACGGACACTCGGTGACGACGGCCACCGATGGCTTCGATGCGCTGCAGGAGCTGGTGCACGTCGGCCGGCCCTGCCTCATCCTCCTCGACTTGATGATGCCGAGAATGAGCGGGCTCGAGTTTCTGACGCGCCTGCAGACCCGTACCGACGCGGCAGACTTCGAGGTGGTGGTGATGTCGGCGCACGATGCGTTGCGGAGGGAGGCTCAGCACTTTCCGAACGTACGAGCCACGGTACGCAAGCCCTTCGATATCGAGCAGCTGCTGTTGCTCGCGTCCGGGCGACCGCTTGCTGCAGCACGTCCCGCGAGCGAAATGCGCCCCGCCGCTGAGGGTTAAGCGAGGGACGGAATTGAACTCGGGCGGAAAGGTGCTTCGACGGCGCCTCACGCCTCCGTCTCCGCCAGATGCTCTCTCTGCCACTCCACTCTTCGAGGACTGAGCGGGAGCGCTTGGCCAGGTTCGGAATGAGAGTCACAACGGGGCGCTGTCCAACGGCAATTCGCTCACCGCCTCGAGAAGACGCGCGGCTGCCGCCAGACGCTCCAGCAGCTCATTCGGCGCCCACGGCGACCTACAGAGCCGTCCGGGTCTCTCGCCGAAGATGACTCTACTCCAGCTCGGTTTCACTGCGTTCGGACTGCTTGCCCATTCAACAGCTCCGGGAAATGGTCTGGCTGCACTCTTAGCAGTACCGGTCGAGAAGGGCATGTAGCTGCCGCACGTCAAAGGGCTTGCGCAGAATCTCGAGAGTGCCGGGCACCTCACTAGGGGAGTGGAGGCGTGGATCGCCGGACATCACTACGACACAGACATCTTCCACCGCTCGGGCGGCGAGTCCGTGCAGGAAGACGGCCCCGCTGCTTGGCTCCATCACCCAGTCGAGCAGAACCAGGCACGGCCGGGGAACAGCGGCCGAGTCGAGAAGCTGCAGCGCCTCCGAAGCACCGGAAGCGGCGAAGACGAGACGGCCTGTCTCTGTGACTAGGTCTGCGACCGTCTCAAGAAAGTCTTGGTCATCATCGATGACCAAGACTGCCTTGGCGGGCAACCTGCACTCTGTGGACACGCTTGAGTGCTGTGCCCACAAGCGGAGGGCGGAATCAAGGCGGCGCGCGTTCAACGCCGGGCCGCTGCAATGCGGTACGTTACGCTGACGGTGCAGGAAGTAGGCAACTGGTATGCCTCGGGACGCGCGGGAAACTTTTCCGCGGTGGCCACCTGCATGCGCTGCACTGCCGAAGACGCCGTCCGGTTGGCAATCCAGGCTGCGCGGAAGCGCTACGGAATCACCGACTGGAGGAATTGGTCCTTCACCGCCGAAGAGTTCGGCTTCGGCCGACAGCGCATCCTGCACTTTGCCGTCGATACAGCCGGTGCGCCGATGCGTATCCGCCACACCTGAGCTCCCCCGTGAGGTGGGGCTCAGGCGGCGGCTGCGACACGACAGAGGAGGGGTCCCTCTTTCACTCCGCCATCCAGGCTCCATCCACGTCGCAGCAAAAAAGATGCATAAGAAAAGGCTTGTTTCTTGTCCGACTTTCCAGCGCTCCCCGACTGAAATTCTGGACGGGCAAGGTCCGAATCGAGCATGGACGGCAAATCCAACGCCCTCGCGCGGGAGACGTTCATGGCCCCTACTCGCATTGAGGCGGACGGCGGCAAGAGGGCAGCGGAGCTGGCCAAGGCGCTGAAAGTCTCGCTCCCCACCCTGTACAACACCCTCAAGCGCGCCGGCTGGACACCCGGCGGCGCGCGGGCTCAGCCGGGCCGGATTGCGCGGCCGCCGAGCCGGGCCGTGGCCAAGCGCGGACGGGCGTTCAAGTTCTCCGACGAGCAGGCCGCGGGCTTTCGAAAGCGCGTGGAAGGCGGAGCGTCGACTGCTGCGCTGGCCAAGGAGCTCAAGTTGAGCCTGCCCACCATGTACAGCACGTTGAAGCGGGCAGGGCGGAAGGGGCGGCGGGCGCGCGCCGCGTGAGCTGCACGCCGACACGTTCCAGCCGGACCTCGTCAGGGCAGCCGAGCGAGAATCGACTTCATCAGTGATTCGAGCGCCGGGCGCATCGACTCGGCCGGCTTGTCCTTCGGAGCGTCGATTGACAACGCGAGTGTGTGGTTGCCGGATTTCACCACCAGAAAAGCGACGCTGTTCTGATACTCGTTGTCGGGCTTTGGATAGAGGAAGTATGCGCGCTCACCGAAGCCCGGGGCCGGCGTCTGCGGCTCGCTCTCCTTCTTGAAGCGTTTTAGTGTGGACTCCCACTGCTCCCACGACTTCGGACCCGAATAGAGCTTCAGTTCGCCGATACCGATGTTGCAGATCCAGCCGCCCTGACCGGCGGGCTCCGGGTCGGCGTACGGTTCCCGGCCGGTGGCCTTCTTGATGTCGGCCTTCGTGATGAGTGAGCACGCCTGCACGCTGCCTGCCGGAACCGTTCGTTCCAGTTCCTTCTCCGCCTGCTGACGAGGCGACTGCGCCATTGCCGGCACCAGAGCCAACGACAGCGCGAGCGGCAACGGAGTGCGCGCGGACGACGTTAACCTGGTGTTCATTCCACCTCCTTCCGCCTTACCCAATCGACTCCTGGTCTACCGGGAAGAGCGCTGGATCGTTGGCCCAGGTCAAGCATCACCTGCGACCAGCGTTCAGACCCAGCGGTGGCCAGCCGCCCTTTGGTCGCCGGGGCGCCGTCCAGGCCTGCTCCTCGCGTTGCCGCCCGCGGCCCGCTTTCTCGAAGCCGGAGGGGCTCATCTTGCGACGGCGGGCTCCTCTTCGACCCGCCGGGCCGCGTCGCTGCAATACGAGCCGCGCCGTCGCCGGCGACGAGGCGAACGCCCGTGCTGGGCCCGGCTCCTCCGCCCGCTCGGGTCATCGGACACCCCGACCCCTGGTCCCGGCGCCGGGTCTCGTCCTCCAGTATCGGTGGCGGACGCAGGGGCCAGGGCGCCTGGAGACTCGAGTACACTCGACACTCTCAGCGGGAGGGGAGACCGTGAGCCGAGCCCTGCCATCCAACGTGGGTGTCATCCGGGTCCGGAGGCGACGCCTCGAGTTGCTGACGGTGCTCGGGGTCCTCGCCGTCGGCTGCAGCAGCTCGGACGGCTCCGGCATGCCTCCACCGCCGCCGCAGGACGAGATCACCGCGTTGCCGTTCCCCACCACGGTCCAGCTCGCGACGGCGGACCTCGGCTCGCTCCAGTCCGATCCCGACGGAACGCTCACCTTTGCCGCGCCCCCGCCGTCAGTGGCGAACGTTCAGGTCGGCAGCATCCTGGTGGCCGGCGTCAGCTCCGCCACGCCCGTGGGCCTTCTGCGCGCCGTCCTGGCCGTGGACCGGAGCGATGGCCACCTGGTGCTGCGGACGGCGCAGGCGCCGATCCAGCTCGCGTACAAAAAGCTGCACGCAAAGATCTCCCGGTCCACCGCCGTTGCGAGCGGCAACGCGCGTCTCCGGCGGTCCGCCGCGCTGGGAACAGGCTCTTTCGACGACACCTTGCCCTTCTCCTACGTGCTCTTCGACGGAGACGGCGATCCGGATACAACGAACGACCAGCTGGTGACCGACGGGAACATCGGCGGCGGGTTCGATTACTCGCTCTCGGTGGACGTGGACTGGCAGGGCCTCGACGCCCTGCCCGATGTCGTCGTGAACTGCCTCGAGAGCTTCGCCAAGGTGCTTCAGGGCGAGCCGCCGGACTGCAGCATCGACGCCCTGCTTCCCGAGGCCCGGACCACCTTCACCGTCGACCCGCAGATCCATGGCGATGTGAACGTGCACGGCGCGGCGTTCCTCCAGTACGAGAAGTCGGTCGACCTGACCTCGGTCACTCTGACGCCCATTCCGCTCGGCCCGCTGGTGTTCGTGCCCATGGTGGACCTGACCGCCACTCTCTCCGGCGGGGCATCCGGCACGTTCGAGACCGGCATCCACGGCAGGGCCGTCTTCACGACGGCGGTCACCCTCTCGAGCAGGGCAGGCTCCCAGCCACAGATGTCCGGACCCACGCTCAAAAGCACAGACTTCGGTCTGAACGAGACGCAGGTCACACTCCACGCCGAGGCGAAGATCGCCGCCGGGGCACGACTGAACGTCCTGCTCTTCGGCATCACGGGTCCGTACGCCACCGCCCTGGCGTTCGGGAAGGTGGAGGCGGACCTGCTCGGCTCTCCCTGCTGGGCACTCTCCGCCGGCCTCGAGCTGAACCTGGGAGTGAAGATCACCACCCCGGCGCTCCCGCTCATCGGAGCGGTGACGCTCGCCGACTGGCACACCCCCGAGCTGAGCCCGCTGGAGATTCCCATCGCGAACGGAAGCTGCGCCCCCCCGCCCAATCCGCCTACGCTCCCGCCGGGGAGCGGACCCGATTCCACCCACTTCGCGCAGCCCACCTTCAGCCCGTGGTCCCGGACGTTCGCCGCCCCGGTCGAGGGCGGGCTCGCCAGCTCTCCCGGGAACTCGGTGCTCTTCTCCGACCTGCAGCGCACCATCGACGGTCATTACCTCCGCAGCGGCTACGGGGTTCGGCAGCTGGTCAAGCTCTCCGACTCCGGAGCCGTCGTCTGGGCACGCGAGCTCCAGCTGGATGGCTCGACCTTGCGGCCAATACGGATCCGTTCCACGACCGAGGGCACGCTGATGGTCGCGTCCACCTCGCTCGGCACGCTGGTCCTCAGCCGTCTCGCCCAGGACGGGACGCTGCTGGACGCCCGTGGGTTCGATGTCCCGCTCGACACCTGCACCCCGTTCCTCACCGCGCTCTCCGGTGACGGCGCCGGCGGTCACCTCGTGGTCGGGGGCTGCGTGGGCAGTGGGAAGACGTTCCTACTCCGCCTGCCGGCCGTCGGGAACGCGTCGGTGAGCATCCTGGACCCGGGCGCGGGAGCGCGCACCAATCCGCGCGTCGTGGAGAGCGTCGGGCAGGACGCCTTCCTCGCCGGCCAGCTCAGCGACCCGAACGACGCCATGTTTGCGCTGCGGCTCGGGCCGCAGGGCAACGTCGTGTGGTCCAAGCGCTACCAGGCGTGCGACAGCGCTCCAGACCTCATCCCCTCCGCGGCGATCGTCGGGCAGCAGGAAGCGGTCACGCTCGCCGGGAGCGGGGGCGCGCAGCACAACGGGATGGTGGCGCGCCTGCTCTCCGACGGCACCGTGGGGTTCGCCACCTTCCCCGGCTTCGGATTCGGCGCGGGAAGCGTGTTTCTCCTGGACTCGTTCGCCGAGCTGCCCACCACCGGCTACGTGGCCGGCGGCTCCGCGGTGCAGTTCACCGGGACCGCTCCGGAGAACGTTCCTTCCGCGGTGCTCCTCGGGCTGGATGCCACCGGAGCCGTTCTCTGGGCGAACCGGTACACCTTCGGCCCGGTCGCCGCCTACGTCTCCTCGGGGCAGGTTGGCGTGCGGCTCACCGACGACGGGGGAATCCTCGCCACGGCGCTGGTGGAGGACCCGGCGCACTCGCTCGATGGCTTCCTCTGGGCGTTCAAGCCCTTCGCCAAGAACGGGTCCATCTCCTTCAGCCCGGACGCGGTCACCGTCACGCCGCTGCCGGTCACGAATCTCCCCTGCAGCCTGACGGCCAGCGACAAGGCGGTCACGGTCCAGGCGGCATCGATCACTCCCCGCTCGGTGAACGTCTCCTCGGTGCCGGTCCAGGTCGCCACGGCGCAGCAGACCCCGCAGTGACGCGCCCAGCGCGGTTCCGCGATCCTCGCCAGGCCGCGAACCATCCAGCGCAAGCGGCCGTTGCCTCGGGCAGGTCGTGGTGAACGGAGTGCCCTTGGCCCAGAGCGACCCTGCGACGCGGTGACCGTCGATATTCATCAGGGGCGGTGCGTGAGCGAGGCGCTCGGTCCCGATCACCGGTACGGCTTTCTCTGGGGCGAAGCTCTGGGGTGTGCTAGTTGCGCGAGACGTCACTTCGAGCCCGCCTGCGTCGCGATCGGGACAACGACCGACTACTGGATTATCGGGCGTGTTGGGCCTGGAAGACATCGGCCGACCCGCTCCGGCGGGCAGACGTCCTCCAGGTTTGTCAGGGAGGGTTCCCCGACTCAGTCGTCGTGGTGCCCGTGATGGTTGTCGTTGTCGTCGTCGTCACCCGGACGGAGACGGGTGATGAACGTTCCCCAGTTGGCTAGCACCGTGCGCGGACGCGGACCGATGTACTCGTTCGCCAGCCAGATGCTCCCGTCGCCGCCGATTGCCGCGGCCCCGTAGTCCCCCCAACGCGCCTCGCACTCGGTCGGGTTGGTTGCGGAGTCGCACGGGGCTCCTGGATTTTGTGACGGGTAGGCGGTGAAGCCGTCTTCCGAGTTCACTCCCGCGCCCGCGAAGTGGATCCGACCAAATCCGTCGTCCTCGCGTCGCTGGACGTAGCCGGTGCTGGGGAAAAGGTCCGGACCGGAGATGCTGAAGCCGATCGCGGCCTGCCCGTGTCGGTTGATGCCTAGGGCGGGGAAGAGGAGATTGGCATTCTTGATCGCCACGTAGCCTTGATCGTCGACCTTGGCCTTGAGCTCGTGGTGGTTGTCCACTTTGACCGCAAACCAGGCCACGCCAGCCTTGTTCGGATCTCCGAATGCTCCCGCGGGAACCGTGTCCTCCGGGGAGTTGAGAACGGTGCTGACCGTGCTCCAGAGCCGCCCATGGGCGAACGTGACCTGCTGCATGTTCTCGGCGTTCGACGCGAGCGAGGGGCGGACACCCGGATTCACGAGGTTTCCGAGCGGGAGCGTGCCAATTTTCTGCAAGGCGTCGGGAGGAACGCCGTAGGTCTCTGACGGCGCGGGCTGACGCTGGAAGGTGAACGAGGTGAAGGGTCCCGGCGGGAAGTGCAGAAGTATTGTGTTCCGCAGCGACCAGGCAACCACCTGGTTCTCGAGGCCACCCAGGTTGAAGCTGCTCAGGAAGTACTCGTTTCCGAAGTCGCTGAACTCCTCTCCTCGCGTGCGAATGGCCGGGTGAACAGAGCGGTTCAAGCCCCCGTCCGCGCTGGAGCGAGGCAGATTGATGTGGAGCACGAATGGAGGGAGGGCACCGACCGCGAGAAAGAGCTTCGAGATGCCGTAAATCTGCGCGCCCTTGAATCGGCCATCGACCAGCGAGAAGGCATTGCCGCTGATGTAGATGCCGTTGGCGTCCGCACCGAGAAGAGGCTGGTCACCGAAGCAGGGGCAGTTGGCCCCATCGTTCGTCGTGTCGAGAACGTAGCGGTTAAATCCGTCGGTCGGGTCCCCCGACTTGCTCACCGCGAGCAGTTGATGGGTTCCGCCGGTGAAGCCCCCCGTCGGCGGGTCCACGTCCAGCTGCAGCAGCAGGATGAAGAAGCGATTGGTCTGGGCATCGAAGTAACAGCGCGGATCACTCGTGAAGTCGCCGAAGACCGGCGGAGTCGAGCGGATGACCTCCGGAGCGAGCCCGAAGAACTGGTTCAGGGCGGTCGGGCCCGCCACCAGTGTCCCATCCGTCCGGTAAACCGCCAGGGCCGTGTTGACCGTCTCCATCACGAAGCCGTTGCCGACGCAGAGTCCCTGGTCCGGTGGCTCGAGGCTGAATTGCGTGTTCACGAAGACGCCCGTGCCGGCATTGCGCTGGTCGGCGTGGTTGAGCCCATCGAAGCCGGAGAAGCCGCGGTTGAGCAGACTCACCGGTGTGTTCTTGACCGATGGGACGACGAGCACCGCCGGGGGTGGTTCACCGGAACCCCCTCCTTCGACATCACTCTCGTCTAGGAGTCCCTCCAGATCGGGTCGCTGGAACCGAGCGTCGGCCAGCGAGTCGACGATGTTGCCCGCCCCAGGACCGGTGAGCGTGGCAGGTCCGAGGCTCCGCAGTTGAGCAAAGTTCTGCTGACCAATCTCCTCGGCGCTGACGGCCCGGGCCGCCCCCACGAGGAGAAGAACTGCGAGTGTCCCAGCCGCGGATCGCCGGCGGCGCCAAAAACAAGTTCGCATCGATTGCCCCTTCCCCAGCGCGCCTGACGCCGCCCGGTGTGGGCGCCGTTCCGGCCGCCAACCGAGCGGACATCAGCAGTCGACCCGTGGCACTAGAATTCTTCGAAGAGTCAGGAATTCGGCACACGGTCTGTGCGGGCGCGGACACAATCTCGACGGCGTGGGCATCACGGCGGCCGCCACGCCTAGACCCCCGCGCCTTGCAACCTCGGAGGCTGACACCCCGAGCCCCGCCGCTGCCTCCGTGAGGCGCTGCCCGAGCTCGGCCGGCATGGGCACGGCGCCGATCCGCGTGGTGGGGCCACGGTTCGACGTAGCCCGCGCCAGTCGGTCGGGGTTGCTGAGGGCGCTCTGCAGCGCTCGCCGCACGGCGTCGGTCAGCGTGTTTCTTTGTCTGTCGCCTCGAGCCGCCGGCCCCGTCCGCCGCCCATGCCTCGACGATGAAGGCGGCGAAGCGGGAAGGGGACATGCCGCGCCGGCGGGCTTCGTCCTCGACCCGCCGGGCCGCGTCTCGCTGCAATACGAGCCGGCCGCAGGCGAGGATCCGATCGCTGCGGCGGGGACGGCGGGGCGGACCCGCCGGCGAGGGTCCTCTCGATGCCTTTTGCATCGGCCGGACGCAACTGCCCTCCGACCACAACCGGTCACGGAAGCGAAAGAGTGCTGGCGAGGAGCCAAGGCCCGGCGCGGAGTGCGCGCGGTGCCGGCAGCGCATTCCGGGCGGCACCGAGCAGGAGCTCTTCTTCGGCGGTGAGGTCCTGGTTCCGGGTCTCGGGTGGTTCTGCAGCCCGCGTTGCGAGCGGGACTACTGCATGCGGTTTCGCATCGACGCTTCGGGGAACGCTCGGCCGCCCGGGAGTCCCGACCGAGACAACCCCTATCGGCAACCGAGGCAATGAGTGTTGCTCAACCTTGCGGCGAAGGACGTGGCCCAGGCAGCGGCTCCGATCCGAAGCGGCGGAGATGACGCCGCCAGTCAGTCACCATCCAGCAGCGCCGACGCCGCCATCGCCACTGCCGCCAGCGCCATCACCGCGGTCGCTAGCCAGCCGATGATCATCAACCGACGGGAGACAGTGAATGTGCCCATGATCCGCCGATCAGATGCCATCATCATGACGAGCGCCATCACCGGGACGGCGACTACGCCGTTCACAATCGCGGACCACACGAGTGCTTTGATGGGGTTCAGGGAGCCGGTGTTGGCGAGTGCCCCAACGAGGGTCATCGCTGCGATGGTTCCGTAGAAGGCCTTCGCCTGCAGCGCCTTGCGCGCCAGCCCCACCGGCCAGCGAAAGGCCTCACCCAGTGCATACGCGGCGGAACCGGCGAGCACCGGCACCGCCAGCAGCCCCGTGCCGAGGATGCCGAGCGCGAACACCGCGAAGGCGAAGTCGCCTGCCACGGGCCGCAGTGCCTGCGCTGCCTGTGCCGCCGTGGTGATCTCATGCACACCGCTCTGCCTGAGTGTCGCCGCGCTTGTTACGAGGATCGCGAGCGCCACGAGATTGGAATAACCCATGCCGATGACGGTATCGACGCGGATACGGGCCAGCGCCCCGGTCGCCTGCGACGGCTGCTTCCGCAGCGGCTGGCGCTCGGAGACCTCGCGCACGTCCTCGGCCTCCTGGGAGGCCTGCCAGAACAGCAGATACGGGCTGATGGTGGTGCCGAGGATCGCCACCACCATCTGCCAGAACGCTGCATCGATCGACCCGCGCGGCAAAAGGAGCCCGCGCAGCACGT
>JBKPMY010000145.1:0-9838 GCA_046732375.1 Myxococcota bacterium
ACCGTCACCTCGGCAACCAGCCCCTCGAGTCGGACCGACCGGATCTGTCCCCGGAGCTGATTCCTCGCGCTCAGCTGCATCATGGAGCCTCCTTCTCGGTCCAAACGGCTTCCGCGTGCGGACACGACCGCCGCGTTACACGACTGACGTGGAGGCTCGGCCTCCGTCGCCGCCGGTTGGCGGCCAGAGGGCTCGTTTCGGAGGCCGGGGTGCCCACACGGCCCTCGGTTCATCGAGGAGTGCGGGCGGCGGGGACCCAACGACGAGCGGGTCAGCGCTTCGAGGCGTACGGGGTGACTTCCGTCTCCCGGAAGAAGTAGGCGATCTCGATCTTCGCGTTCTCCGGGCTGTCTGAGCCGTGGACGGTGTTCTTCTCCACGTCGGTGGCGAAGTCCTTCCGGATGGTGCCTGGCGCGGCATTGGCCGGGTTGGTGGCGCCCATCACTTCCCGGTTCTTCGCGATGGCGTGCTCGCCCTCCAGCACCATCAGCACCACCGGGCCCGAGGTCATGAAGGTCACCAGGTCCCTGAAGAAGGGCCGCGCCTTGTGGACCGCGTAGAAGCCCTCCGCCTCCCGCTGCGACAGATGCTGCATCCGCACCGCCACCGGCTTGAGGCCGTTCTCCTCGAAGCGAGTGATGATCTTCCCGATGATGCCCTTCTCCAGTCCGTCGGGCTTGATGATGGAGAGGGTCCGCTCAGTGGCCATGTCCGTTCCGTTCCTTCGTGTCTAGCGACGACCGCGCTGCAGCGCAGTCTGCAGGGTGGTGCCGAGCTCGGCCGGCGAGGGAGCCATGAGGACTCCCGCCGCCTCCATCGCCCGGATCTTCTCCGCCGCGGTCCCCTTGCCGCCGGCGATGATCGCCCCGGCGTGCCCCATGCGCTTGCCGGGAGGCGCCGAGACTCCGGCGATGAACCCGGCGATCGGCTTCTTGAACTCGCTGGCGATGTACTGCGCCGCGGTCTCCTCGGCGCTGCCGCCGATCTCGCCGATCATGATCACGGCGTCGGTCTCGGGATCGGCATTGAAGAGCTTCAGACAGTCGACGAAGTCGGTCCCGTTCACCGGGTCACCGCCAATGCCCACCGCGGTCGACTGGCCCAGCCCGAGCTGTGTGAGCTGGAACACCGCCTCGTAGGTCAGCGTCCCGGAGCGCGAGACGACGCCGATCCGCCCCGGCTTGTGGATGTGCCCGGGCATGATGCCGATCTTGCACTTCGCGCCCGGGGTGATGACCCCGGGGCAGTTCGGGCCGACGAGCCGCACCGGGCGCCCCTGCAGCGCGCGCTTCACCTTCACCATGTCCATCACCGGGATGCCCTCGGTGATGACGATGATCAGCGGCACCCCGGCCTCGGCCGCCTCGAGGATGGCGTCGCCGGCGAAGGGCGGAGGCACGAAGATGACGCTGACGTTGGCGCCCTCGTGCTTCACCGCGTCGGCCACGGTGTTGAAGATCGGGATCCGGTCCTGGAACTCGGTTCCGCCCTTTCCGGGCGTGACGCCGGCGACGAGCTTCGTCCCGTAGTCGAGCATCTGGCCGGCGTGGAACGAGCCAGCCGAGCCGGTGATGCCCTGCATCAGCACCCGGGTGTTCTGGTCGACGAGGATGCTCATGACACCTTCTCCCCCCGGGCCGCAGCGACGGCCTTCTCCGCCGCCTGTCGGAGGTTGTCCGCGGGGATGATGGGCAGGCCCGACTTGCGGAGGATCTCCTTCCCCAGCTCGACGTTGGTGCCCTCGAGCCGGACCACCAGGGGAACGGAGAGCTTCACCTCGCGGGCGGCGGCCACCACGCCCTCGGCGATGACGTCGCACTTCATGATCCCGCCGAAGATGTTGATCAGGACCGCCTTCACCGCCTTGCTGCTGAGGATGAGCTTGAAGGCCTCGGTGACCTTCTCCCTGCTCGCCCCGCCGCCCACGTCGAGGAAGTTGGCCGGCTGGCCACCCACCAGCTTGATGGTGTCCATCGTCGCCATCGCCAGGCCCGCGCCGTTCACCATGCACCCGATGTTTCCGTCGAGCGAGATGTAGGCGAGGTCGTGCTCCTTGGCCCGGGCCTCGATCGGGTCCTCCTCGGCGATGTCCCTGTAGGCGACCAGGTCCTTGTGCCGGTAGAGCGCGTTGTCGTCGAAGTTCAGCTTGGCGTCGAGCGCCATCACCGAGCCGTCCTTGAGCAGGACCAGCGGGTTCACCTCGGCGAGCGAGGCGTCGGTCTCCACGTAGCAGCGATAGAGGGCGCGGGAGAACGCCACGAACTTGCCGATGCTCTCGCCGCTCAGCCCGAGCCCGAAGGCCAGCTTCCGGGCCTGGTAGTCCGCGAGCCCCACCACCGGGTCGATCGACTCGACCAGGATCTTCTCCGGGTGCTTCGCCGCCACCTCCTCGATCTCCACCCCGCCCTCGCTCGAGGCCATGATCGACAGCCGCGAGGTGGCCCGGTCCAGGGTCATGCCCAGGTAGAACTCCCGCTCGATGGGGAGCCCCTCCTCGACGTAGACCTTGCCGACCTTCTGGCCCTCGGGCCCGGTCTGGTGCGTCTTGAGCATCATTCCCAGGATCTGGGAGGCGTGCGCCTTCGCCTCGGCGGGGCTTTTCGCGAGCTTCACGCCGCCTCCCTTTCCCCGTCCTCCGGCGTGGATCTGCGCCTTCACCACCACCACCGGGGTCCCCAGCGAGGTCGCGGCCTTCTCGGCCTCCTCGGGGGTGGTGGCCAGGATTCCGCGCGGGGTGGGAACGCCGTACTTCCGGAACAGCTCTTTGCCCTGATACTCGTGGATCTTCATGGGATGTCGCCCGTGGGGGGGCGCGCATGTCTCACGCAGAAACCGAGGCGAGGCAAGGGGGAAACGCACCGCGGCAGCCCGGTCCGACCGCAGGGCCGGCGCTTTCTCCTCCAGGCGGGCTCGCACCCTCTGGGGGCAGGTGGCACGTCCACCCGGGACCGGGGGGGCGACTGGCTCGGGGCGGGCCTACGCCGGTCCGCCGACCGCGGTCTCCGACTCCTTGTCCTTGAAGAAGAGGTCCTTCACCACCAGCTTGGTCACGTCGCGGTTCATCGCCGCGATGGAGGTGGTGAGGGGAATCTCCTTGGGGCAGACCTGCACGCAGTTCTGCGCCTTCCCGCAGTCCTGGATGCCGCCCGGGCCCATGAGGCCGCGCAGCCGCTCGTCGGCGTGCATCGCGCCGGTCGGGTGCAGGTTGAAGAGCCGGACCTGGCTGATCGGCGCCGCTCCCATGAAGTCGTTGTCCTGGGTGATCTGCGGGCAGGCCTCGAGGCAGCTCCCGCACGTGATGCAGGTGGAGAGCACGTAGCGCTGCGCCTGCTCGCTCTGGCTCTGCCGCGGGGCGGGACCGATGTTGTAGGTGCCGTCGAGCTCGATCCAGGCCTTCACCCGTTTCAGCGACTCGAACATCCGGCTGCGGTCGACGGCGAGGTCTCTCACCATCGGAAACTTCCGCATCGGTTCGAGGGTGATGGGCCATTCCAGCTTATCCACCAGCGCCGAGCAGGCCATCCGCACCTTGCCGTTGACGTTCATCGCGCAGCTGCCGCAGACCTCCTCCAGGCAGGCGGCGTCCCAGGTGACCGGCGTGGTCGGCTTGCCCGCCGCGTTCACCGGGTTCCGCTGGATCTCCATCAGGCAGGAGATGACGTTGGCCCCCTTCCGCCAGGGCACGCGGAACTCCTCGAAGTCCCCAGGCGCGCTCGCGGTCTCCTGCCGCCAGATGCGGAAGGTGACCCACTTCTCCCCGGCCTGGGGCCGGCTCTCGGTGGTCGATCTGACCTTCATGGCTTCGTCCATGGCGTGTCCGGTCCCTCAGGCGTACCAGCGCGGCTCGGGGTCGAGCACGGGCGTGGGGATGTCCTCGTAGCTGATCTCGGAGCCCTGCGGCGTCCACCGGGCGATGGTGGTCTTCGCCCACTTCTGGTGGCGCTCCTTCCACGCCTTCATCCAGTCCGGATCCTGGGTGGGGTCCTTGGTCTTGGGCTCGGGGAGCTGGAACTCCGGCTTGTAGTGGGCCCCCCGCGACTCGTCGCGGAGCAACGCGCTCTTGGTGATCACCTCGCCGAGGGCGAACATGTTCCAGAGCTGGTTCACGAAGCTGAGCGGGCGGTTGCTGCTGTGTCCGTGGTCGAGCACGTTGATCCGCTTCCAGCGGTCCTGGAGCTCGGCGATCTTTTCCAGGGTCTTCCGCAGCCGGTCGTTCCTCCGGACCACGGTGACATTCTCGGTCATCACCTCGCCGAGCTCGCGGGCCAGGACGTACGGGTTCTCGGGTCCGTTCATCTTGTCGATGCTCGCGAAGCGCTCCTCCCACTGCTTCTTCGCGTCCTCGAACACGCTGGAGGGAACCGCCGCCGCGCCCTTGGCGAGGTTCTTCGCGTAGCTGACCATCGCCGGACCTCCGATCATCCCGCCGTAGATGCAGGAGAGGAGCGAGTTGGCGCCCAGCCGGTTCGCGCCGTGATAGGCGTAGTCCGCCTCGCCCGCCGCGAAGAGGCCGGGGATGTTGGTGGCCTGGTTCTTCGGGCTGCCGGGCAGCGGCTCGAGGTTTGGCCCGGCCTCGAAGCTCACCCACAACCCGCCCATCGAGTAGTGCATCCCGGGGAAGATGACCATCGGGTGGCGGCGCGGATCATCGCCGACGAACTTCTCGTAGATCTCCATCACGCCCTTGATCTTCGCGTCGAGCGTGGCAGCGGGGATGTGGGTGACGTCGAGGTAGACGCCGTCGCGGCCTCCGATGCCCATGCCCAGCTCGCGGCAGACGTGGAAGATCTCCCGCGTCGCCACGTCGCGGGGAACGAGATTCTTGTACTTCGGGTACTTCTCCTCGAGGAAGTACCAGCGCTCCTCCTCTTTGATGGTGACCGGATCGCGGGTGTCGCCCTTCTTCTTGGGGACCCAGACCCGGCCGCCCTCGCCGCGCACCGACTCCGACATCAGCCGGAGCTTGTCCTCGCCGGGGATCGAGGTGGGGTGCACCTGGATGAACTCGGCGTTGGCGTAGATCGCTCCCTCCAGGTAGGCGCGGCCGGCGGCGGTGCCGGTGTTGATGATCGAGTTCGTGGAGCGACCGAAGACGATGCCCGGTCCGCCGGTGGCCAGCATCACCGCCTCGGCGGGGAGGGCCCGCACCTCCATGGTGCGGAGGTCCATGGCGATGCTGCCCACGCAGCGGCCGGAGCCGTCCTTCACCATCCCCAGCCACTCCCAGTACTCGAACTTGTTCACCATCCCGGCCGCCTCGAAGCGGCGGACCTGCTCGTCGAGCGCGTAGAGGAGCTGCTGTCCGGTGGTGGCCCCGGCGAACGCGGTGCGGTGGTGGAGTGTTCCGCCGAAGCGCCGGAAGTCGAGGAGGCCTTCCGGAGTGCGGTTGAAGGGCACGCCCATCCGGTCGAGCAGGTAGATGATGCCCGGAGCCGCGTAGCACATGCCCCTCACGCTGGTCTGCTCGGCCAGGAAGTCGCCACCGCGGAGCGTGTCCTTGACGTGGATGTCCGGGTGGTCGCCCTCGCCCTTGGTGTTCACCGCGCCGTTGATGCCGCCCTGGGCGCAGACCGAGTGCGAGCGCTTCACCGGGACGATGGAGAGGAGGTCCACCTTGTGGCCGGCCTCGCAGAGCTTGATGACTGCCATCAGGCCCGCCAGCCCTCCGCCCACCACCGTGAATCGCTGTTCCGCCATGGGTGTGTGACCCCCTGAATCAGCCGACGGCGCCGAAGCGCATCTGAAAGAGGATGCTCAGCGTCGCGACGGAGAGGACTGCGAAGAGCAGCCAGGACACCAGGGTGACTCGCCTCTGCGCGACCCTTCCGACCGCGATGCCCCACGTCCAGCAGAATCCCTTCAGCCCGTAGGTGAAGTGCCAGATGGTGCAGAGGGTGCCGACGACGTAGAGGGCGAAGATGTGGTCCCCGGCCAGGATGCTCTGGACGCCGAGGGAGGCCGGGTTGCCGAGGTGCGCGGCGACGTCCCGGTAGGTGACCAGGTCGAGGCCATCGGCAGTCACCGGCGGGACCGGCGCGAGGTGGTTGCCGAGCAGGGTGACCCAGGTCCGGAGCGTCCCCACGTGCACCAGCAGGAACAGCAGCGCGATGATCCCGGTGATGCGCTGGCCGAGATAGCCCCAGTTGCTCGCGTAGGCGTACCGGCCGACGTTCGGCCGACCGGTCGCCGCGACCCAGACCCCGTAGAGCGCGTGGTAGGCCAAGGGGAGGACGATGGTCACCAACTCCAGCCCGAAGAAGAAGGTCCGGGGGAGCAGCGTGTTCACGTCATTGACCATCTCGTTGTACGCGGAAGGGCCGCGCAGCGCCGAGAGGTTCTCGAACACGTGGTAGCAGAGGAAGGCGCCGAGCGGCAGCACGCCCGAGAGCGAATGCAGCCGCCGCCAGAGGAAGGAATGGTCCCGGGTGCCGGCATCCGGACGCGCGGCATCGGCGGTGGTGGCAGCGTCGGCCATTGTCGATCTCTCTCCTGATTACTTCCCGGGGGGCGACCTGGCCATCGGTGGGAGTCCCATGAAATCAGGGGCTTTCATGGCGGACAGGAGCCGGCCTGTCTTCCAGCAGCGGCCCCGAAGAGGCAAGAGGAATCCGGCCGCTGCCGTCCGGCATCGGGTGGTTGGTCGGTGAACGTGACGGACGCGGAGCGTTCCACGCCCCGGGCAGAGCCGTGGGACGATGCACCGGAACGGGGGGAGGATGCGCATCTCGTTCATCGGGTCGGTTTCGGTGGCGCTGTTGCTGGCAGGCTGCTCGAGTTTCGAGTGTGAGGAGCCGGGACAGTGTGGGGGCATTCCTTGTTGCTGGGGCCACAACGTCGAGCCCGACGACGAACGGACCTACTGCTCGACTGCGCCGGACGCCTGCGTTCCGGGCTTCTTCATCGATAGCGGCGTCACTCGCACCTGTCGCGCGGACGCGGACTGCGTCCCTGGTGGCATCTCGACCGAGGCGGTCCACTGCTGTCCCATCTCGGGTCGGCCGTTCCGAGCGTGCCTCGAGAGACCCTGCTCCTGACGCCCCATCGGGTGCAGACTGGCGGACCGCAATCGGAGGGACGCCCTGATGGATCGGCAGTCCGGATTCACCGCGGAGGTGGTGGCACGGCTCCTGGAGCGCGGTCTCGTCCTTCCGGTGCCCGCGCCCCCCGCTGGCAAGTACGAGCCCTTCCGACTCGTGCGCGGTACCGGCTATCTGGCCGCCCAGCTGCCCTCGCGTGAGGGAAGGTTCGTTCTTCAGGGCCGGGTCGGCGCGGAGCTGACGCTCGAGGAAGGCCGGCAGGCGGCGGCGCTGACCGCGCTCTCGGCCATCGCGCGCATCCACCAGGCGCTGGGCGGGCTCGAGCGACTGGAGAGCCTGCTCCGCGTGGACGGATACGTCGCCTCCGCGGACACGTTCGTCGATCAGCCGGAGGTCCTGGATGGAGCCTCCGAGCTGTTCCTCTGGGCGCTGGGCGAGCGCGGGAGACACGCCCGGACCGCCTTCGCGGTGGCGCGGCTCCCGAAGAACAACAGCGTCGAGCTGGCCGTGACCTTCGCCTACGACGCGGGCGCCTAGAGCTTCACCTCGTCCACCGTCTTCTTCACCGAGGCGAACGACTTCTGCAGCTCGGCCTTCTCCGCGTCGTTCAGCTGCAGCTCGATGATCTTCTCCACGCCGCCGGCGCCGATCTGCACCGGCACGCCCATGAAGAAGTCCTTGATCCCGTACTGCCCCTCGAGCAGCGCGGCGGCCGGGAGCACCCGCTTCCGGTCGAACACGAAGCTCTCCGCCATGGCGATCGCCGAGGCCGCGGGTGCGAAGTAGGCCGAGCCAGTCTTGTACAGCGCCACCAGCTCTCCCCCGCCCTTCCGGGTCCGGTCCACGATCGCGTCCAGCTTGTCCTTGGGGAGCATCTCGATCAGCGGCACACCGCCCACCGTCGAGTGCCGCAGCAACGGCACCATGTCGTCGCCGTGGCCGCCGAGCACCAGCGCCTCGATGTCCAGCATCGAGACGTTGAGCGCCTCGGCGACGAAGAACTTGAAGCGCGCGGTGTCCAGCACTCCGGCCATGCCGACCACCTGGTTCTTCTTGAACCCGGTGATCTTGAACAGCGCGTAGACCATCGCGTCCAGCGGGTTGGCGACGTTGATCACGAAGGCGTTCGGGCAGTGCTGCTTCACGTTGGACGCCACGTCCTTCATGATCTTGAGGTTGACCTCGAGCAGGTCCTCGCGGCTCATTCCCGGCTTCCGGGGCATGCCGGCGGTGATGATCACCACGTCGCTGCCGGCGACGTCCTTCCAGTCGGTGGTCCCGGTGATCCGGCAGTCGTAGCCGTCCACCGCCGACAGCTGGTTGAGGTCCAGTGCCTTCCCCTTCACCAGGCCCTCGGCGGCGGGGATGTCGTAGAGCACCACGTCGCCCAGCTGCTTCTGCACCGAGAGCAGCGCCAGGTTGCCGCCGATCTGCCCGCCGCCGATGAGTCCGATCTTCTTCTTGCCGCCCATGATTGCGTTCTCGCCTTTCACATCTTCTGAATGATGGCCTGCCCGAACTCCGAGCACTTCAGCTCCTTCACCTCGCCTCCGCCGTCGCCCTTCATCAGGCGGGCGAAGTCATAGGTGACGGTGCGCGCCCCGATGGCGCCGTTCATCCCCTTGATGATCAGATCCGCTGCCTCGTTCCACCCGAGGTGCCGGAACATCATGTCCCCGGAGAGGATCACGCTCCCCGGGTTCACCTTGTCCTGGTCGGCGTACTTCGGCGCCGTTCCGTGCGTCGCCTCGAACACCGCGTGCCCGGTGACGTAGTTGATGTTGCCGCCCGGGGCGATTCCGATGCCGCCCACCTGCGCGGCCAGCGCGTCGCTCAGGTAGTCGCCGTTCAGGTTCAGGGTGGCGATGACGTCGAACTCGTCCGGCCGGGTGAGGACCTGCTGGAGCGTGATGTCGGCGATGGCGTCCTTGATCAGCAGCTTTCCCGAGGCGAGCGCCGCCTTCTGCTCGGCGTTGGCTGCGTCCTCGCCCTTCTTGGCCTTGGTCTCCTCCCACTGCTCCCAGGTGTAGACCTTGCCAGCGAACTCCCGCTCCGCGAGCGCATAGCCCCAGCCCCGGAACGCGCCCTCGGTGAACTTCATGATGTTGCCCTTGTGCACGAAGGTGACGCTCTTCCGCTTGTGCTCCAGGGCGTAGCGGATCGCCGCGCGGATGAGCCGCTCGCTTCCCTCGCGCGACACCGGCTTGATGCCGATGCCGCAGTCCTCGGGGAAGCGAACCTTCTTGAACTCCTTCGGGAACCGCTCCCGGAGCATCGCCAGGAAGGTCTGGGCGCTCTCCGAGCCAGCCTCGAACTCGATCCCGGCGTAGATGTCCTCGGTGTTCTCCCGGAAGATGACCATGTCCACCTTCTCCGGGTGCTTCACCGGGCTGGGGACGCCCCGGAAGTACCGGACCGGCCGGAGGCAGACGTACAGGTCGAGAATCTGCCTCAGCGCGACGTTCAGGCTGCGGATCCCGCCGCCCACCGGGGTCGTCAGCGGCCCCTTGATGCCCACGAGGTACGTCCGGAACGCCTCGATGGTCTCGTCGGGAAGCCAGTTCTTCGTCTGCTTGAACGCCTTCTCGCCGGCGAGGACCTCCATCCAGGCGACGCTCCGCTTGCCCCCGTAGGCCTTGGCGACCGCGGCGTCGAAGACCGCCTGCGAGGCGCGCCAGATGTCCCGGCCCGTGCCGTCACCCTCGATGAACGGGATGACCGGCCGATCCGGGACCCGTATTGTCCCTCCGGTCAATGTGATCCGCTCGCCTGCCGGAACGGGGTTGCTCATGACTGCCTCC
>JBKPMY010000146.1:0-9299 GCA_046732375.1 Myxococcota bacterium
ACCTCGGGCGCGGTCAGCCCCCGCGGAGCTTCGAGGAGTTCAAGTCCCGCATCTTCCCCGGCGTGGAGCGCGACGCGAGGCAGCACGGGCAGCGCGTGCCGCACCCCTGGGCGGCCTTTCTGGGAATGCAGGCAGCGGCCCGGTACGGACGCCCGGCCCTCCGCCGGGGCCTGCTCGCCTGTGCCGAGGCCGACGTGGCCCTCAAGTCCTCCGGGGCCGGGAAGCTGGTCCTCGAGCGGTTGTTGTGGACGGTGTGCCCTCCGGGTCCGAGGCCAGCTTGACGCCGAAACCACTGGGGAGTCTCGGCGTTAACCTCCTGATGCGGCTCCGGGTTCTCCCCATGTGCTCGCGCTGCCGATGACCCAGAGTGAACGACCCCGGCGGGCGCCGCAGCTCACGCTGGTAGGGCCGCGAACGCCGAGCGACGAGGATCTGGTCCGCGCCCACCTGGACGGAGACCGCGCCGCGTTCGGCGCCCTGGTGCAGCGCCATCAGCGCCTGGTGCTCGCGCTGGTCCGGAGGTACGCGCGCACGCCCGAGGAATCCGCGGACCTGGTTCAGCAGTCGTTCCTTCGCGCCTTCGCCGCGGCGGGACGGGTATTTCCCCGCATGCGCCTGTCCGAGGAGGGCGCCTTCCGGGCCTGGCTGCTGCGGGTGGCGGTGAACGTCGGCAAGAACCACGCCCGGGACGGTCGCCGCTGGCGCCTCGAGCCGGTGGAGCCGCTCGACCTCCCGGCAGTGGAGAGCTCTGGCGTGACCGAGCGGCTCGAGGCAGAGCAGCGCCGCCGGATGGTCCGCGCCGCCCTGGATGCGCTCACCCGCCGGCAGCGGGAGGTGTTCGCGCTCCGGGTGGACGGCGAGCTGCCCTTCGCCGAGGTGGCCCGGGTCCTGGGCATCACCGAGAACAACGCCAAGGTTCACTTCCATCACGCGGTCCGGCGGCTGCGGGAGCGGCTGGGCGGGGAGGTGGAGGAATGAGCACCGACTGCGAGCGGCTGGGTGCGCTGCTCTCCGAGCGCCGCCGGGGGGAGCTGTCGTCCGAGGACGCACGGGCCCTGGATGCGCACCTGGCAGGGTGCGCGAGGTGCCGGGAGGAGGCCGCGGGCCTCGAGGCGGTGCTCGCGGCGGTGGAGCTGCCGCCGGTCAGCATCCAGGAGCTGGAGGCGCTGCGCGCCCGGCGGATCGGGGAGGGGACACGCCCGGCGGCCCGGAGCCGCGCCTGGAAGCTCCCCGCGGTGCTGGTGGCGGCAGCCGCGGCGGCAGTGCTGACGGTCTCGGTGCGGCCCGCGTCGCGTCACCATGCGGCACCGACCGCGCCCCTGGAAACCGCGGCCGTCTCTGCCGGCCGGGCGCTCTCGCCGGACGATCCGTTCGCGCAGGACCTCTTCCCGGAGATGACCTCCGACACCGGGGACGACGGCCAGGTCTCGCTCGAGGAGGACGTGCTCTCGCTCGAGGGTCCCGGGCTGTTCGAAAACCTGGATGGCTAGGCTGACGAGGAGCTGGACCATGAAGATGTGGATGGCGCTCGGGATGCTGCTGGTCGCTGGTGCAACCCAGGCTGCCGCCTCGAAGAAGGGCGACGAGCCGGGTTCGGCCGACCGGCGGGCGCAGATGGACCAGCGGGCGCAGATGATGGTCACGCTTCAGCTCGCCGACGCTCTGGAGCTGGACGACGCAGGCACCCTGAAGCTGCGGCAGACGGTCGCCCAGTGGGACGCTCAGCGGGCGCCGCTCCGCCAGCAGATGTTCGACCTGGCGCAGGTTCTCCGCCGGGCGGCCAAGGGGGACACCACTGCGTATGGCCAGGTGGACCAGGCGATCCAGAAGATCATCGACCTCCGCGCCCAGATGCACCAGATCGACCAGAAGATGTTCCAGCAGCTGTCGCAGGGGCTGCCGCCGCAGAAGAAGGCGAAGCTGGCCCTCGCCATCGCCCGGATGCCCGGCGCGAAGCGAATGCTGCTCGGTGGTGGTCCTCGGGGAGAGCCGGACGACGCGCAATGATGGCGTCGTCCGGAGTTTCTTCCCCGGACTTCGAGGAAGCCTTCAGGCGCTGACACCGGAGAGGATGCGGGGCGCGAGCCGTGCAGGAGGAGGCCCGAGCCGCTAGAGTGCCCGGCCCCTCACTGAACCAGCCGGACGCCACGCCTCGATGCCTCCGAAGAAGAAGTACCTTGTCACCCCCGCGCTTCCTTACGCCAACGGTCCTCTGCACGTCGGGCACGCGGTGGAGTACGTCCTCTGCGACGTGTTCGTCCGCTACCTGCGGTCCGCTGGGCACGAGGTGGTGTTCGTCTGTGCGGACGACCAGCACGGCACGCCGGTCGAGCTCAGCGCCGCCAAGCAGGGGGTGAGCCCCGAGACGTTCGTCGCCGGCATCTGGGAGGAGCACCGGGCCGATTTCCGGGACCTCGGTATCTCGCTCGACGCCTTCCACGCGACCAACAGCCCCGAGAACAAGCACTACTCGGAGCTGATCTACTCGCGGCTGAAGGAGGCAGGGGACATCCTCCGGAGGCCGGTGCGGCAGACGTACTGCGAGGTCGACCGCCGCTTCCTTCCCGATCGGTTCGTGCGTGGCACCTGTCCCAACTGCAAGAGCCCGGACCAGTACGGAGATGCCTGCGAGGTCTGCGGGAAGACCTACCGGCCGGAGGAGCTGATCTCCCCGCGCTGCGCGATCTGCGGCACGCCCCCGGTGACCCGGGAGAGCGAGCACCTCTTCTTCGCCCTCTCCCGGCACCAGGCCTGGCTGCAGGAGCTGGTGCGGAGCCGCGGCTTCCTCCACCCCTCGGTGGCGAACCAGCTGCAGGCCTTCTTTGACCAGGGGCTTCAGGATTGGGACATCAGCCGCGACGCCCCGTACTTCGGCTTTCCCATCCCGGGGGAGAAGGACAAGTTCTTCTACGTCTGGCTGGACGCGCCCATCGGCTACGTCTCGGCCACCGAGAAGTGGGCGAAAAAGTCGGGGCGGGCGAGGTCGGCGATGGACCTCTGGGCCGAGGACTCGGACACCGAGATCCACCACGTCATCGGCAAGGACATCGTCTACTTCCACGCCCTGTTCTGGCCGACGGTGCTGAAGGTCGCGCGCTTCAAGCGGCCGGCGAAGCTGCACGTCCACGGCCACCTGACGCTCAACGGCGAGAAGATGTCCAAGTCCCGCGGGACGCTGATCAACGTCCGGACCGCACTGGAGGCGTTCGACCCGACATACCTTCGCTACTTCTTCGCCGCGAACCTCGGGCCGGGTCCCGAGGATTTCGACCTCTCGCTGCCCGAGTTCCGTGCCCGGGTGAACGGCGAGCTGGTGAACAACGTCGGCAACCTGGCCAACCGGACCCTCTCGCTCCTGGCCGGTCCGCTGGGCGGAAGGCTCGCCTCGGCGCCGGGTGAGGCGGGGAAGGCGCTGCTCGAGGCGTCGCTGGCGCGAATCCCCGAGGTCGTCTCGGCCTACGAGGCGCTCGACTTCCGCGCGGTGGTCCGCACCATCGTCGAGGTCTCCCAGTCGGCGAACCAGTTCCTCCAGGCGCGTGCGCCCTGGGCGAAGGTGAAGACCGAGCCCGAGGTGGCGCGCGCCGACCTCTCCGACGTCGCGGACGTGGTGGCGCTGCTGGCGACGTTCCTCGCCCCGATCGTGCCCTCGATGACCGACAAGCTGTTCGCCCAGCTCGGGACGCCGCCCTTGACCTTCGCCGACCTCGGCGCGGGCCGAGCGCTGCTTCCCAGGAGCCGTGCGCTGGGGACCCCGGCGCCGCTCATTCCTCGTCTGGAGGAGGCGCAGGTGAACAAGCTCGTGCCGCCCGAGGAGCTGGCACGCTTTGCGGCCGCCTCGGGCAAGCCAGCTCCGGCCGCGCCGTCGTCGGGAGCCGCGCCGGGTGGCGAGCCCGCGGCAGGGGAGATCGACATCGACACCTTCGCCCGGGTGGACCTCCGGGTAGCTCAGGTGCTGGCGGCGGAGCGGGTGCCGAAGGCGGACAAGCTGCTGAAGCTCAGCGTCGACCTGGGCGAGGGGAAGCCGCGCACCATCGTCGCGGGCATCGCCGAGGCGTACGCGCCCGAGACGCTGGTGGGTCGCAAGGTGGTGGTGGTCGCGAACCTCAAGCCCCGCGCGCTCCGCGGCATCGAGTCCCGCGGCATGCTGCTCGCCGCCGGAGACGGTGGAGCCTCGCTGAAGCTCGTCGACCCGGGCGACCTGCCCCCCGGAACCCCGGTGAAGTGATGCGGCTGGTGGACGGCCACTGTCACCTCGAGCGGCGGGAGTACCCCGACGTTCCCGCCGTGCTCTCGCGGATGGCAGCGGCCGGGGTGGTGCACGCGGTCGTGGTGGGGCAGTTCCACGCGCCGGGGAACTTCGGGCACGCGCTCGACGTCGCGAGGGGACATCCGGAGCGGCTGACGGCGACCCTTGGAATTCACCCCCACGAGGCGGCCCGGGCAACCGAGGCGGACTTCGCCTACCTGGAGGAGACCTGCGGAAGGCCCGAGGTGCACGCGGTGGGGGAGGCCGGCCTCGACTTCTATTACGACCGCTCGCCGCGCGACGTGCAGGACGCGGTCTTCCGGCGACAGTGCGCGCTCTCGGTGAGGGTCGGAAAGCCGCTGGTGGTGCACGTACGCGACGCGCATGCCGAATGCGCGGAGATCCTCCGGTCGGAGAAGCCCACTCCCGGGGTCATCCACTGCTTCACCGGCGATCTCCCCGCGGCACGTACGTACCTCGACCTCGGGTTCCACCTCTCCATCTCCGGCGTGGTGACCTACAAGAAGACCGAGGCGCTCGCCGAGGCGGTGCGATTCGCCCCGCTCGACCGGCTCCTGGTGGAAACCGACTCGCCGTACCTCGCGCCGGTTCCGTACCGCGGCAAGAAGAACGAGCCGGCGTACGTGGTGGAGACCGCGCGGAAGGTGGCGGAGCTGAAAGGCCTCCCTCTCGAGGAGGTTGCCGAGGCGACGAGCGTCACCGCCGCGCGGGTGTACCGGTTCCAGCTGCCCCGGACCTGACTCCCGCTCGGCGAGAGCTCTCCAGGCGCCGGGCGGATTACGCCGGCTCGAGCGCCCGCACCACCAGCTCGAGGTCAGTATCCAGGTGCGGCAGCTCCATGAGCAGCGCATCGGGGTCGTAGACGAACTCCGTCGCCCTGGCCCGGAGGATCTGGGTCAGCGCCTCCTCGCCCCGCACCGGCCCGGCGCCGGCCCACACCACGCGCCCGCGCTCGAATTGCAGCTGTCCCTCGTTGCTCTCCGACCGGAGCATGAGCCGTCCCGATTTCCGGCCGCTCCCGAGGATGCGCAGCACGTCCCGCGGAGGAAGCTCGTCCGCGGTTCCCTGGACCACCCGTGCCGGGGCCCCCTGCTCGATGCGCTGGTTCAGCGCCTCCACGACCTGGACCGCGACCTCGATCGGCTCCAGCTGGCCGAGCAGCGTGCTCACGCCGGACTGCGACAGTCGCTCCGAACCGGCGTGGTCGACTTCCCCGGTCACCAGGAGCGGCGTCCCGGCCAGGCATGGATCCGAGCGCAGCTCGACGGCGGCGTCCGCCACCTCGGCCATTCCGAGCCCGGAGGACAGCAGCCAGAGGTCCGTCCCGCCCGCCGCCTCGAGTGCGCCCTCCAGCGTGCTGGTGGCGTGCACCACCAGCCCCTTCCGCCCGAGGGCGTGCACCACCGCGTCTCGTCGCGCCGCCTCGGGCTCGGCGACCAGCACCTGCCGCCCCTCGCTCTCCAGCCGCCGCCGCAGCAGCTCGCCGGAGTGGAGCAGCTCCAGCATCTCCACCACCCGTGGGTCGAACAGCTTCCCGGCCTGCTCCGCGAGGTAGCTGAGCGCCTGCTCGCGGGTGAAGAGCCGCCCGAAGGCGTTCCCCGGGTTCCGGGTGAGGTCCAGCCAGCTGTCCACCGCGGCGAGGATGCGCGCCCCGATGGCGATGTCCTCGCCGTGTGCGCCCTGGGGCGTTCCGGAGCCGTCCCACGCCTCGTACAGCTGAGCAAGCGTCGCGCCCACCTGCGCCGGGAGGTGTACCGCCTCGAACATGTGCACCGGCGAGAGCGCCACCTTCTTCGCCTCTGCCTTCCACTCCGGATTCCGGGCGGTGCCGGCGAGGGTCAGGTGCAGGGGCCCCTTGCCCAGGTCGTGGAGGAACGCCGCGAGCGCGACGCAGGTCACCTCGCGGCTCGGGAGCGCCAGGCGCATCGCCACCAGCGAGGCCTGACGGGCGAGCTGGGCCGAGTGCCCCCGCATCTCTCCCCGGCTCCGCTCCAGCTGATCCACCAGCACCCGGAGCGTCTCGAGGTAGTCGGTCTGGTCCACCGCGCCGCGCCCGGCGACGAGACCGCTCTCGCCGGTGGTGGGTCGGCTGGTCCGGACAGCGGGCGTGCGGGCCTGGCTGCTCTCGCCCCGGAGCCGGAGCGGGACTGGCGGCGCCTGCTTGCTGCTTCCGGCGGACTCGTACGCGGCGGCGATGCCCGCCAGGTCGGCCCGGGTCGCGCGCGGTCCGGACGACAGTGACGCGAACGCGGTGTTGTCGGCGTAGTAATGCTTCTGGATCCCGGCCCGCACCACGCTACGGAGCGCGATGTAGGCGTAGACCTCGTCGACGTCGGCGATGCTCGCCACGTCCCGCAGCATCTTCTCGTTCTGCGGCTCGGCGGCGACGATGGAGAGGATGCGCCGCTCGTCGTCGACCGCGAGCGGCAGGATCTGATGCGCCTCCGCGAGGCGGACCGGGACGCGGTCGAGCAGGTCGCTCGGGATCTGCGCCCGGGCGAGCTTCTCCGCGGGGACGTAGCGAGTCTTCAGCTCGGACGCGAGAAACCGGAGCAGCGCGGCCTCGCCGAGCAGACCCATCTCCACCAGCGAGTCTCCGAGGCGATGCCCCGTGAGACGCTGTTGCTCCAGCGCCTGGTCCACGGCCTCGCGGCTGACCAGGCCAGCGGCGACGAGGCGATCTCCGAGCTTCGGGCTCATCCCAATCCTGAGGGTGAGGGATTGTGCCGGATCCAGCCCCAGAGAAGAATTGCGGTGTTTCTGACCCCTGTTCAGCCGTCCGGAGGCCTGTCCGACACCGGGGTCTCCTCCGACTCGGATGGAGCGGCCGGAGCATCCGGCGCGGGGGACGGCGGGGCTTCCCCGGTGAGCGCTTCCAGGGGCTTGAAGCTGAGCCGGGGCGTTCCGGGGGAGGACGGCGGCGTCTGAGCGGGGGGCCCGCCGCGCTCGCGCTGCCGCTTCCGCTTCTCGGACCGCTTGCCGCGTCCCTCCACCGGGGAGCGTCCGCGGGCGGTGGGCGCCGGTCCCTTCCAGAGGTGGCGCTCGTAGAGCTTGGTCTGCTCCGTCCACGTCTCGCCCGGGTCGTGCGCCATCAGGTCCAGCCAGCTGTCGATGCGCGAGTCGAGCGAATCGATGGCATGCACGACGTACGCCTCGAGCGTCATCGGCACCTTCGGTGAGCCATACTCGAGCTGCCCGTGATGGGCGAGGACGCCGTGGGTGATGTGCGCCTCGAGCAGCGGGGGGAAGCCCGGGATGCGGGCCGCCTTGTCGCGGATCGCCTGCGCGGTCATCACGATGTGGCCCACCAGCCGACCCTCGTCGGTGTAGCGGGTGTTGCCTCCCTCCCAGGCCAGCTCCTGGACCTTCCCGATGTCGTGGAGGAGCGCGCCGGCGGTGACCAGATCCCGATCCAGCATCGGGTAGTGGTCCGCCACCCGCTGCCCCAGGCGCATCACCGAGAGGATGTGGTCGGCGAGACCGCCCCGGTGAGCGTGGTGGATGCCCTTGGCCGCCGGCGCCAGGGGAAGGCGCTGGGCGACGACCGGATCGTCGAGGAACGCGAGGAGCAGGGTCTTCACGTGCGGGTCGGTCACCCGCTCCACGAGCTCGCGGATCTGCGCCACCGCGCGAGTGCCGTCCGGCGCCGGCCGCTGCGCCTCGTGGGGCGTCCGGGGCTGGACCGGCGTGCCTGGAGACGCGGCGACAGGCGCGGCCGGGGGCGGGGGCGGGGGCGGCACCTCGAACTCAGCTGGATCGATCGGTTCCGGGTCCAGCCGGTCCACTTGCTCGAGGAGAACCTGCGGCTTGCCCTGGAATTGCGTGACGTGCCCGCGCACCAGCACCAGGTCCCCGGCCTGGAAGGTGGGCTCGATCGTGTCCACCTGCTCGAAGACGCGAGCATCCACCTCGCCGGTCCGGTCGCCGAGGCCCACGACGAGGAAGACCTTCCCGCTCCGCGCGGTGGCGCGCGCCTTGCGGGTGATCTTGAACACGGTGTGCACCGGTTGCTTGTCGCGCAGGTCGCGCACGTACACCTTGCGCACCACCTCGTCGCCGGGAGCTGTCTCGCTGGAGTGAACGTCGGTGGGAGTCACGGGACGGCGGACCCTACCAGACCCGTGCGTTCGGGGGGCCGGACGAGTTAGGACGTCGCCAGGTTGATCTTCCCACTCCGAGACAGCCCACGACCGGCGACCTGGCCCGTGATGGTCGTGGCGATCATCGTCATCAACGCCCTGGCGTTCTTCTGGGAGCTGAGCCTCGGGCCGGGTCAGCTCGACGCGGCGATCGAGGTGCTCGGCTTCGTGCCACGACGTTTCTTCGGCTGGGAGCAGGCGGGCGGAGCCCCGCTCGACCCCTGGCGCTTCCTGCCCCTTCTCACCGCGAACTTCCTGCACGGCGGCTGGCTCCACATCATCGGCAACATGTGGTTCCTCGGCGTCTTCGGCGACAACGTCGAGGACCGCCTTGGCCACCTGCGCTTCGTGATCTTCTACCTGCTCTGCGGAGCGGCCTCGATGCTGATCCAGGGGCTGGTGGTTCCCGGGTCGAGCGTTCCGGCGATTGGCGCGTCCGGCGCGATCGCTGGCGTGCTGGGGGCGTACCTGGTCCTCTACCCATCCGCGCGGGTGCGCACGCTGGTCATCATCTTCATCGTGGACCTGCCTGCGGTGGTGTTTCTCGGGGTCTGGTTCCTCACCCAGCTGATGAACGGGAGCGCCTCCTTGAGCCCGACCGCGGCCGAGGCTGCGGCGGGCGTTGCCTGGTGGGCGCACGTCGGCGGGTTCGTGGTGGGAATGGGGCTGTGCGTCCTGCTCAGGCGGCAAGAGGCGCCCCGTCCCCGGCGCGACTGGACCACCCGGCCGCCGCGGGGGCTGTGGGTGTAGGTCACGGCCGCCGCGAACGGATCGACAGAGAAGATGCACGGGTTCGCTGTCGGGCTCGCAAGGCGGGCGGCAGCACAGTCGTCACGGCCGCCGCGAACGGATCGACAGCTGTCTCTTATACACATCTCCGAGCCCACGAGACG
>JBKPMY010000147.1:0-6148 GCA_046732375.1 Myxococcota bacterium
GGTCCATGGCCCGTGCATAGTACATCGTACTAACCGGGAGATCATCATGAACGAGCGCACGTTCGAGAACCCTCAGACGCGCGAGCGGGCCACGCTGGTGGAGTCGGCCCTGGAGAACGGCGGGAAGCGGTCGGTCTTCGACTTCGAGGTCGGAGGCGGCGGCGGCGTGATGGGACACTTTCACGACCTGCACACCGAGCACATGGAGGTGGTCGGCGGCGTGATCGAGGTGACCATCGATGGGGTCACCCGACAGGTCCGGGCTGGCGAGCGCGCCGTCATCGAGCCCGGGCGGGCACACGTCTGGCGGAACGCGTCGACGACGGACACCCTGCGGTTCCGGGGCACGTTCACCCCCGGCCACCCCGGATTCGAGGCGGCGATCCAGGTCCTCTTCGGCCTCGCTCGCGACGGAGAGACGAAGCCGAACGGCTTCCCCCGGAGGTTCGACGATCTCGCCTTGATCGTGAAGTGGAACCGGGGCCTGCCCTCGGGACCGGCGAGGTTGCTCGCCCCGGTCTTCGGATGGCTCGCCCGCCGCGCCGAGGCCCGGGGGCGCGCCGCGGAGCTGATGAAGCGTTACGGCGTCGAGGACCTCATCGAGCCCTCGAGGGCACCGTCGGTCGCCGCGCGGCCCTCCACCGCCGCCAGAGCGTAGCTGCCGCAGTCTCTCGGCCGGGCGCACTCGCCGTCCGGCTCGTGGACGCTTGGAGCCCGTGCAACGCCCTCGCGACTGCGGAGTGTGAGGGCGCACACACGCAGAGGTGTTCCGCATCTTCTCGGCGCCGATGCGGTAAAGGGGGCCGATGCTCCCCCACCCGCTCGAGAATCCGACTGTGAAGGCTGCCATCGAGGCCTTCCAGAAGGGCGACCGCTGGGCCTGGTCCGCCCTGTTCGAGCACGACGCCGAGCTGTTCGACGATGGCAGCCCGCGCAGCCTGGAGAAGTTCACCCGCGACGCGCTCGGGCACGAGCGCTTCACCTCCTTCGATCGGGTGAGCCCCGACGGGCTCGAGGTCGTCGGGAAGTTCCACTCGGAACAGTGGGGCGACTTCAAGACCTACTTCCGTTTCCAGATCGGTCCGGACGGGAGGATCCACCGGCTGGACATCGGACAGGCGGACTGAGCCAGCCCGGTGCACACCGCGATGGTCATCGTCGTTGGTCTGGTCCTCCTGGCAAGTTGTCTCCTCGTCGGAAGGCTGCTCGGCGGCCACGCGGCGCTCCCGACCGCGGCACTGATCTTCCTTCCCCTGTGGCTCGTCGGCGCCGGGGTGAACACGGCCATCGGCGTCCGGAAGGCCGGCTACACCGTCGCGGAGGAGGCGCCGGTGTTCCTGCTGGTCTTCGGCGTTCCGGCCCTGATCGCGGTCCTCTTCCGCTGGCGCCTGCACTGAGGGAACCAAGCGTCCATGTCCGTCAGTCCATCCGCGCTGCAGGACCGGGGGACCGGACTCGGCGCCGGGCACCGCGAGCCCACCGGGCGGGAGATCGCGATCCTCACCACGCTGGCGATGCTCTGCTTCGCCGGGAATTCGCTCCTCTGCCGCCTGGCGCTGCGGGGCGGCGCGATCGACGCCCCGAGCTTCACCGCGGTCCGCTTCGGATCCGCGGCCCTGGTGATGGCGGTGCTGGCACGACTCGGCGGGAAGGGGCGAGCGCACGGCGGAAGCTGGATCTCCGCCGCGGTCCTCTTCGGCTATGCCATCGCCTTCTCTCTCGCCTACGTCCAGATCGGCGCCGGCCTGGGCGCGCTCCTCCTCTTCGGCGCGGTGCAGCTGACGATGATCGGCTGGGGGCTCCTGAAGGGTGAGCGCCCCGGCGCGGCCGAGTGGTCCGGACTCGCGCTGGCCCTGGTGGGACTCCTCCTCCTCACCAATCCCTCGGTCTCCGGCTCCCCGCCGGGCGGCATGGCGCTGATGCTCCTCGCCGGGCTGGGATGGGGGATCTATTCCCTCCGCGGACGCCGGGCTGCGGACCCGCTGCAGACCACGGCGTCGAACTTCGTCCGCACCGTTCCCCTGCTGCTGGTGATGTTGGCGGTCAGCTTCCTCGTCGAGCACCCTCACCTCTCGACCACCGGAGTCGTTGCCGGCGTCACCTCGGGGGCCGTGACCTCGGGCATCGGGTACGTGATCTGGTATCGCGCCCTGTCGAAGCTGAGCTCGCTACAGGCGGCGACGGTGCAGCTGACCGTTCCGGTGATCGCCGCTCTGGGTGGGGTGGCATTCCTCGGCGAGCGAATCACTCTTCGGCTTCTCGGGGCCGGCGTGCTGGTCCTCGGCGGGATCGCGGTGGTGATCCTCGGCCGCGGCCGCTGATCGGGTCCTAGCGGACCAGACGGCGGACGACCTCGTCGACCGCGGCACGCATCGCCGCCGGCGTCTCCGCGCGGAATCGCTGCCCGTGCCCGGGGAGCACCCACTGGAACTCGAATTCGCGGAGGCGCTCCATCGACCGGAGCTGCTCGGACCACGAGAACCAGCAGACGCCCTGGCCCATGTCGAGCCGGTGGTCGTCCTCGTCCCACCACAGGTGGTCGCCGGTGAAGAGGAACTTCTCCCGGTAGAGCAGCGCGATCGAGCCCCGGGTGTGCCCGGGCACCGGAATGACGGTGAGCTCGTCGTCGAGTGCCACCGGCTCCGTGCCGGTGATCCGCCGCTCGATGGGCAACCCGCCCACGTCGGCCGAATGCATGACCCGCTCGCACCCGAAGCGGCGCGCGAAGGTGGCGTGGTCCGCGACGTCGTCCCTGTGGGAGAGCACCATCGTCCGGATTCCACCCAACGCCGCGATGCGCTCGAGGAGCGGGCGCGACGCGCGCGGCGAATCGACCAGCACGTTCCCCGCCGGCCGGACGATCAGGTACGAGGATGCGCCGTAGGACGCCTCCGAGTTCCACCCGCAGTAGAAGACGCCCTCCTCCAGGAGCTCGGGAAAGGCGCTGAGCGCGGCGCCGAGTGGCCGCTTGGGCGAGGTGCCGATGCTTGCCGTCGGGCAGGCGACAAGGGCCATCAGCGCGCGCAGCTCCCCCTCGCCCGGGCCCGGCTGCGCGCTGACGACCGACTGTCCGTGTCGGTGCGAGCGGCCGAACGTCGCCGGCGCGATCTCCCGACACGCGCCGCAGTCGATGCAGCTGTCGTCGACGAAGAAGGCGCCGGGAGCGTTCTCCGCGAGCCGGGCGGTGAGGCGGGCCATGGGTCGAATCTATGTCTTCCCCGCGAGCTCGCTGCACGGCCGGCCGCTTCACGACCCACGCGCTCGACTTCTCTGCCTCGCCGGGCGTGACGAGCTGCAGCGGAAGTCACGGCGCACGCCACCCAGGACCGAGGCTCCTCGGGGCTGACGCGGCCGGAGGTCGGGCGGACGCGTGGTTTGATTTGCGCCGTCCGCCCGCATTGGTGGGGCCGCGACCCCCTCACCTGTGCTTGGCTTGGCCCGGCGGTAATTCCCGGACGGGAGGGACGGCCGATGGGCCCAGGGGCGAGGTTCCGAGCCAGGGAGAAACGAGCGCTTTCGCGCCGCTGCCTCGCGATCGGGCTCTGGGTCGTCCTGGGCGTCTTCGCGGTTCCACCGTCGATTGCGCGGGGCGAGGAACGGTCGTCGCCGGCCGGCTCGGGGCCCGTCCCCTCTTCCCCTACAACGCCCGCACCGACAGCGCCCTCGTCGGCAGCTCCCGGCCCGGCAACGTCCCCCGCGGAAGTCTCGTCCACGGCAGCGTCCGCGCCATCGGGGTCCGGCACCGAGGCGTCCACGCTGGGAGCCTCGGTCCCAGTCACTCTCGCGCAGGCATCGTCCCCGCCACCCGCCGCCGGAACGGCACCGTCGTCACCGGCAACCTCGTCCCCGCCAACCTCCTCGCAAGCGCCGTCCTCGCCACCGGAGTCCGGCACGGCGCCCCCCTCCTCGACCGCCTCCTCCTCGCAAGGACAGACCCCGGCGGACGCTTCCGCACCAGCCGCGACCGCGGCCTCCACCTCGCCTCCGCCCGAGGCCGAGTCCGAGCGGCCGCCAAAGCGCCCCGTCCCGGACTACCGCGGCCAGGAGCCACCCCCGCCCACGGTGGGCGAGGTGCTGATCTGGGTCCCGCGGGTCGTGCTCCTCCCGGCCTACCTGGTGACCGAGTACGTCGTCCGCTGGCCGATCGGAGCGGTCTCCACCGCCGCGGAGAAGGGCAACTGGGGCCCCGCGGTCTTCAACTTCTTCGCCTTCGGCCCGGACAACAAGGGCGGCATCTTCCCGACCTTCCTCATCAACTTCGGCTTCCGCCCCAGCATCGGCCTCCACTTCTTCTGGGAGGACACCTTCGTCACTGGGAACAAGGTGACCGCCGATCTCGCCTGGGGCGGCTCGGACTGGATCACCATCGGACTCGGAGACCGATACCGCTTGACCAAGGAGAGCTCGATCGCCCTGGAGGGGCACTGGAACCGGCGGCCCGACAACCTCTTCTACGGAATCGGCTCGCTCACGACGGACGAATTCAAGTCTCGCTACGGCACCGACAACGTCGGCGGCTCCCTGTCGTACCTGTACGCCGGGAAAAGGTCGCGGCTCGAAACAGGGGCGCGCCTCAACCGTACGGTGTTCCGCGATTACTCCTGCTGCGGCGACCCGACCCTCACCGAGCGCGTCGACCGCGGTGAGCTTCCGGCCCCGCCGGGGTACCAGGAAAACACCACCGCCGCCGAGCTCTTCTTCCGCGCGTCGATGGACACCCGCCCGCCGGACGTCAACCGGAGCGGGATCCGGGTGGGCGTGGCCGTCGCACCCTCGGTGGACGTGACCCGCGGATTCGACCGCTCGTGGATTCACTACGGCGCCGGCATCGAGGGCTCCTGGGACATCACCGGGAAGGGCCGGGTGCTCAGCCTGGGAGTCCTGGCCGAGTTCGCCGATCCGCTAGGCAGCGAGCCCGTCCCTTTCTGGCAGCTGGTCACGGTGGGCGGCGCCGAGCCGTTCGTCGGCTTCCTGCGCGGGCGGCTCCGCGACCGCAGCGCCCTGGGCGCACAGCTCTCCTGGCGCTGGCCGGTGTTCGCCTATCTCGACGGCGTCGCCGGGTTGAGCTTCGGAAACGTCTTCGACGCGCACCTGCGCAACTTCCGCTGGGACGCGCTCCGGCTCTCGGCCGAGCTGGGGGTCCGCACGGCGGCGATCCTCGGCGCGAGCAACTTCCAGTTCGTCATCGGCATCGGCACCGAGCCCTTCAGCCAGGGGCTGCGCCTCACCTCCTTCAGCCTGGCGTTCGGGGTGACCTATGCGCTCTAGGAAGCAGGAGCAGGCGCAGGCCAATCACCCAGGCCAGCGAAGCGAGCCAGGCCGCCATGACGTCCGAGGGGTAGTGGACTCCGAGGTACAGGCGCGAGCCACTCACTGCCAGGACGAAGACCGCGGAGAGCGCGAGCACCGGCCAGCGGAAGCGGGTTCGCCAGGCGAGGATGGTCACCACCGTGCCCAGCGCCATCGAAGCCATCGCATGGCCGCTGGGGAATCCGAACCACATCTCCCGCGTTGCCGAGTTCCAGAGCGCGGGCCGCTCCCGGCCGTAGAACGCCTTCGCGGCATCATTCAGGATCCACGAGCCCACCATCGCCAGCAGGGCGAACATCGTCAGGGCGACCCGCCGGCGGTACAGCAGATAGAGGACGAGCACGATGGTGATCGGCGTGACGCCACCCCAGGTCCCCATGTCCGTGATCCAGACAGCCACCCGGTCCCAGGTGGGAGTGGCGTGAGAGTGGATCCATCCCAGCACGGCCAGGTCCCAGGGCGGCGGCTGGGGATGGACCACCCAGCGCGCCAGGAGCGCCAGCCCGCAGAGCGGAACCAGCACCCCGATGAACAGCTCCACGAGCCCGCGGCGGTGCCGGCGAAGGCGGTCCCGCACCGCTCTGGCCAGCCATCGCCTCCGGTGCTCCTCGTTCAGGGCCCGCGAATCGTCCACCGGCCGTTGATAGCGCAGAGACGCCGTGCGGCGCTCGCCCCGCTCGTGGTCCTGGCCGTCGCCAGTCTCCTCGCTTGCGGTGGCGCCCGACCCTTCTCCACGAAGCCGGTGCTCTGGGAGGACGACGACCGGCGTCCTTTCAAGCCGATGCCGGAGCAGTCCTTCGTCCCGCTGTACTGGGACGGCATCGATCACATCCTCTTC